>NZ_JBEZHQ010000015.1:0-179446 GCF_040650675.1 Streptomyces sp. NPDC048637
CCCCGAACCGCGGGTTCGGGGGCCGCCGACTACCTGTTGACCTGCTTGGGTCGACTTCCCCGGCGTGCGGCGCCGCCAGATCTGTCAGGTGGTGGCCGTCAGACATGGTGCTGCACGTTCCTGAGCCGATGCCGGCCGCGCCGGTCGACGTGCTGCCGGCGGCCGGGGTGACGTAGGAGGCCAAGTGGGACGGGCGCCGCTGCCTGCTCGCCCAGCGCCCCGATGGGCGGGGGAACTTCGCTCGCGGCGGGGCAGTGCACTGACGGTGGCGTTCGGCGGCATCGCGGCGGCCTCGCAACGCCACCTGCCCGAGGGCGGTGTGCTCCTCGACGGCGTTATCTGACCTGTACGGGTGTCTCAGTCCCAAGGTGTCTCAGGCGGCGCACCTCCGTAGAGGGGACACGTTCGCCGCCGATGGTTCGGGGAGCCGAAGAAGGACATAGGGCCGCGCGGCCGGCGGCGCGGCACAGATAACCTGCGCGAATGAAGCGGATTCAGCGGGCCGCCGGCGCGGTCGTCGGCTCAGCGGTGGGTGACGCCCTGGGCGGCCCCTTCGAGTTTGGCCCCCGGGGAGCATTCTCCGCGCGGTTTCCCGCGCCTGGTGCCGGTGGCGAGATGTGCGGAGGCGGTGGCTGGGACCCCGGCGAGGCCACTGACGACACACAGATGGCCGTCCTGGTCGCGGAGTCGCTGCTGGAGCGGGGCGGACTGGATCTGCCGGACATCTTCACCCGCTTCCAGCGGTGGGCAGTATCAGAACCGAAGGACATCGGCTTGCAGACCGAAGACGTCCTGACCAACGGCATGCCCTGGGACCGCGCCGCCACGATCCATTTCCAGGTCAACCAACGAGCAGCGGGAAACGGCTCCTTGATGCGGGCATCGACCTCCGCGGTCCACTTCGCTGCCGTCGGCCAAGAAGCCACCATGGACGCGGCCCGCCGCCTCGCTGCCCTCACCCACGGTGACCGCGCAGCTTGGGAAGGCACCGCGATCTTCCACGAACTCATCCGCGTCACGTTCGAGGACACCGACCCCCTCACCTCGCTCCCGGACATTCTGGCTCTCGTCCACCCCGAGCACCGCGGCCGCTACGCCACAGTCCTCGCGCCCGACTGGCACCCCGATGAGGCGACCGAGTTCAACGGTGCCGTCTGGCCCTGCCTGGGCTCCGCCGTCTGGGCCCTGCGCACCACCACCAGCTTCGAAGACGCGATACGCGCGGCGATCGACCTCGGCGGTGACACGGACACCGTCGCCGCGGTGACCGGAGGCCTCGCGGGGGCGTACTACGGGCTGGACGCAATCCCCGCTCACTGGACCCAGCCGCTCCACGTCCCCCTCCCAGGCTGCGACGGACGCGTGTTGCGCCTGGCAGATCTGCTCCACCTTGCACACTGCCTCGGAGGCTGAACCGGATCCTGCTCCGCGATGGCACCCTCCACATCCGGCGCCGAGCACCGGTCCGGCACCGCGGTCTGCGACATCACCACCGGTGCCGACGGGAGCATCCGGGCAGTTGCCCTCTCCGATGGGAGCTGTCTCGACGTCGACATCGTCGTGAACGCAGCGGGTCCCAGCGCCTCACAGGTCGCCGGGCTCATTGCACGGCGCTTGCCGATGCGCCGGGAACCCGGCGCCGTCGCCCGGATCGACTGTGCGCAGGTCCCGGTTCACCGGGCCATGCACGCGGCCTCACATAGAGATCCGTCCTGACGGAGACGCTTCGGTGGTCCTCCACAGCCGCGAGATCGACGCACTCATCGACACAGGCAAAGATCCAGCGGAACTCGCACGGCTGCTCCACGAAGCGGCACGGCACGTCGTCCCCGAGCTCGGCAACTCCTGCATCGCACAGACACGGGTAGTCAACCGGCCCATCCCGGCCGACGGATTCCCCTCGGTGGGAGCGGTGCCGTCTGTGCCCGGCTACAACGAGGCCGTTTCCCACAGCGGCATCACGCTCGGGCCGGTAATCGGCCGACTGCTTGCTTCGGAGATCCTCAACGGGAAGAGAGATGAGATGCTCGCGGACTTCCGCCCGGAGCGGTTCTCCCCGTGACAGCCCGGGTAAGCGCCGCCAGCACCGCATACGTGGCCGTTTCTGATCAACGACAGCCGTGGCTCTACGAGTTCTCGATTCGGATCATGCGCCGGAGGCTCGCTCGTAAGGGACGAGGTCGTCGTTGGTCTCGGCGACTGAAGCACGGATGGGGGGGCGCATGGTGGATGTGAAGAGCGCGTACACCGCAGGGCTGGGTGAGGCGACGGTGCCACGCCCGGTCATGACGCCGCTGGTGCGCGGCGAGCTGGTGGGGCTGATCGGGGTCCGCCCTCTCAAGGCCGGCGAGGGCGCGCTCACCGGGATCGCGGAGCTCGCGAACATCGCGGCGGCGGCCGGCCGGTGCGACGAGGAGAGGGTGCTCACTTCAGGGCTGGGAAGGTGAGGGGGACGGGGACTCAACAGGGGGGTAGCGAGGCCATGGTGTGCGAGATGGTGTTCCGGAGTGAGGACGTACCTGCCGCGGAGCGGTTCGACTACTGGCGTGAGCTCATGATGCAGACGATCGCACCGTTGGAACTGAGCAGTGACCACGCTGACAACTTCCGTGCATCCATGCATCTACTGGAACTCGGCACCGTTCACGTATGGCCGACGGCATTGCAGTCGATGCGCTTCCGTCGAACTCCCAAGCTGATCCGGCAGTCCGATCCCGAGCGGCTCCACATGTCACTCGTCACTCGCGGAACCGTGGGCATCGTTGTCCAGCCCGGCCAGGAAGTCACACACGGCCCCGGTGACCTGTGCGTGGTCGACTCCTCGCGGCCTTTCGATTGCCACGCGATCAACGGCCAGGGCCCGATGGAGGGGATCGGTCTCGCACTCCCCAAGGAGTTGCTGGCGTTAGCCGGAAAGGGGGCCGACAAGTTACTCGGGCAGCGGCTATCGGGCCGGGAAGGGTTCGGTGCCCTGCTGGCTCAGTTCCTCACCCGCATCACGACGGACACCGGCTCCTTTCAGCCCTCCGACGGCCCCCAGCTAGGGACCATCGTCCTCGACCTGGTGTCCGCGCTGTTCGCCCACGAACTCCAAGCCGCCGACGTCCTCACCCCGGAATCCCGTCGGCGGACCCTGACCTTGCACATCCGCTCCTTCATCCAGCAGCACCTTGCCGATCCCCAGCTCACCCCCCGGGCGATCGCCGCCGCACACCACATCTCCGTCAGCCACCTGCACCGCCTCTTCCAGGAGCAAGACATGACCGTCGCGGCCTGGATCCGACTCCAACGCCTCGAACGTGCCCGCCGCGACCTCACCGCCCCCGCACTGCGTCACATCACGATCCGCCAGATCGCCACTCGCTGGGGGTACACCCGCGCCGCCGACTTCACCCGTGCTTTCCGCACCCACTATGGCGCACCGCCCAGGGACTACCGGAACAGCGCACTCAGCACTCAGACCGAGACGCATTGCTAAGTACCTGTGCACGCTCCGCTAACGACTTTCCGGGAGAGTCCCGGCACTCTCTTAGACAGGAAGAGCCCATGGCGCCACGGGGTGAACGGCGTCCTCAACTCGACTATGAGGAAGAGCACTAACGCTTCCGGAATTAGCGCTGCCGGGGAGACCGTCTGCGCCATAGCCGACAGCGATAAAGGACTGACCGTATGGCAACGGGGCAAAAGATTGGCCCTCGAAAAAGGAAGAGGTAAGCAGGCATGAAACGCAGGCTCCAACGAGTCGCAGTAGCCGGCGCGCTCTTGGTCTCAGGGGTAGCGGTACCGCTGGCCACCGCCGCACCAGCACAAGCAAGCACAACACAGTGCGTGAACTATCTTTACGTTCACCACTACACGATCGGCCCAAAGGTAAAAAAGAACTGCAAAAAGGCCGCGCATGATTTTTGGTACCTGGATGAAGCGAGGCATAACCTTCGAAAGATAGGCGTGAAGAAGAAGCACGCTCAACGTGCCGTCCAGTACGCCTGGTTTGACGGGTAGACGACTTCGGAGTCGCCGCTCTCGCACCACCACCCCACCTCCTATCCCCACGCCCGACGAGGCACGACGGCTCAGGCCTCCGGCTTCGGGCGTGCAATGCCATCCAGCCCGGCGACCAGCAGTGCGATGTCGTCATCGCGGTCGCCGGGCCCCAGCATGTCCAGCACCTCGTCGCACAACGGCTCCAGCGGCGGCGCATGGGACCCCGCCAGCCGGGCCGTCTCCGTCAGCCGCTCCCGCAGCTGCTCGATACCCGTCCACACATCACGGATCCGCGACTCGACCAGCCCGTCCGTATAGAGCACGAGTGTGGCACCCGCCGGGGCGTCCAGCTCCACCGCCTCGAAGTCCACCCCGCCCACACCGATCGGCGCGCCCGGCGGCACCCGCAGCACCTCCGTACGGCCGCCGGGGTGCACCATGACGGGCGGCAGATGTCCCGCGTTCGCGATGGCGACTCGGCCCGCGACTGGGTCGTACACCGCGAACAGGAACGTCGCCAGCGCATCCCCACCCAGCTCCAGCGCTAACCGGTTGAGTCCGCGCAGCACCTCCTGCGGGGGCTTGCCCTCCCCTGCCAACGCTTGTGTCATGACGCGAAGTTGTCCCATGACCGCAGCCGCAGTCATCGAGCGCCCCATCACATCACCGATGGCGAGCGCCACCCGGCCCTGTGGCAAAGGGAACGCGTCGTACCAGTCGCCGCCCACCCGAGCCGTCTCGGCGGCCGGCAGATAGCGGCTGGCCAGCTGGACACCGGTCGGCTGCGGCAGCGAGTGCGGCAGCATCATTCGCTGCAGTAAGTCCACAGCGACCGCCTCACGACCGCCCAAGGCCGCCTTTTCCACACTCAGCGCGGTGTGCGTCGCCAGCTGTGCCCCCACCAGCAGGTCGTCCGGCTCGAATGCCGGACGGTCTGCCCGCCGCACATAGACCGCAGTGCCGATCACTCGACGGCGTCCGCGCATCGGCGCCAAAATCACCCGGTGGCCGTCCGGCAGCCGGATGTTCGGGCCCAGCAGTTCCGCCAGCGCTGACCGAACCGCCTGCCTGTCCCCGAACTGCGGGCGCACGCCCCGCAGCACCTCCGCCAACGGACCGCCGGGCCACACCTCTGCCCTGACGACCATCTCCGGGCCCGGACCCGGCTGCGTGGGCAGCCGGGCGCTGTTGGTGACCGGCTCCTCCGGGATGCGGTCCGTACGGCGCAGCCGCAGCACTATGGGGCCGGTCGGGCGTTCGTCGCCCACCGGCAGTGGGTCGCGCAGGTACACCAGGATCGCGTCGGCGAACGTGGGGACCGTCGCCCGGCACAGACCGAGCACGATCTCGTCATGGTCGATGCCGCGGGCAATCCGCCGCGTCGCCGCCCCGACGTAGCGAACACGGTCGGCGCCTGCCTGCCCGGAGTGCTCGACGGCGACTGCCGTCTCGCCTGAGGGGTTGTCCGTAGTAGTTCGGGACAACCCCTCTCCCCTGGCGAGAACCTCCCCCGCCACCACTACGCCGTCGTCCGAGGCGGGTCGCCAGCCCACCGAGTCAGCGGCTTCCTGCACTGCCTCGTGCTCGTGATCGAGCACGGAACGAATTTTTCCCAGCGCTTGCTCGATCTGATCGACGGCTGCGTTGCCTGCGTGCATGTCCACCTCGCGCACGACCGGGAGTGCGTCAAGGGCCGCAGGCGCTTCGTACGGCGGGCCGGCTTCCGTCCGGAACTGGGTGAGCTCCCGCTCCAGCTGCTGAATGCGTCGCGCGGCATGATCTGCAACCTGCTGAGCGGTGTCACGCTCGTGCTCGGCCCGCCCAAGCTCACTGCGTAGATCGTGTTCTTGAACGACCGCCCGTTCCAGGTGCTGTTCAACGGCAGCGAGTTGCGCGGGGGCCGGGGGTACAGCGACCTGCAAGCCGTCGACCTGCCGCTTCAGATCCGCAATCGTGGCCTGGGCCTGGCCCAGCAGAACGAACACCATGGTGGCCATCTGCAGCGCTTGAAGGCGTCCGTGCTCGCTGGCCTGGAATGCCTGGCGGGCCCGGTCGATCTCCTGGTAGGCGGCGATCGTTCTGTCCTTGGCCTCCAGCAGCTCGCGGGCCACCGACGGCAGCACACTGCTCACCGCCGCCGTGGGTGCGGTCTGGGCGATCTCCCATAACTCCCTAAGCGGAGCCAGGCGGGCTTCCGTCTGCGTCGCAGACTCACCGGGGAAACAGACATCGGCTGCCGCTTCGACGAGCTCCCACGGCAGGTCCGCGCCGGAGAGCAGGTCGCGCAGCTTCCGTAGCGGCGGCACGTGCTGGTCATGGAAGTGGTCATCGGTCAGCCGGTGGTGAAATCCCGTCACTGTCACGGAAGCGTCATCCAGCCAGGAGCGGACCGTCTCCACGAGACGGTTCATCTCCGCGCAGTTGCCCCGCGCCGGAGCCCACGGCCGACCCGCCCTCTTCACACTCATCACGCCGCCACAGTTGTCCCGGGACAACCCCACGTTGTCGCCTGCACAACATCCAACCGCTTCTAAGACCTCCCCCGCAGGTGCATCGTCAGACGTGCCAACCGGCCAACGACCCATCTCAGCAAGGAGAATCAGATGTTCGCCGCCTCCCCCGATGGCTCCCCGAACCCCACCCGCTTCATCACCAGCAGTATCCGCTGGCTGCTGGCCATGGCGGCACTGCTCACCGCGCTCGCGGAAGTACTCCTGATCCTTACCGGACATACCGACCTCGTCGGGCCCGTCGCAGCACTCGGTGCGGCGATCGTCGGCGGAACGGCCATCAAGGTCACCATCCAAATCCGCCGCTGACCCCAATATGGTGTGACGCCCTTCCGCCAAACTGCGCCAAGGAGACGGCCCTCGTCGTGGAGCAACTCATCGCGCAGGAGTCGGCCCACCAGCTGGGCGGCGAGCAGGTCGGTCTCCTCGGCCTGGTCCAGGGCAACGAGCTCGACGAGAGGCCGGCGGCGTCGTACTTCCCTGCAACGCTGCGAGAGGGGGCCGCTGCCCGGGGCTCCGGCGACCGTACGGGTGCGGGTACGGGGCGCAGTGGGTCGGAGACCATGCCCGCGGGGCGGTCCTGACCCAGCAGCTCGGCGTAGGCCGTGATGGCGTGCTCCAGCTGCTCGCGCTCGCTGCGGGGCGCGCCGGCCGGGCCCGGGTGGCGTCGTCTTCCAGGGCGGCCGTCGGCAACCACAAGTGGTTCTCGGCCTTGGCCCGGGTGACGCTCGGATAGAGGGCGAAGGCGATCGCAATTACCGAGCCGTTGGCCCATTGTGCCCCTCGCCTGTATCGACGGATGGTCAGTCGAGATGCAGGAGGAGGAGTAGGCCACCCACGAGGGCGATGGGAAGCCCCAGAGCACGGAGGAACCCCGCCCGGGCAAAGGGCACTGGTACGTAGGGCGTCTCGAGGCGCCCGTTCGCCCAGAGCGTTTCGCGGTGCCGGTCAGCCGCCTTCTTCTGTACTCGGTCGCACCTGCGGCGAATCAGACCGCCGACGTCGAACAGCACGGTGGCGCCCACCGCTATGTACACAATCGCAAGCCCGATTCCCATGGCGAAGAGTCTATGACGCGTGGTGCGGGGTACCGCCCAGGCACTGGCGCAGACGGGTTCGCCAGGGCGCCGCCGCGCACGCGGGCTTCAGTCAGTTGGCCACAAGGACCTCCCCTGCCTCTCGCTGGGGTCACGGGCCTATCCCCATGGGCGCGGGGAGCAGCGAACGCCTTCAGCTGCCCCGTCGTGGTAAGCGGACTGCTCCCCGCGCCCGCGGAGACAACGTGGACCGACGACATCACCGGGATCGCGGAGTGGAGCTGCGGTCACCACATCTGGGCTGACGGTAGGGGGCTCATCAAGGGTGAGGTGAAGGGCGTCTGACACCCGCTAAAGGTGCCTCCCTAGCCGCCGCGAAGTCGCCTCGGTCTGGTCAGACGGTTGTTGCTGTCGGGAGGCCTCGCGGTAGCGGTGACCTGCCAGGTGGGTGTCCGCTCCCCCGACATGATCCGGTAGACGTAGGACGTCGACACCCCGCTAGGCAGCGCTGTACTGATGGCGGTTCGCGGCAGGCGCCGGCGGCGAACTCGCCAGCACGACATCAAGATCACGGAGGTCCGCAACACCGCCCGCATCACACTGGCTCTCGACCTACCCGCAGCCGTAGTCGCTGGCCTCTTCGACCTGCACATCAACACTGCCGTCCGCTGGGTGCACCGGGCGAAGAAGGACTGGAGCAGCTCCATCGCGGCGCGAGCTGAGGACCTCAACCACAAGCGGAGAAAGCGGCATTGGCATAAGTGATCTGCACCAGCACTCCTGAGTGCCTGCTCAGCCGCGCTGTGACCTGTCCGCTTGGAGGGCCCGGCGGAGTTCCTGCACCGGGTACGGAGTCTCCCTGTTCTTATCCTGGATCGTGACGTAGAAGTCCGTCATCACTGCGGCGAGCGGTGCATGGCGGGAGAGGATCGCCCTGGCCTTTTGCGGTCCGTCCGGCGGGTTCTCCCCTTCTGCGCATGCGCGGATAAGTGCCTCGCGTTCTTTGCGCTCGTATCCGTACAGGTTCGTGATCAGTCTGTTCACCAGCCAGCTACGCGTGTAGCAGCGATCGTAGGTCCTGTGCAGTTCGAAGAAACTGGTCTCGGACGGTGACAGGTCGAATTGGGAGGAGATGGCGAGGCCGTAGTCGGCGAAGTAGAGGCGTTGGCCGTCGGTCAGGATGTTCTGAAAATGGGCGTCGAAGTGGAGCAGCCCACGAGCGTTCATGAAGGACGTGCCGGCCTCCAGCCCGCCCTCCACCAGGGAACAAGCCCGGTCGGCAGACTCTTCATCAGCCTGTACTTGCTTGGCGAGCCACTCGTCGAGCGTCTGAGGGATGTACTCCAGGAACAGCGCGAGGCTCGCGGTGGACTGCTGAAGGGCCTCGATACGACGGCGTACCTCCGAGCTGCCTCCCCAATAGGCCACAACCCGCTCCACGTCCGCGAGCTCCTCGGGAAGAGCGGCCGTGTCCGGCAGCACGCGCCAGTGGTACATCATCGGGAACCCTTGGTACTGCCCTCCGAGCACCCAGTTCGTCGTCATGGTGTGCACAGCGAGCTCCCGCCATGCCCCGAAACCAGGCCCCCCACCGACGCCGTACTGGCAGAAGGTGGGAATCCCGAACAGGTTGGCCGTGGAACGTGCATGCTCCGGCAGCCGCTCCCTCTCCGTGAGCGGCACCCGCTTCACGAAGACCGGCTTACCGTCAACCTCCAGCAGCACAGATCTCCCGCCAATACCAGAGCCAAGCGGCACGGCGGCGTCCACCAGCTCGCTCAGTTGGCGATCACTTCGAAGGGCGAGAGACGTGGAGACAGTGCTGTAGGCGGCCAAACGTGCACCTTCTGGCATATCGGGATGTTTGACAGCTAACTGCATCGAATGCTGACCTCGTTTCCACCCATGCACGCGAGTGCCACCAGCTGCTGCCTGCGCACTGTACGTGAGTGTCGATGAGGAGATCAGCGGAGTTGACGCACCGGGCAGGGTGCCCAGGTCCAGCGGCCGAACTTGGTGACTCCCCCTGACAAATTGGTGACTCCCCCTGACAAAACCGCAGCCTCGAACCCGGTAGCGATGCAGTCGCCAGGAATACGGCAGCCGCAGAAGTGCTCTGCGCCAGTACGACGCAGGACGGCCGGCCGCTCCCGCGACCGGAGGGCCACCTTGCACACCGCCAGGCGGCCGGACCGGGTCCGGGCCTCGACCAGCGGGGCGTAAGGCTTCTGGGCTCCGGGGCCGTGGGCGCCCGCCCAGTACGGGCGGACATGCGGGCATGCAGCAAGCGGCGAAGCCATCGAGGGGAAGGAAGCGGGCGGTGCCGACTGCTCGGGTGCGCTCATACGACGCGCCCCCCGGCCGCCAAGAAGCCGCCCCTGCACGCACGGGGAAGCCTCGCCTGCCTGATGGCGAGCTGGTCATACCTCTTGGCGTCCGGTGCGGTGCCGCCGTAGCTCACCGTGACCTGGCAGGCCAGGTTTTCGGCAGGTTGTACCTGACCGCGCATATCAAGCCACTGGCCAAAACGCGGAGGTTAGGGTTCGATTCGTGCACGTACTTCTGGTGGAAGACGACGAGCCGGTCGCCCAGTCGCTCCGACGCGGCCTGCAGCGGTACGGCTTCGAGGTGGAGTGGGTCGGTACGGGCGGGGCGGCACTGGCCTACGAGGGACCGTACGACGTCGTACTCCTCGACCTCGGCCTGCCCGACACCGACGGCCTCGACGTCTGCAAGGCCCTCCGCGACCGCGGTGACGTACCGATCATCGTGATCAGTGCGCGGAGCGACGAGACGGACCGGGTGGTCGGCCTGGAGCTGGGTGCCGACGACTATGTCTCCAAGCCCTTCGGCGTGCGGGAGGTCATCGCGCGTATAAGGGCGGTGATGCGGCGGACGCAGCTGCGCACCCCCGGCGGCCCGGCGGCCGGCCCCGACCGCTATGGGCCGCGCCTGACCATCGACCGCAAGGCCGCGCGCGTACGACTGGACGGCGCGGAGGTCTCGCTCGCGCCCAAGGAGTACGACCTGCTCGCCTTCCTCACCGAGGAGCCGGGCGCGCTGATGTCGCGCGAACAGATCATGGAGGCAGTCTGGGACGCCAATTGGTTCGGGCCGACGAAGACGCTCGACGTTCATGTGGCCGCGATACGCCGGAAGCTGGTGGGGGCGATCACGGTCGAGGCGGTACGGGGGGTCGGCTTCCGGCTCATCGTCGATGAGCACGGCGGCAAGGACGGCGGCAAGGACGGCGGCAAGGACGGCGGCAACTCCTCATGATCCGCCAGCTCGTCCGCAGCTACGTACTGCTCGTAGCGGTCGCCGTCGCCCTGTTCACCGTCCCGGTGGCCTTCACGCTCACCGCCCAGCTGCGGGACGACACCCGGCTGTCCGTCCACCGTGAGGCCACCACCATGGCGCTGCTGCTGGGCAACGGCAACGACGCCTCGTGCCAGGCGCTGGAGGAGATGGCCAAGGCGTACGGTGACGAGACGCCCGGCGAGGTCCAGGTGGCCGCCCCCAGGAAGTGCGCGGCGGATCTGCCCCGGCCGGAACGGGACGCGGCACTGACCAAGGCCCTGGAGGACGGCGCCGCCACGACCGACTGGGGCTCCTCCTTCATCTGGGGGCCGCAGCTGGTGATCACCGTCCCCGCACATGAGCGCGCGGCGGGCGGCGACAACGACAAGGGCGCGGTCGTGGGCGCCGTGCGCATCGTGTACTCGACCAGCAACCTCACTCACCGGCTGTGGACGATCTGGGGCTTCCGGGCGGCGCTGGCCGCCATCGTCCTGGCGACGGCGGCCGGTATCGGCGTGATCGCCGCCCGCCGGCTGACCCGTCCCCTGCGCCAGCTCAACGACATGGCCAGCAAGTTCAGCGACGGCGACCTGACCGCCCGTTCCCCTGTGACCGGCCCTCGGGAGACACAAACCCTGGCGCGCACGCTCAACCAGGGCGCGGAACGTCTCGACACCCTGATCGGCGCACAGCGCATCTTCGTGGCAGACGCGTCCCATCAGCTCAGGACCCCTCTGACAGCGCTGCGGCTCTCGCTGGACAACATCGCGGACGGCGTGGACGACGAGTTCGTCAAGGAGGACGTGGAGCAGGCGACGGCCGAGGTGGTCCGGATGAGCCGCCTGGTCAACGGCCTGCTGGTGCTGGCGCGGGCGGAGGCGAAGGTGACGGCGGTGGAGCCGCTCTCGCTCCGGGACGTGATCGAGGAGCGCTTCTCGGTATGGCGGCCGGCCGCCGACGAACGCGGAGTCACCATCGCGCTCAAGGGGGATGCCGACGACCGGCTGCTGGTGTTGGTCAGCCCTGGCCACCTGGACCAGGTCCTGGACAACGTGTTCTCCAACGCCCTGGAGGTCTCACCGGACGGCGGGACGATCACCGTGCGGGTCGAGCGCCGGGGCATCGAGGTGGAGCTGTTGGTGCTGGACGAGGGCCCCGGCATGTCCGATGCCGAGAAGTCCCGCGCCTTCGACCGCTTCTGGCGCGGCCGGGGCCTCACCGGGCGCGTCGGCTCCGGCCTCGGTCTCGCCGTGATCAAACAACTGGTGACGGACGACGGCGGAACCGTGAGCCTGCGGGACGCGCCCGGGGGCGGGCTGTGCTTGGCGATCAGCTTGCGGGCGGCAGCACAGAGGAGTGGTGGTTGACGATCAACCACTTGCCATCCCGCTTCTCGTACTCGTACGTGTAGCGGGCCTCGACAGTGCGGCACTTACCGGTCTTCGCGTCCGTGAGGTGGAACTTGTAGATGCCTGCGTCGATCGCCGAGTTCTCGTCGAGGACGTTGATGACGCTGCGGACCTTCTCGCCCTTCGGCTTGCCCTCCATGAAGTGCTCGAAGTAGTCGACGATCCCGGCACGGTCGGTGCGGATCTCCGGGGAAGCGGTGGGCAGGAGCACCGCGTCCTCCGCGTACCACGCGGCGATCTTCTCCGGGTCGTTGGACTGCAGGGCCTCGTTCCATCCGTCGAAGAGCGCGGCGATCTGCTCCTTGGCGGGCTTGGCAGGCTGGGCGTACGCCTTGGCGTCGCCGCCGGAGGTGGCCGCGCTGACTCCCACGGTCCCCACGGCAGTGGTGACGAGGACGCCGGCGGTGACGAGGGCGGTGCGTATGCGGGTGTGACGGGACATCGCAACTCCAGTGCGGTGGGGGTGGGTTACTCCGCTCGCTTCCTCTGCGGCGGGAGTGACTCCAGATTCGCGGAGCGCTGGTTAGCGGTGAGCCAAGGGACGTACAGGGGGCGGACAGGACACACCCAATTCACGCTGGGCGATTGATGCGTCACGCCCCAGAGCCGCAGACGGACGGGAGGACATCAGCTCCGCCGACCTCGTCTGACCACGGCAACAAGCAGCCTGGAGGAATCGTGAGCACGACCGAGCGCCGTGTCCCGGTATCCGTCGTAGGGCAAGCTCAGGGGCGTGGCATTTGTGCAGACGTGGGGTGGTTCGGCGGGTCGTGGTGGATGTGGTCGCGGGTGAGGAAGTCTTGCAGCTCGCGGTGGCGGAACTGGTAGGCGATCCCGGCGGTGCGCGTCAGACCCACGTCGCAGCACCAGTCGAGGAAACGGCCGAGGCGCCAGGGCAGTGGCTGGTTGGACCACCAGGGGCGGGTGCAGAGGAGGAAGGCTATGTAGCGGACACCTGCGGCGCCGAGGGCTGGGCCGGCGCCGGTCCTGAACAGGGGTCCGAACGCACGCCAGGGCCTGAACAGCGAGTCGAGCGCGCCCCGGTAACCGCATCTGAACAGGCGGTTGTAGAGGATTGCGAGCACACGCCCGCCGCCGAAACCGAACAGAAGCATGTAGATGAATACTGCCCCGAGCGCGAAAACGGGGCCCAGGGCGAACCAATAGAAAGGGACGAAGCCGAGCCCGACCACGAGGCCGGTCGCCAACCCGGTCACCAGGTCGTCCCGCACCATGCCGCGCGGCGACGCGTTTCCGTGTGACCTGCGCACTTCGGGTGTGTCCGAGAGCACGCCGGCCAGCCCGGCTCCGACCATCGCTCCACCAGCGACCCCCACCACCGATCCGTATACGAGCCCGATCACCGGCCCGATCACATTCCCCATGTCGACCACGACGATGAGCGCTCCCCAGAAGAGCCCACCCACAAGCCCGTTCACGAACTGGCGTCTTCCAACAGGGGTTCTGGCAGTTACTCGTTCCAGTCGAGACGGAATGGGCCAGGGAGGGATTGCTACGAGAAGACTGCCCACCACCATGAGTGTCACGTTCCTGGCGTACACGTGCCAGCTATCGAGCAGGGCGGCAGGCAGGTCAGCGGTGGCCCACACCGCGATGGTCAGCAGGACGTGGACGGTGCGGGCGCGGCGGTGGCCGGTGAGCGGCCACAGTTCATGGAGTACGAGGTCGGTGCCTGATAGACGCCGTCCGGCCACTTCGCCGGCGCTGGTGGTGTTGGTGTGCAGGTAGCGGGCGAGGACTGTCAGCCAGGTGCGTACCTGCAGCCGGTTGTAGGGCGCTGTCGTGCCGCCCGTCGAGGAAGCCGTCAGGATGTACAGATTCAGCAGGTGGTCTCGGACCTGCTCGGGGGTCTGCAGGGTGGGCTTGAGGAGGTCCGCGGGATCACGGACCCAGCTCCCGTCGGGGTGGCGTTCGTCGTAGACGGCGAGGGCTACGGTCAGCCGCCAGGGTGTGGAGAGGCCCCGAGCCAGTGGACTGGCCGGGGCGGCGCGGAGTCTGTTCAGGACGGGGACCCAGCGGTCCGGGTTGCAGGCGCGGGCGGTGACGAACGCCTCGGTCGCCGCCAGGCTGACGGGGGCGATGTCGATACGGGAGGCGTCCTGCGCCCACAGATCCGCCTCTCCCAGAGCGGCATAGGAGGTGCTGCGGCAGGTGAGGACAAGCTGGCCCTTGGTGGTGCCGTGGAGGTAGGTGTTCATCGCCTCCAATGCGGCTGCAGCGCGGGAGCCGTGCCCGGGAGTCTCACTGGCATCCATTTCGTCGAGCCCGTCAAGCACAGGGAGGACCAGTCGGGCGGCGACGAGGGCGGCTGCTGCGGTGGGGCGCAACCGGTGGGTACGGGCGAGATGCTCGGCGAGCCACGCCTCGAGCGTATTCCGGCTGGGGTCGAAGGTGGATAACGACAGGCGTACCGGAACGGGACCGCCCGGCGCCCGGTCGGCGAGGAGAAGCAGCATGAGATGGAGGGCAAGTACGGTCTTGCCGGCTCCGGGCGCGCCGGTGATAACGAGGCGGCCGGGCTGTAGAGCACGGTAGTAGGCAGCGGCTTCCTCCAACGTGCCGTGGGGTGCTGCGCCTGTGGCGTGGTGGGCAGGGGAGGGCAGGAAGGTGAACTCGACGTTGATGGTGCGGTCGCTGCCGCCGAGGAGTCTCCGGCGGGCTTCCTCCTCGCGCTTCCTGATGTCGACGGAGAGGCGGTCGGCGAGTCCGGCGGTGTCGGTGTCCTGCCAGGCCTGGGAGCGCGTCGCCTGGTGCAGGCCCACCATCGCCAGCATCAGGCTGACCAGCCCGACCGCCAACCCGCCTGGGTCCACCTCCCCGGTTCCCGCCCGAACAGCTATGGTGACCGCCACCCCCACGGCCACCACCGTCAGCGCCAACCATCTCCACCACGTGTGAAGTGCCGCCCCCATGTGCCCATCCTCACCAAAGGCTTCGTTGTTCAGGAACTGAGCGCCGAAACGGTGTCCACGGGGCCGTTGTTGCCGGCACCCCGCCCCCGGGGGCACCTGGCCCCGAGAAGGTCCACCTTTTCCTGCATCGGTTATGGCGTCGACACTCGCATCGCCCCGGTAGCCCAGGGGCACCTTTTACTATCTCTGCATCAGATTGTCCGGCTCGGACCGCATACACGAGGTGAGCTTCCCAGCAGGCCACCGCAGCACCCTCTCGTCGCCTGAATCAGATCCCCGGTTTTCCGTGGATGATGCGGTGCGTGTGGGCGGCGGTCAGCTCGTGGGTCCGGCGCGGGAGCGCCGGTGAGATCCACCGAACGTGCCCGCCCGGGTCGGTGACGACCTGGACGTTCACGCCGTGCTGGCGGTGCCTGGCGGAGTAGTCGGCGCGGCTGTCGCCGACGCGGTCGCACTCCGCGAGGGTGCCGTCCAGCAGCACGAATTCCGGATCGCTCTCCCGCAAGACCTTCAGCAGGCCCGGTGCCCGCGCGGCGAGCAGGCTGACCACCGCGGTGGTGTACTGACCTGCGAGACCCCGCTGCCCGTCTGGTGCGTACGCGACGAAGCCGCCCTGCGCCGTGCCCATGGGGGTCAGGCGCCCCAGGGCGGGCGGCCCCCGCAGACCCACCGGGCGAGTGCGCGGCCGTCGATGAGGCGCAGCGGGTGATCGAGTTCTGCGTTGGCGCGTTGCGCGTCGGGGGTGAACGAGCTGGTGGTGACGATGACGGCCTGGTCGCAGCGGTGGTAGGCGCGGTAGGTGCCGTTGACGGCGTAGATGACGGGGGCCCCGACCCTGTTCTTCGGGGCATGGCGCTTGCACTGGACGGCGACGCGGCGGCCGTCGGCGAGCTGGACGAGGACGTCGAGAGCGCGGTCGTTGCTGCCCCCGGAGACGGTGGCAGTGCGGACTGCGGGGTCGCGGCGTGCGAGGTCGGCGATGGCGTGCTCGAACTGCGGGCCGGTCAGGTGCTGGTAGGCGGCGATGCTGTGGGTGACGTCCGCTCGGCCGCCAGCGGGACGCGCGAGGAGGCGCAGGCGCCCAGTGCCGGCGAGGAAGTAGACCGTGGTCGCGGCCAGGGCCAGAGCGGTCACGAGACTGCTGATGACCGGGTATTCCCGGAAGGCCGCGATGACGAGCGCCAGGACGAAGGCGGCGGCGATGACGCGGTTGGTGGACGCCTGACGTGCACGCCGTCGGACGGTCCGGCGGCGCGGTTTCCTTGCGGGCCGGCGGGTGCGGGCAGGACGACGTCGTCGTGCTGGTGCGGCCAAGGGTCCCCCTATGCGGTCGTGCGGTTCGGGGCCGGCGAGGTCTCGGAGCCGGCCGGACGTCGGTTCACAGTCCGGCGCGCGTAACGCCGTTGACCAGTTGGGTGCGGAAGTCCAGGATTCCGTGCCCCGCGGGCGTCGGGGCGATCAGCACACCCAGCGCCGGCACGATGACCACGGTCGGCTTCTCGTCGGCCCGGCTCCTGGCCTCGGTCCGGCGACGCAGCCGCGGGACGACGATGACAGCGAGCAGTACGACTACGTTTGATCGTGAGCAAGCGTCCAGACCTCCCCCGAGCACAGCCTCACCGCGCCGCAGGACCGCGCGTTCATGCCAGCCTCATGTGTAGCCCTGGCACTGCGGCGTTATGGGGAAGTCAGTGGCAATTGGCGATATAGCGATCTCCTGGCTGGATCCTGCAGTGATCAGCGTGCGGTCTGCGACCACCGGCTCTCGCGCCCGTCTGCCGGCTCCGCAGCGGCGTGGGATCCGTCCCTCACTGCGGACCAGAATCCGGGGTGCCCTCTCCGGAGGGGAGGGGGACCGGCCCCTCGGCCGAGGGACAGCACGACGACCTGGTAGGCGGCAGGTGGCTACGGGCGCTTCCTGCCACGTCGGCCATCGGCGAGGGCCTCCTCATTGCTCCCGTCCCCGTCGGCGGCCGTTCCCACCCCGGGAGTGGCCGCTCGGCATACTCGCCGGCTTGACCTTGACGCTAGCGTCAGGGTTCTAGCGTCCCCACCACGGCGATGGCTCCTCCGGCGGTCACGGCGACGGGCACAGCACAGGCGGAAACCACGGCCCATCAACCGACAACCCTGGCAGCGAACCTGACGCGCCTGCACACGACGGAGCAAGCGGTGGTGACCACGACGGCCGTGGTACCGAAGGTAGCTCTGGGGACGGGCCGGACGGCGGCAGCCACGCCCCCTCCGACTGGTCCGACCGAGTCGGCGAGCCCGGCGAGCGTGCGAACGAGCCGATTCCGGCGTTGACGGCGGAGGAAAGAGCGGCGCACTGGGGCCACCTCGATGAAGTCGAAAATCGGGCTCCAGAGGAATTCTGTCACCTGAAGCATGATCCTGATCACAAGAATCAGATCGACGACAAATCGATGGATGAGGCTCGAGTCGGCCTCGATCTACGGGAGAGTGGCCGCCTCCCGGCGGACATCCGTCGCCCGGAGCTGGCCGACAAGGGTGAATTCTATTCCGAATCCACCGGCGAGTACTATGACATCAAGGGCGTCCACTCCGACTATCCCCCCTTCAACAACGTGCGTGACAAGTCTCAGCCGTTCAAGGGTGCGTACGACCCGGCCAATAACGAGGCTTGGGTCAACAAGCAGCTGGCGAAGCAGATCGAAAAACGTGGACGTATAGTTATTATCGACGCTCGGAACGCAAATCAAGCGGCAATCGACAGCATCAAGGATGTCGTTGAAAGCCGTGGTTGGGGAGATCGTGTCATCTGGTACCCGTAAGAACTGGAAGCCGACTGCGCTCCCGGCCGATCCGGAAGCCACGCGGCAACTGCAGGAATGGCTCGCCTCGGAGGAATATAACCTCAATGGCATGGAGCGCGACTTCCGGGGCGCCGACCTCTCGGGTGGGGACTTCTCGAACGCGTGGTTCACCGATGCGGTTCTCGTGGGCGTGCGACTTGTCGGCGCGTCCTTCTACCGGGCCGACCTTCAGTCGGCGGATCTGACCGGGGCGGATCTGACCGGAGCGGATCTCGTCAAGGCGAACCTGGACGAGGCCGTGCTCCGAACGGCGCGGCTCAACGGGACGGACATGGTCGGGGCTTCGCTGTACGGTACCGACGCGTCGGGAGCGAGCTTCCGCACAACGAGGTTCCTCGGTGCTTCGCTGATCGACACCGACATGAGGGGGGCGGACCTGACCGATGCCGTCCTTGACGAGAACATCTTCGAGATCAAGGCCGACGACTCCACGGTGATGCGTGGCTTGACAGGCACCGTTTTCGGGCCGGTCACCGTCTTCAGTGGCGAATCGTCCCGAGAACTGGCCGGCACCGAACTCGAGGCATGGATCGCTGAGCGGGGTGGGCAGGTACGGGTACTTCCTCCGTACCGCACACCGCAGTAGGGCCACGCCCCGGAGTTCACGACAGGGCAATGCAGGAGATCCACAGAGCGCTCGCCACAGTCCTCCGCACTCGGCACTACACCCAGGGCAAGTTCGGTGAGCCCCACTTCGGGGGGCTCACCGGGCTGAAACAGGAAGTTCGATGGCCATGCTGATGCGCGCGCCGGGAGAGTGCGGCTTGTGGATCTGGGACCTGAATGACGAGGTGGAGCCCGGTCTGGAGTCCGCGCTCAGGACGGCGGCGCGCATGTCCGCGTTGCTGCGGGATCACGGCCTCTTGGAGCCGAGCCAGGTGGAATGGCTCTGGTTCGTCTACGGCGGCATCGGCATCGGCATCGGCATCGGCATCGAGACGACGCTCCCACTGATGGGGATGTTCGACCCCGCCGACCTCACCCAGCGAATTGAGCGAAGCCAGCCTTCGGGCCACCCGGATGCCCAGGTCGGAAACCTCAGTGCGTCCGGACGCGGAACGTGGTTCGACGCGCAGGGCGAGGAGCGGCACGAGCAGGATCTTGCAGTGTTGAGCGTCGATCCGGATGAGCACCAGCTCACGACCGACGTGGCGGTTTTCCATGACATCTGGGGCCATTTCGACTTCAGAGGTTTTCCGCACCCGGAAATCTACAAGCGCAATGCACCCAGGCTCGCTGCGGCTCTCGGGGAACTCGATGCGCTTCTCGGGACGACGGCGGTGGCGGGCGACGCAACCTACTTCGGACGCGCTGAAGGCCACGGCATCGAAATGCCCGATGTCATCGACGGACGGGGCCCCGATCTCACGGACCGCTTGTGAACAGCGGCCGTTGCCGTCGGCATAGCGGTGGTTCGTGTCTCAGCCGATCGGGGTGCGTTGAGCCAGTCACCTGGCTGCTCGACAGACGATCTACCCCTTGGGGTGCCGAAGGACGACAGTCGACTGGTAGGCCCAGCGGTGAGCAGCCCGGGTGTCCGAGGGAGTTCCGGGGACTTTTCAGGGACTTTCAGTGCTGTCCGAGGGACTTCCAAGGGACTTTCCGCCGCGTAAGACGGCAAGCCCGTGACAGACCGGAAAGGGCTTCCGACGCAGGTCAGAGGCCCTTCCCGGGGAAGAGTCGCAGGTGGCGGCGGACGAGTCGGCCTGTACGCCGGGTACAGCTCGACCTCTGACGTCTGCAGCATACCCAGGGCCTTTCGTGAGGAGTCCCAGCCACGTCGTCAGTTGACCGGGCCGGACATGGGAAGCCGAGCAATGCTCGCGCCGACCGCGAACTTCTCTCCGCGCGTCCACCTGTGACATCCCGTGATCATTGCACTCCTTTCCGTGCATTACCCGTCCCCCCAACCACCACCGCCCCAACCCTGCGGCCGCACGGACGCTGCAGAGCGCCTCAACGGCACGCTTCGGAGCCCCATCCTCAATGACCCAACTCAAGACCCTCCCCCAAGTTGCCGCGTAGCCAAATCATCAACCCAAGCCCTCATTTGGCGCGGCCGGAATTCCGAGCTACAACAACACACCCTGGCGGGAAGACCCGTCGATGACGCTCGGACGGATTGGCGCGAGATTTGGCGACGGTAGTAGATAAAGGCGTTGGTGCGCCCGGCAGGCGATGGCTCGTACGGTACCGGGAGCCCGGTGGGCGTAGCGCTCGGCAGCGTGAGAAGTCTTTCGACCGCAAGAAGGACGCGGTGAACTTCGCCACCAAGATGGAGAACGACAAGCGGGAGAACAGCTACGTCGATCCTTCTGCCGGCACGGTGCCGGTGCGGCGCTATTCGGCCGACTGGCTCGCTCTGAAGCCCATGGCGGCCGGCACGGAGGAGTCCTACGAGCGCATCATGCGTCTACACGTCCTCCCGCAGCTGGGGAAGAAGACCATCTCCCAGGTCACTGCGGCCGACGTGGAGGAGCTGTACGCGCTCTGGCGCCGACAGGGCGCGATGCCCAACACGATAGATTCCCGCCGCATTGCTCTGTCGGGCATGTTCTCTCACGCGGTTCGCCACAAGAGGATCCGCGAGAATCCGGTCAAACAGGCTGAGAAGCCTGCCAACTCCATCATGCAAGTGGATGAGAGGGCACTTCCCAGCTTCGATGAGATCTCAGCCCTGGCCAAGGAGATTGGTCCACGCCTGGAGCCTGCTGTGTGGCTCATGGCGTGCTGTGGATTGCGTATCGGAGAGTCACTGGGAGTCTTTCCAGAGGACATCTTCGACGGCACGTTGCGTTGCCGGCGACAGGTTGTGCGCATCAAGAATTCTTCAGGTAAGTACGTTGCCCTCTGCGCCCCCTTGAAGCATCGGAAAGAGGGCGAATGGCGCGATATACCGGCGCCCGCCACCCTGGAGCCGCTTGCCGAACGGCTGCCCATTCGGACCCACGAGGTCTCGCGCTGGATGGGCCACAGCTCGATCAAGATCACGGTGGACCGGTACGGCCGCCTCACTCTCGACGGCAGTGAGCGCTGCCTGCCGTCAGGGCATCAGCACCGTCGGCGCGAGGCCACCTACGGGTGCCCCTACTCAGCGGATTCCCAGCTCCGCGAGTACCCGGCGCTGAGTCGGTGCCGGCCTGGCCGGGAAGCACAGGTAGCAGACGCCGCCGGTTCCGCCGACGACCTTGCCTTCGGCGTTCTTGCGCTTCGTCCGCAGCCAGATGTTCTCGAACTGGGAGGCGGGCAGGTAGCAGACGCCGGAGACGATGACAAACATGCAGGTCAACGGCTCGGGCTCGTTCGCCCCGAACGAGCCCGAGCCGGACCGTGCTGAGTTCGTGCTGACTTCCGCTGCCGCCCCTTCCGGTCCGTTCGGGGGCGTTGTGCTGGATCGGTGCTGGCTTCTGGCACTGAAGGCCGAACCTTGGACAGCACCGAGACGGACGAGATGGGCATTCTTCACTGTGTGTCACCCCGACGCCCACGCCCATCTCGCGCACAGACGCCTGCGACGACGGGCCCATGAAGGTCAAGTGGCGCTGTACGGGCCGTTTGGTGCGGCCGTAATCCATCCTTATCCTGTCGCACTCCCGACCTACGGAGGTGAGCAGCGATGGATCAAAGGATGTGGACCGTGCCGGCTCTGGCGAACTTTCTCGGAAAGCCCACCTCCTGGGTTTACGACAATCACGAGAAGCAGGCCATCCCCAGCTTTCGCGTGGGCCAACAACTGCGGTTCTGGCCCAGCGAGATCAAGACCTGGATGGAAGAAAATTGCCGCGAACAGGGGGTCGCATGAACGTCAAGTACAAGGAGACGGCCCGCGGCGGGCTCCCAGTGGACATCATCGAGCGCTAGGAAAATAGGCCCTGACCAGCGCGTTCGTGACTTTCAGCGCTGTCAGGGCCTTCCCTGCTTACCCGGCGGAAAGTCCACGGAAGGTCCCTGGGACAGGGTTGAAAGTCCCCGAAAAGTCCCCGGGATGTCCCCGGCCAGCGAGGGCCTCAAGGGAAGCCATCCACTGAGGGTTTTTCAACCTCGGTAGGTCGGGTTCTCAACGTGGTGCAGGGCGAGGATGGCCTGCACGATCGTGGTCGTCCGGGATGGGCTGCAGCGCAGCTTGGTCAGCAGCTTCCACGTTTTCAAGGTGGCGACGGCACGTTCGTAACGGGCGCGGATGCGGGCGTGGGCCTTGTTCACGGCCTTCTGCCGGGCTGACAGTTTCGGCCGGTGGCGGTGCCGCTTGAACGGTGTACGCACGGCGCCGCCGGCGCCTTGATAGGCCTTGTCCGCAAAGGTCATCACCGTCGCGCTGGTCAGCGCGTCGATGATGCCACGGGTCCGGGCGGCGGTCAGGTCGTGTGTCGAGCCCGGCAGCGCGGCCGAGGCCCAGCGGCGGCCACCCCGATCTGGAAGCCGGCGGCCAGCCGGGTGAACGTGTCGCCGTTGCGAAGGTGGGCCAGCGCCAGGAGCGCTTGACGGCCGGCTTTGAGGCGGCGCCAGTGTGATCGGCGTTGCTGGCGATGGGTGCGGATCAGGTCGGCGAGGTGGTTCAGCAATCGGGTGGACAGCGGGATCGCGGCAGGGTAGGACAGCAACGAGGCTCCCGGGAGGGGCATCTTTCTTGGTCGATTGCTTGTCTTACCGGGAGCCTCACCCGACCCCGCGCTCTACCCCGATACGCGCCCTCAGCTGCCCAAAGCCAGTGGGAAAACGCTCAATGGACCGTTTTTGAGACCGGCGCAGACTCGGTAGAGCTTGAGGTCGCAGTCTCGCGACCGGCCGGTCGTTCAGCGGGGCAGGATGCGCATTACTGCCTCGTGTTCGCCGCTGAGCCGCAGGCCTTGCTGTACTGCGGCGCTCAGATCGAGGTCGCCGAGCAGGGTGGCGGCCAGCAGGTGCGGCGGTCCGGTCAGTGACGCGGTGGGGTGGTCGACCCGGCCGGCGTGTGTGTGCACCGAGCCGTCCTTGACTTCGATGACCAGGTCTTCGTTGCCGTCGGCGTGCAGTTGCAGGGCGATTGCCGGCTGGTCGGGGCGGTGGTCGGTCAGTGCCCGGGCGGGCATGTCCAGCCAGTGGGTGCGGAAGGTGTCGTTGCCGCCCGGCTCACGCAACAGCGGCACGCCCCACCGGCTCAGTTCCTGCAGCACCGGCTCGAGCGCGCGGCCACGCTCGGTGAGGGAGAACAGGGTGGTGGCCACCGGCGGCGGGGCGGCCTCGCGGTGGATCAGGCCGGCTTCCTCGAGTTCGCGGAGCCGGTCGACCAGCAGGTTGCTGGCGATCCCGGGCAGCCCGTTGCGCAGGTCGGTGTGCCGGCAAGGACCCAGGGCGAGCAGTTCACGGACGATCAGCAGGGTCCATCGGTCGCCGATGGTGTCCAGTGCTTTCGCGATGCCGCAGTACTGCCCGTAGGTGCGCATGCCACCACCCTACATCGTGGTGTTGAGATTCAAAACTCTCTTGTTGACTTTCTCAACAACGTCGGTCTAGCGTCGCTGCCCATGACCCCCACCCTTTCCGTGCGTCGGCTGGCCTGGGCCGGCGTCGAGATCCGTCTCGGCGACACCCGCCTGCTGATCGATCCGCTCGAGAACGTCGCTCCGCTGGCGCCGGTGATGGGGCCGCCGCACCGGCCGGTCGACCCGGTCGATACCCCGCCCGGCACCCACGCCCTCATCACCCACCTGCACCCCGACCACTACGACCACGACCTGATCGCCCGGATCGCGGCCACCGGCACGATCGGTTGCCACACCCCGAGTGCGGCGGCGCTGCACGAGGTGGGCATCACCCCCGTCGCCCAGGACCTGGGCCAGTCACGCCGCATCGGAAAGCTGACCGTCACCCCGGTGACCTCGCTGGACTGGCGCGGCAACGACTGTGACCAGGTCGCCTGGGTCGTCGAAGGCACCGGCCGGCGGGTCATCCACTGCGGCGACACCCAGTGGCACGGCAGCTGGTGGCAGATCGCCCGCGACCACGGCCCGTTCGACGTCGCGTTCGTCCCGGTCAACGGCGTCATCGCCCACTTCGAGGGCTACGCGGCCAACGTCCCGGCGACCATGACCCCCGAGCAGGGCGTCGAGGCCGCCGTCGCACTCGGCGCCGGCACCGTCTGCGCCATGCACTACGGCCTGTTCCACAACCCGCCGTTCTACACCGAACAACCCGACATCGAGCAGCGCTTCCAGCACGCCGCCGACGAGCGCGGCATCACCGCGGCCATCATCGCCGACGGCCAGCCCGTCCTCTGACCATCAGAAACAAGGAGCAACACATGAAGATCGTCCTGTTCGGTGCCAGCGGCAACATCGGCCGGCCCACCACCGAGGAACTACTGCGTCGCGGCCACACCGTCACCGCGGTCACCCGAGCCGGCCACATCGACGGACTCAAGCACAAGGCCCTGACCGTGACCACCGGTGACGTCACCGACCCCGCGGCGGTCGCCGGCCTCGCCGCCTCCCACGACGCCGTGCTCTCGGCCGTCGGCCCCCGGATCGGCCAGGAAAGCGACCGCGCCACGATCGTCGGTGCCGCCCGTGCGCTGATCGACGGACTCCGCCGAGCCGGCGTCACCCGCCTGGTCACCATCGGCGGTGCCGGTAGCCTACGCACGCCGACCGGCGCCCGGGTCATGGACGACCCGGACTTCCCCGCGCTGTGGAAGGCCAACGCCGAGGCCCAGTCCGAAGCGCTCGACCTCTACCGCGGCGTGCACGACCTCGACTGGACGTACGTGTCGCCCGCCGCAGTCATCGGAGCGGGCGAGCGGACCGGGGCCTACCGCAGCGCCGGGGACACCCTGCTCACCGACGACGACGGCAACAGCCGCATCTCGTACGCCGACTACGCGATCGCCTTGGCCGACACGATCGAGAGCGGCACCGCGATCCGCCGCCGCATCACCGTGGCGTACTGAGCCATGAGCAACGACGCCGCCGGCCGGCAAACCCGATTCATCGTCCTGCTCGCAGCGCTCGTGGCCCTGGGACCACTGTCCATCGACGGCTACCTGCCCGGACTGCCGGACCTCGCCGGCGACCTGCGCGCCAGCGCCGCGGCCACCCAGCTCACCATCACCGCCTGCCTGGCCGGGCTGGCCATCGGGCAGCTGATCGCCGGGCCGCTGAGCGACACCTACGGCCGGCGGCGTCCGTTGCTGGCGGGCCTCGCCCTCTACACGATCGCCAGCGCGCTCTGCGCGGTGGCGCCCGACGTCCGGACCTTCGTCGGCCTACGCCTGGTCCAGGGCATCGGCGGGGCGTTCGGCATCGTCATCGCCAACGCCATGGTCCGCGACCGCACCTCCGGAACCCGCACCGCACGTCTCTTCTCCGCACTGACCTTGATCACCGGCCTGGCGCCGGTGTTCGCGCCGGTCCTCGGCGGCCAGCTACTGCGCGTCACGGCCTGGCCTGGAATCTTCGTGGCCCTGGCCGTACTCGGCGCCGTGATGCTGGCGGCCTCCGCCGCAGGACTGCCGGAGACCCGGTCCTCCGCGTCACGCCAGCCGCTGCTGGCTGTCGTCGGGCAGCTGCTCAGCGACCGGGTCTTCACCGGGTACGTCCTGGCCAACGGCCTGGTCTTCGCGGCGATGTTCGCCTACATCTCCGGCTCGCCGTTCGTCCTGCAGGAAATCCACGGCCTGTCACCGCAGCAGTACAGCGCCGTGTTCGCCGTCAACGCCGCCGGACTCATTGCGGCCGCCCAGATCAGCGGCCGGCTGGTGGCCCGGGCCGGCGCCCGCGTGCTGCTGCTCGCCGGTCTGCTGGGCGCGACAGCCGGTGGCACCACGGTTCTGGCCGCGGTACTGACACGGGCACCCCTGCCCGCGCTCCTGATCGGCCTGTTCGTCCTGGTCTCCAGCGTGGGCCTCGTCATGCCGAACGCCGCGGCCCAGGCCCTGGCCGACCACGGCGGACACGCCGGGTCGGCCGCCGCGCTGCTCGGCTTCAGCCAGTTCATGATCGGCGGGGCACTTGCTCCGCTGGCCGGCGCGGGTGGCGCCACCGACGCCTTGCCGATGGGAATCATCGTCGCCGTGCTGCCGGCGCTCGCTCTGCTCACACTCGGCGTCCTCACCCGGTCGATGCCCGGTGAGCGCACTCGCAGGCCGGCTCGCCAAGGACCTGCCGGGCACCGGCGACCGCGCCGGCACATCGATCGCAGACGAGCCGGCATCCAGTGAGCCGTTTCATCCTTCGTAACGCGGTGACTCGACGTGGTGCAGGACGAGGGTGGCCTGCACGATTGCGGTGGCTCGGCGCGGGCAGCAGCGCAGCTTGACCAGGATTCTCCAGGTTTTGAGGGTAGCGATGGCCCGTTCGCCGCGAGCGCGGATCTTCGCGTGGGCGCGGTTGACGGCCTTCTGCCGCCGGGACAGCTTGGGCCTGAAGCGACGTCGTTTGAACGGCGTGCGGATGCTTCCGCGGGCGCCTTGGTACCCCTTGTCGGCGAAGGTCATCACCTTCTCGCTGGTCAGCGCGTCATTGATGCCGTGGGCCCGGGCGGCGGTCAGATCATGCGCCGAGCCGGGTATGCCGGTGACGCCCAGACGAGCCCGCCGGCGGCGTCCGCGATGACCTGCACGTTCACGCCGTGCCGTTTGTGTTTGCCGGAGTAGTACGGCTTCTGGTCGGCGACCCGGTCGATCGAGATCAGCGTGCCGTCCAGGATCGCGTACGCCAGCTGCCGGATGCGCCGCATGGCGGTGTCCAGGCCCGTCGGCGGCTGCGCTGAGTAGGGAGATGGCTTCCTGAACGTAGCGCCAGGCGGTGGCGACGCCGATCTGGAAGCCGGCCGCAAGGCGGGTGTAGGTGTCACCGTTGCGCAGGTGGGCCAGGGCGAGCAGGGCTTGGCGACCGGGCTCGAGGCGCCGCCAGCGGGACCGGCGCTGCTGGCGGCGGCCGCGGATGCGGTCGGCGAGGTGGTTCAGGGTCCGGCTGGACAACGGAATCGTGGCGGGGTAGGACAGCACGGCGAGGCTCCCGATCGGGGCTTCGAGTCTTGGTCGACAGCTGTCCTATCTGGAGCCTCGCACCCCTCGATCATCGGGTCCGCCACACCACCCTGAGCTGCAACATCAGCTTGGAAAAGGCTCACTTATTGCGGTAGGCGGAACAGCTCCCAGGCAACACCTCCATCAGCCCGGCTGCGGAGGGCCCACCGTCGGCGGGCGGCCAAGCCGAATCAGGCATCACGCCCCCATGGCGCCAGCTCAATCCCGGCAAGTGCCGTCGTGAAGGATCGAGAGTGAGCCCAGTATTAGCCTGGGGACACCGACATAACATGTACCAGCGGTGCGGCGCCGGAGCGGTACCCCAGGCCACAATGGCTCCGCGGACCACTGCCGCCTCGCCGGACCCGCAACCCACTCGAAGGCCATTATGTCCGAATCGCTGAAACTAAGTAAAAACAACTCATCGCCTTCCTGAAACCGCAGCTCACGACCTATGGTCCCCGCGCATGCGGGGTTGGTCCCGGCACCAACGGCCGCCTGAGGGGTGGTCGGTGATGGTCCCCGCGCATACGGGGTTGGTCCCTGCCGCTCTCCTTCCCTCCGCCGGTAGGGCCGATGGTCCCCGCGCATGCGGGGTTGGTCCCACCAGTGTCCACCAAGAGCACCCGGGACCTTCATGGTCCCCGCGCATGCGGGGTTGGTCCCCGCCCCCACCTTCACTGAACCTGTTGTGCTGGATGGTCCCCGCGCATGCGGGGTTGGTCCCTGGAGGAATTCCCGCAGCTGCTCGATCGGATTATGGTCCCCACGCCCGCGGGGTTGGTCCCCCCACCTGATCTGCCCCGCCGACATCGGCAACCTGCTCCCCGCGCCCGCGGAGTTGGTCCCGTGTCCGGGTCGGTGGGCCAAGGTGTGGTGTCTGCTCCCCGCACCCGCGAGGTTGCGCCCTTGCTGTAAAGGCGTGGAGAGCAAAGCTGAGCCGCTTTCGGGATTCGGATAGACCTACGCATTACGAGACCGTGAGCAGTCATGTTGCCTGGTGCTACGTGGTGCCGCCTCGTGACGTTTCCGCTGATCAGAGCGGGTGCACCGGATTGCTCCGTGCTGCCCCGTGCTGCCCTGTCCAAAGGCGTCTGTCCACCGGCTGTCCACCGGAGGACGTCACCCCTCGGCACGTGGCGGCCCTCCACTGACACGCTGGCACCACGGAGTCTCGTTCGGTCACCGTAGTCCACGCGCTTGTCGACATCCAACAGGCGATGATCTGGCGGCGTGACCCGGGTCCGGGGTCACGCGCTGAGGCGCCTTCAGCGTCCGGCCGGGGCGTCGGGTGATCCGAGCTGCTGCTGGATCAGGTAGAAGGCGAGGCCGACGAGACCAGCGCCGGTGGCGTAGGCGGCGCCACGCAGGGCGCTGGAGAGCAGGGCGATGCGGCGGCGGGCGATCCACTGCCAGGTGCGGCGGATACTGTGCATGGTGGTACTCCGTTCTTCGGGTGCTGTTGGTCCGGCGGGGGCTGGGCGGCCTAGGAACCTTCGGCCCACGCCGGACCTGCTTGTTCGTTCAGGCGGTCGGCAAGTTCGTGGATGCGGTCGTCCTGGGGGCGTTCGAGCCAGCAGCCCAGGCCGTCGTCGGCGTGCTGAAGGGCCAGTCAGCCGAAGTCGCCTTCATGCCCGGGTGGGGGCAGCCCCGCTGGTGTTGTGGCGGTCGGCGGAGCTGGCGAAGTGCTCTGGAAGTCGGAAGGAACTCGAAGCCACGGTCAGGAACCGAGCCGCAAGGCGAAGCTACGCTCAACGGGCGTACCCCTTCTGGCGATTGAGGGTCTATCAAGGCAGCAAGCAGCAACTCGCAGTCGTGCCGGGCGGCAGCCACCACCCAGGACCGTAGTGCCGCAGCCTGGGGCGGACAGATCAGGCCATCGAAAATCGGCTCGGCCATGACGCTTATAGCGTTAGCGCACGCAGGCTGCGTGAGTACATCAGTGAATACACGCAGGTCAATGACCTGCGATCTTCTGTGACCCCTTCAGTCGAGAAGGAGGTTCGAAGAGGATTTGACCGCCTAAGCAGTTGGCTGAAAAGAACCGCGTGACGCAGAGGTCTCCCGTCTGGTGAGCCGAAGCGGCCCCTTTGCCGCGTGGTCAATATGCAGCAGCACGACCCCAGGCGGGCCAGATCCGGACCTCGGCTGAGAACGTCTCCACCTGGGGCGATCACGAAGTTGACCGACTAGGTATGATTCGTCGCGCTCTCCTCCGGCTCGCGCGGTCGGCCATTGGCCAATGGTCAGGCAGGCCGGAAGCCGCCCCTGTGCGTTACGACCTCGGACGAGCATCTGGCACCCTCCCGTTCGACCAACACGCAGGACGACAACAGCCCGCGGATTCCGGGCTGGTGCTCACCAGCTCTCCCGGGTCGCAAGCAGAAAACCAGGAAGACCCCCTTCCTCTAACAGGAGCTGGCGGTTCCTCCATGCGCTGACCTGCGGTGCATCCGGTGAAGCTCATGGAAACTGGCGCATCCGTCAATAGCGGCCGAACCGGCACCCGCAGATAGACCGCCGCGCCGACACGGCGAACACCAGGACCGGCTTCTTTCGGAAATGCGACTTCCGGTATATCGAGCAGGCGCAGAGGGGGTGATACCCGGACCCTCTGCTTCTGACAGGCGATCTTGACCGATTGTCGGACGACTTTGACCACCCAGTTCAGGTTGCTTCATCCGTTCCGAGTTGGCACTGTTTCTCGGATCATGTTCGGAGCCAGATCATGAGGGTCGCGACCGTGACGGTTCCGAGGTAGACGTAGGCGCGTTTCTCGTAGCGGGTGGCGACGGCCCGGAAGCCCTTGAGGCGGTTGATGGCTCGCTCGACAGTGTTGCGTTTCTTGTAGCGTTCGCTGTCGAATCCGGTGGGCCGGCCGCCGTCGGAGCCGCGGTTGTGCCGGTGTCGTTGCTGGTCGAGGCGTTCGGGGATGGCGTGCCGGATTCCGCGTCGTCGCAGGTAACGGCGGTTCTTGCGGGAGGTGTAGGCCTTGTCCGCCAGGACGTGGTCGGGTCGGCTGCGTGGCCGTCCGACTCCGGTGCGGGGCACGGAAACCTGCTCCAGCACCCGGTCGAGCTGGGGTCCGTCACCGTAGTGCCCGGGTGTCAGAACGAGCGCGAGGGGTCGGCATCGCCCCTCGGCGGCGAGGTGGATTTTGGTGGTGAAGCCGCCGCGGGAGCGTCCCAGGCATTCGCCGATCTGATCACCTCCTCCAATCGGACGACCAGTTTCCGCAGCACCGGATCGACCCGGTTCGTCCCCTGCCCGGCCCCCTTTTGAGGAACCGCGGCCGGGGGCACCTTCCGCGCGCCGGCGGCGTGCTGATGAGCCCGCACCGCGGTGGAGTCCACTGACACGTCCCAGTCGATTCGGCTCTCAGCGTCCTCGGCAGCCTGGACTAGGGACAGCGACCTCTCCCACGTGCCGTCCGCTGACCAGCGGCGATGACGTTTGTAAACCGTCTCCCACGGCCCGAACCGCTCGGGAAGATCCCGCCACTGCACACCCGTCCGCACCCGGTACAGCACCCCGTTAATCACCCGCCGATGATCACTCCACCGACCCCCACGCGCACCACCACGAGGCAAGAACGACTCCAGTCGATGCCACTCCGCATTCGTTAAATCCCCACGACCCATGGAACCAGCCTGACCCCAACACCCCACCCACGTCCGGAGATCCGAGAAACACTGCCTAGTCGCGGCCACTGGTGACTCCCGAGCTCCGTCGCCGGTTCCTCTTCCGGGAGCGACGCACCAGCTCGCTCGCGGCGAGCGTCACGCTCGCCACACCACGGACCCAACGGGGTCCGCCGCGCTCCGCCCACACCACACATACACACCCGCTGATGGCGAGCACCAAAACGCCGAGCAGCACCAGATTGATCATGATCTCCACCCCTGTATTCGTTCGTACGGTCCTGCCGATCGTCTCAAGCCCGGGCCCCGGGACGTGCCAGAAACCACTGGTCAACGAAATCTCCTGGCAATCGGTCAAGATCGCCTGTCACAGGTCACCCTCGACCACAGCGTGGCCACCGATCCGCAACCGCCCCCATGGCCGACCCCACTGGCCGGGTGCAGGGACATGAACCAAACGCGCGCATTGACGCTGCGGAAACCGGCGCCCCGGCTCAGGCGGAATACCCCAGGCCGTCCGTCGATTGGTCTTCTTGCAGAGATCACAGGAAGGGGGCGCTGGCTGGTGGCCGAGCTGATGTTGTTCCGGCGGGACGTGGATGGGCGGGACGTGGAGCGGTCCGGTTCGACGGTGGCGCTGGAGGTGGAGCTGCAGCGGCGGGTGGAGGCCGGTCTGGAGCAGATGCTCGGCATCCGGTTCCTGGCATCGGAGTACCCGACCGGTCCGTGGCACCGGGGCCGGATCGACACGCTCGGGCTGGACGAGAACGGCAGCCCGGTGGTCATCGAGTTCAAGAAGGGCTCCGACAGCGGGGTGCTGTCGCAGGCCGTCTCATACCTGTCCTGGCTGGAGTCGGCGCACCACGAGTTCGAGGCGCTCGTGCGGAAGGTGCTGGGCGCGGAGGCTGCTGAGTCGATCAACTGGCGTCGGCCGCGGATGGTCTGCATCGCGGCCGGCTTCTCCCATCACGACCGGGTGGCCGTGCAGCGGCTGCCCGAGCGGATCGATCTGGTGCGCTACCGGGTCTTTGAGGGCGGCCTGCTGAGCCTGCTGCTCGTCGACTCCTCGCCCGGCTTCCCGACCGCCGCTTCGTCTCGGCGAAGCCGAGAGACGGTGGTCGGCAGTTCGCCAGCGGCACCGGTGACTCCTGCGCCGGCGGGTGCCGGCCTCGTTCCGGAGTGCCTGCGGGACCTGTATGCGGAGTTGGACGATGCTCTGACGGCGTGGGGCGAGGTGGAGGTGGCGGCGCTGCGGCACTACATCGCCTACCGGCGGCTGGTGAACGTGGCATCGGTGCTCTTCCGTCCGAAGCACGAGGCGATCTTGGTCTATCTCAGACTCGACCCGGACACGGTCGAGTTGGAGGAGGGCTTCACGCGGGACATGCGCGGCATCGGGCACCTGGGGACCGGGGACTTGGAGGTGCGTCTCGCTTCGGCGGCTGGCCTGGAGAAGGCGGCGCCGCTGATCCGGCGGGCGTTCGAGGCGGCCTGACGCAACGAGAAGGGCGGCTGGCGCATCGGTTACTCGATGCTCCAGCCGCCCTTTTGGCGTCTGCGGCACGCTGAATCGGGGCTCTCCAGCCTCATGATCACGCCTCCGGTCCGGCCAGGGTGAAGTCGTCCTGCGTCAGTTCGGCGTGGAGGCGCTGTTCGGCCACGTCGGCGTAGTGGGAGGACAGCTCGACGCCGACGAAGTTGCGGCCTTCGCGCAGGGCGGCTACGCCGGTGGATCCGCTTCCGGTGAAGGGGTCAAGGACGGTGCCGCCTTCGGGGCAGATCTGGACGAGCTGCTGCATGATCTCGACCGGCTTCTGGGTGATGTGCACGCGGTCCTTGCGGGGCTGGGAGGCGATGTAGTGGCCGGGCAGGTACAGGTCCCGGACCGGCCACCTGGCGGCTCCACGCGGGGCCTTGGGGCTGTGAGAGCCGCTCGCCTGTTCCGGGGCCAGTGCAGGAGGGAAACACCGGCCCCGGTCCTCACCGGCGATCCGTCCACGTACCACCGGCACTCAGGGGTGTTCCCCCCGTCTCCGTTTTGCCGACGGGCGTGGTGGCGAATGGCTCACCGGTAAGTTTGAGTCGGGCTGTCCCCCGTCCTTCCACGACGGGGGTGACGCCGAAGACATAGGCCCTCAGGGCGTGCACTTCCATAACGAACAGCGCATAGAGGCTTGCCGGCCGATGGTGTCCAGATGGAGGAGGAGATCAGGGTGCAGGCGAGGCTGGTGAAGCCCAGAAGGTCCTCGGTTTCCCGTTCGCAGGATGGTGGAGGGCGTCGGAGAAGGAACGAGCCGTCGTTGCTGTACTTGCCCGGTAGCTCAGATTCCGGGTTCCGACAGCGCTGGACTGCCAAGACGCCGTGATGCCGTGACGCCGAAGAACTCTTCAATTCGCTCACCATGGCGGCCGTAGCCGCCATGGACGTTGCGGTCGGCCAACTGGGGACAGGCACTCAGCAGTGAGGATGCCTGCCCCGCGTCACGACGGCGGTACGTCGAACACCGGCTGCAGGAGTTCCTGCCTACCCTCACCAGCATTCTGCTGCGGCGCCTCACCCGAGCCGAACCAGCTGCGCCCCGCTCCCCGGTTCCTGGCTCAGACGTAGACGTAGGCGCTGGTGAGCGTGCTCGTACCGGAGTCGGTAGTGACGGTGATGTCCACCGTTCCGGCGGCTGGGTTCGGGGGCACGACGACGGTCAGGACGGTGTCGGACTGGACGCTGTACTGCACAGGCGCATCGTTGAACGTGACCAGGCTGGTCGTCGACAGGTTCAGGCCGTAGAGGTTGATGACGTTCCCGCCGGGGACCGGGCCTGTGCTCGGGCTCACGGCACTGAGCAAGGGCGGATCGATGTACGCGTAGGTGATGGGTTGAGAGGTGATACCGCCAGCCGTGGTGACGGTGACGGGAACCAGGCCAGGCGCGGCGGCGGGTGGGACGGTGACGGTGATTAACTGGTCGCTGAGCACGGTGGGCACGGCGGGCACCGAGCCGAAGCGCACCTGCGTGGCGGTGCTGAACCTGTGCCCCTCGATGCTGATGATGTTCCTGCCGGCGGTCGGGCCGGTTCCCGGAACCAGGCCATCCAGCTCGCCGCCCGGAGCGTAGACGTACGGTTTGGGATTGCTGGTGCCTCCCGGAGTGGTGACGGTCAGCTGGGCGACACCGACGCCGGGTGGGGGGACCACGAGAATCTGGTTGGGCGTGTTGGCCATGATGGTGCCGGGCACCTGGCCGAATTTCACCGCGGTGGCACCGGCCAGGTTGGTGCCGGTGACGGTCACGATGTTGCCGCCGGCCTCCGGCCCCGCCGAGGGACTGATCATGTTGATGAGCGCGAGGATGGTGACGGTGTTCGCGCCGTTGTTGGACACGTACGCGGTCAGCCCACTGGCGGCGACCCCGACGCCGGTCGGCTGATGGCCGACAGAGACGGTGCTGCTCACGGTGTTGGTGGCGGTGTCGATATAGCTGACCGTGTCGGAGCCGTTGTTCGCCACGTAGACGTGGCTGTTGTCCGGGGTGACCGTCACGCCCCACGGCGTGGTGCCCACGGGGATGGTGGCGATGATTGTCCGGCTGACGGTGTCAATGACGCTGATGGTGTTCGCGGTGCTGTTGGCCACGTACAGGTACCGGCTGTCGCTGGTGATCGCTGCGCCGTAGGGAACCGACAGGCCAGTGATGGTCGCCACGACCGTGTTGGTGACCGTGCTGATCACGCTGAGCGAGTTACCGCCCTGGTTGGTCACATACACCTCCAGGTCGTTGGGGGCGGCTACCACCCATGTGGGCTTGATCCCGACCGGGATGGTCGCGACGACGGCGCGGGTGACGGTGCTGATGACACTGAGGGTGTTCGAGCTCTGGTTGGCGACGTAGGCGAACAGGCCGTCGGGGCTCACCTGGATACCGAAGGGGCTTTTCCCCACCCCGATCGTGTTGGTGACCGCAAAGAGATTGCGCTGCACCACACTGACAGTGTTCCCACCACTGTTGGCCACGTAGAGGTAGACATTGTCCGGGGTGAGCGCGACCCCTGCGGGGGCGATCAACGGGGCCGCAGGGGTGGAGATCGTGAGCGTTCCGGTATCGAGAATGCTGACGGTCCCCGAGGCGTTACTGGCCGCGTAAGCGAGCGGCGGCCCCAGAGGGCTGGTCGCCACTCCCAGCGGCTTGGTCCCCGCCGGGAGTGTCGCGATCACTTGCGGGGACGGGGCGGCAAGAGTTGCCGAGACGCCGTGAATCGACGGTCTTGGGGGCGTGGTTGTTTCCTGTGTCTTCATCGTGCACCCATTTCCTGAGCAGGATGTAGCAGGAGATTGCTCGTCTGCCGAGGTCCGGATACTCGACGCGTAGCGGAAAGACGTTGCGCGGGGCGGCCTTTGAAGGCGAGCCCGTATACGTCGAATTCCCCGGCCCGAAGCAGTAAACCGAAGAAGTGGGCACACCGGCAGGCGGATTGGAGGCACTTCACACCATATGAAAAACGCCCTGTACTCCCTTCCGCGCCCCTTGAACTCAATATCACCACCGCCGCAGGAACCGCCCCCCATCTGCGCATCAACCCGAGCAGAGCATCCATCCTTGTGTACCCGAGGCCAATGGCGCCCCGGGGCGGCTGCTGCGGCCCGGCCGCCAACTTCGGCCTCGAACACGACAACTCCGACGTGTCGATGGCCTGCGCCGAGGACCAACTCCTGTCCGCGGCATGAGAATCCCGTGGAGGCTGACGATCCTCGCCGACGACTTCTCCTGCCGTACCCTCGAGCCACTTGGGGATCAGCCGCAGCATCTGGCGGAGGTATTGGCCAGGCGCTTGGGGAGCGAAGCGAACCGGGATAGTCGCATGCCGGAAGAGCCGGGAAGAGCGGCGAGCTTCCCGGCTCCTTATAAGGTAATCATATTCACCACATATGATTCATCGAGTGTGAACTCACTCCTTCCCGTCGTATGGACAGGTTCAGTTCAATCGGTTGAGGCCGCTTCGCAATCGATCGCAGTCCGCCTCCATCTGACGGCCTGTTGCCTCGCCGTACCGATGCGGCTGGCTTCTTTGCGCAGGTCAGCTGACCTGCGCGCGAACTGATCGCCTACGAAGGAAAGAAGGCTGTGGCATGTCTGCCCACATCACCGCTCTCCACCCGAGCACGGGCCCAGCCGCAGGCGGCAATACCGTCGCCATCAGCGGCTGCGGGCTCGCCGCTACCAGCGATGTCACCTTCGGCGCCACTTCGGCCCCAAGCTTCACCGTCACCTCCGACACCACGATCACGGCGGTTGCGCCGCCCGGAAGTGGAAGCGTTCGGGTCAGCGTTGTCACTGCCGGACGCCCCAGCAACAGCCTCACATACTCCTACGCCGGATCAGCGGAATCACCGGTCCTCAAGGCGATTGCGCCGCAGGCGGGCGATCCGGCCGGTGGCAGCGACATCATCGCTGTGGGCTCCGGTTTCACCGGCGCGACGGCGGTTGACTTCGGTGGTACCGCGGCCGCCGGCTTCACGGTTGCCTCCGACACCATCATCGGGATCACCACTCCGCCCGGGACCGGGACGGTGCCGGTAAGGGTCACCACGCCCGGTGGTACCAGCAATGGTGAGTCGTTCACCTACAGCACCTCACTGCCACCCAAGCTCGTGGCAGTGACGCCGAGGAGTGGCCGCCCTGGCCGCACCGTCGTCATCTTCGGCTGCAAGGTCAACCGCGCGAGGAGCGTCGCCTTCGGTGACCACCCGGCGGAAAGCTTCACCGTCCTGTCCGACAACGTCATCCTCGCTGTCGTCCCGTCCGGAACCGGAACGGTGCCCGTCACCGTCACCACCCCCGCCGGCACCAGCAACCCCGTGCGCTTCACCTACACCTGATGGCGAATCCCAATGAGCCGTTTCCAACCTGAAGTTGCCACTTCGTTGGCGCGGGCTGGGGGCGGGGTGCTCGGGCCGGTCGACGGCGTGATCCTCAAGGGGCGATCGTCTGCCATGTGGCCGGTTCCAGGTACCACGCGGCGGTGCCGCACGACGATCACACTCCGCCCCGGCACTACTACGGAACTCGATGGACATCGCCTCGCCGCTCACGTCCACCGACTGCACGGCCGCTGAGCATCGTCAGCATCAACGAAGAGCCAAGCCCTACGAGATCCCATTGACCTTCGGCACACTTCGGCGAGGAACCCGACAACCTTGCCGGCGACACCCCGCTTGACTCGGCCGATGAAGAGCCGTGTCCGGAAGCCGCTCCCGTTGCAGCCACCCTGCAGTACAGGGAGCGGGGCAGGTGCTCCGGCGTCGTACCGTGAAACGATCACACCTTGCTGGCGATCAACCCGCGGCCCGAGACCCACCAGCTCCCAACTCGCACCACCGACCGCGGTCTGTCGAATTTCCTCTTTGGAGAGAACGAAGCCCGCTACTACTCCATGCGGGTGACTCGCTACCGGCGCCATTGTCGGCATGCGAGTCGTGGGCTTATCTGGGGAGAGCCAAGCGGGCTGGCCTGGTGCCCACCCCACGAGGTGTGTCGACCATTGAATGCCTGTCGCCTAGTCGCACGCTATGCGGCAGTGCGAAATGGTCGCAATTTGGGGTCTCTTGGGAGTGGAGGCTTGGTTCGATCAGCCGGTACGATGGGTGATTTGGTGCCGGCTGATCGGCACCTCTTCCTCTCTCGCAGAACCCCGCAGCGTGGCAAGGCATCGCTGACAACCGGTCCACCGTCCCGATCGAGAGTGGTGTACGGCAGGTAGCCGTCGTCATTGGCCCCGTCCAACGCGCTGCCGGTCCGGAGGTGCGACGCCCGACGTCCTTCCCGCGAGGTGAGCTGGATCATCGGGCCGAGCTGGGGCACCTGGTCCTCGACCGGCTCGGGGCCGGGATCGCGTCCCAGGTCCTGCGGAGCGCACCCCAGATGATCTGCGTAGGTCCGCGACCTCACCTGCTACGACGTACACGCTGTGCGTGACCAACGGCGCAGCATCGACCTGGTTCGCTACCGCTTCTTCGTCACCGAGCACGTCGGCCTTGAGGCGGTGGCCTCGGCCGCCGGTCGGACGCCAGGCCCCAGGGCAACGTGGCGTTGTCGCTTTGCGAAGGTGCCACGCACACGTCGACAGACCGCGGCGTGGGCGGAGTTGGCCGGCAGTGTCGACGAGGTAGCCGTGACGCGGCCGATGCGACTGCGAGCGGCCGGGATATGGACTTTGGGTTCGTTACCCGGCCCCTCTGCGACGAGTGGCTGATCGATACCGGTAGTCGTTGGCACCGGATGTTCAGTCGCCGGGCAGGCCGACTCGGCCAGGAAGGCACGTCGGCCGACGACGTGTTCGCGCTCGCCTGGTGCCGACCCTCGTTGCCATCCGGCAAGGTCTGTCCGCCAGCGACAAACTCGGGTCTTCTGTCATGGGCTGCTGGGCGTGTCGCTCTCGGCGGACGGGGAACGGCGGCCGGGGAACGGCGGCCGGGGAACGGCGGCCGGGCCACGTATCACCGCCGACGTTGCGTCTCTCGACCGGTGCGAGCTCTGCCATCTGGGTGATGGCCCGTCAAGGGCATTGCAGATGTGCTCACTCGGGTGGGTTACTGATGACCATCCAATCCGGTGGGCCGCCCATCCTCTCGGGGGAGGGCAGCTTGGCCTACCTTTGCTGATCCCACTTGAGAGCGTAGGCGGCGGTACAGACCTGGTGCCGCGGCGGGTGTCCTCCCGCGCAGAGGAAGTGAAGCATCATCCGGTGCCGTTCATCGACATCGGCTGGTGCGGCGGCTCACGTCACCTCTCCCTGGGGACGCCATGCGAACTGTCCGTACTTTACGCTCCATCCTCGGTGTCTGCGCCCTGACCGTGGCGCTGACCGCGGGGCTGGCCGCAGTCCCGAACACGGCACACGCTCAGACGCCTGTGCTGTGCAGTGAAACCTCGCTGGTGAACGCGATCACTGCGGCCAACGCGGCCGGCGGCGACACCCTGGCGCTCGTTCCGTTCTGCACCTACCAACTCACCAGCGCGCACGGCAGCACCCCCACCGGTCCGGTGGGACTACCGCCCATCACCACCCCGATCACCCTGCTGGGGATGGGCGTCACCATCACCCGCGACCCGAGCGCGCCGGCCTTCCGGGTCCTGCAAGTCCAAGGTGCCGCGAACGTGCCAGGCACCAAAGGCCAGTTGAGCCTGGTCGGGGTCACCGTCCGAGGCGGCAGTGCCGTGCCCCCCTTCCCCGGCGGCGGCATCTCGAACCTGGGTGGCACGGTCTCCCTGCTCACCAGTTCCGTGACCGGCAACACCGCTGTCGCCGGAGGCGGGATCTACAACGACAACGGCGCCGTATCACTGACAGCCAGCTCCGTCACCGGTAACACCGCCACCTCCGGCGGGGGCGGCGGCATCTACGCCAACTCCGGGGGCGTGAACTTGCTGGCCACCAATGTGAGCGGCAACACCCCGGACAACTGTGCTCCGTCAGGCAGCGTCATCGGCTGCACCTGACGGCCCGGCCGGCCTATCGGCCGAATGCTCCACCAGACAACCCACATCACCGCGACGGCGAACACAGCTGTCCGGTCACGGTTCGTCATTCCCACTCAGGCACCACAACGAAGGAGCAACACCATGCCTATCTCCCCCAACCAGGGATCGACCGGAGGCGGAACCACCGTCACCATCACCGGGACCAACCTCGGCGGCGCCACCTCGGTGCACTTCGGCACCAAGACAGCCACCATCACGGCCAACACCCCCACATCGGTCACCGTCATCAGCCCGTCCGGCACCGGCACGGTTCCGGTGACCGTGACCACCCCCGGCGGCACCAGCAACCCGCTGTCGTTCTTCTACGTCGGCGCACCGTTCAAGTCCAGCATCGCCCCCGTATCCGGCATCACCGGCGGCGGGAATACCGTCACCATCAACGGCACCGGCCTGACCACCGCCACCGCGGTGAACTTCGGTGCCGCCACGGCGACCCCGACCGTGGTCAACGACGGCCAGCTGACCGTCACCGTACCGGCGGGCGCGGCGGCCGGGCCGGTGAGCGTCAGTGTCACCACCGCGGGCGGTACCAACAACGGTCTGACCTACACCTACGTCGACGGCCCCACCCTGGGCACGCTCAGCCCTGCCTCCGGCCCGGCGTCCGGCGGAACTGCGGTGACCATCCCCGGCACCAACTTCACCACCACCCAGTCGGTCACCTTCGGAGCCACGCCCGCACCGTTCTCCGTCATCGACGACAGCACCATTTCTGCCGTCACCCCGCCCGGGGCTGCCGGTGCCGTCAACGTCACCGTGACCACCACCGGTGGTAGCGCCACCGCCACCGGTGGCTACACCTACCTGGCCGGACCCGGCATCTGACCCACCATCTGAGCCGTCGACGGCCTGGTCATGGCCATCAGGCGTGCGGACATCAGGCCCGGACAGGGTGCGCCCTTCCCTGCCCGGGCCTACCTCACTTCTCTGACGAGCCTCGGCCCGGCGCATCTCTTCTGCGGCTGGCCGGGGCTCACGCTCTCGAAGGATCACGGCCGTGAATAGCTCAGCACATTCTCCAACCGCTTCCGCCGCGCAGCCCCTTGCCGCAGCCACGCCCGCCGTCAGTTCCGTCTCACCCACCTCGGGTTCCACCGCGGGTGGTACCACTGTGACGGTCACCGGCACCGGCTTCACCGGCGCCACAGCAGTCCGATTCGGCGCCACACAGGCGCCCTCGTTCACCGTCATCTCCGACACACAGATCACCGCTACCACCCCACTCGGGACCGGCACAGTGCAGGTCACCGTCACCACCCCGATCGGCACCAGCAACCAATTCGTCACCTACACCTACGTCACCACGCCCGCGCCGGTCCTATCATCGGTGAGTCCTGTTTCGGGTCCGTCGGCTGGTGGCACGACGGTCACGCTCACCGGCACGGGGTTCACAGGCGCGACTGCGGTACGGTTCGGCGCTACGCTGGCTTCGTTTGTGGTCAACTCCGCTACTCAGATCACAGCGACGGCTCCTGCAGGATCCGGCACAGTGCAGGTCACCGTGACGGGACCCGGAGGAACGAGTAACGGTGTGCCATTCACATACACGACAGCTCCGGTACCCACCCTGACCTCGGTGACCCCCACATCGGGCCCGACGGCCGGCAGCACAACAGTCACACTCACCGGCACGGGGCTGGCCACTGCCAGCGCAGTGCGGTTCGGTGCCACGCCCGCAGCCTCCTTCACGGTGGTCTCCGACACCCACATCACTGCCGTCGCCCCTGCCGGGACCGGCACCGTACCGGTCACCGTCACGACCCCGGGCGGCACCAGCAACGGGATCTCCTACACCTACTCCGCGGCTCCCATCCTGAGCGGCGTCAGCCCCAACCAGGGCCCCGCCTCGGGCGGGAACACCGTCACCCTCACCGGCACCAACCTCACCGGAGCCACCGCGGTCACCTTCGGCGCCACCCCGGCAACTTCCTTCACGGTCGTCTCCCCGACCCAGATCACCGCCGTGGTCCCTGCGGCCACCGCAGGGCCGATCGGTGTCACCGTCACCACCCCGGGCGGCACCAGCACCCTCCCGAGCGCCTACTTCTACGTCAGCACCCCGGTCCTCACCGGCGTCGCCCCACCCTCGGGCCCGCTCTCGGGCGGGAACAGCGTCACCCTCACCGGTGTCCACCTCATCGAGGCCACCGCGGTGCGCTTCGGTACCACCGCAGCGTCAGCGTTCACGGTGGTCTCGGACACCCAGATCACGGCTGTGGTCCCTGCGGGAGCCGCGGGTCTGACCGATGTCACCGTCAGTACCGTCGGCGGGACGAGCAACGCGGCCTCCTACACCTACCTGCCGGCACCCGTTGTCACGACTCTGATCCCAAGTCAGGGGCCCACCTCCGGTGGCATCACCTTCACCCTCACCGGCACCAACCTCGCCCAGGCGACCACGGTGCTCGTTGGCGGCGCGCCTGCCGGGTTCACGGCCGTCTCCGACAGCCACATTGTCGTCGACGCCCTGCCCGGAGCCGCCGGGCCGGTCACTGTCACCGTCACCACGCCCGGCGGCACCAGCGCCCCGAAGACCTACACGCGAGTCGGCTCACCAGGGATCTGATGCGCCGCGTCAGCTTATGGTTATGGACTGGCGGGGAGGCATGGGCCTCATTCTGAGGCCATCAGTTAGCCGCTTCGGACCACGCTCGTGCTGTGGGGCCGGGGACGGCGGTGCTGTCCCCGGCCCCGCGGTGGTGGTGCCCCCGTTGCTGGCCGCATTCCCACCTCGCAACTCAGTCGACCCGGAGCTCACGGTCGGGGCGGCAGAGGCCGCACGCCTCTACGCCGGCGGTGAGGGCCTCGATGGCGTCGCGGCGGGTGATCGGCCGGACCCGCGGGCGCAGCCACGGAGGCCGCCTCCGCAACCCGCTGGACGGCTACCTTCAACCACGTCACCCCGGCCGAGATCGTCGCCGGCCTCACCACCGCCCTGGCCCACGACTACGCCGAGGCCGACGCCTACGACAGCAACGGACGCTTCCTGGCAAACCCGTCGATCTACTGCGCAGACGCCGTTCGGCCGCTGACCGACGCCGGCTGGAAGCGCGGCGTCCCCACCAAGCCCGGCACGGTCGAGATCGTCGCCCCCGACGGCCAGGCCGGCGCCGTAATCGACAGGCGCAGGTACGGCCCGGATGACGAGGCCGTCACCTTGTGGGCCGGTCCACCGGGCTGGGGCACTCGGGCGGAAGCGGTGTTCACCGCCGACACCCCGTCCCATCTGATCGCCGCGACCGCGGCCGTCATGGCGGATTCGGCCCCGGTGATCCGTGAACGGCACCAGATCGACCGACGGATGGAGCACCTGGTCACACTGACCCCGGCTGCCCCGGCCGCCGAGCCCTGGGGCTCCCGCGCTCCGACCCCGCTCGACGTACGGCGCACCGCTGTCACCCAGGCCGTCCACCGCGCCGCACGCCTCCCTCGGACTGCCGCCGATCTCCGCGTCATGGCCGCCCGCAGTCGCACCGGGGGTTCGACACGGAGTATCCGGATGAATGGCGTCGAACTGTCGCTTGCCCTTGAGGAGGCGCACAATCAGCTCCCTGGCGTGAGAACCGGAGAAGTACGGGTTGAGGGAGTACACCCGCAGAGCCACGACCGGCTCGCCAGTCGGGGTGTAGAACGCCGCGGAGGTCTTGCTCAGCGCGATCTGCTCGGCCTCCGGTACGCGTTGCCGCGAAAGCCACGCAAACAGGTCAGACGTGTACTGGTTTATTCGGCGCACTGAGCTGGTGTCGCTGACGTCCTCGTCGGTAACGGCCGGGTCATCCGGCGGATAACAGCGCAAGAACACATCCGGGCCGTACGAATGTTTGTTGATGGCCGTCATGTCGCGAGCTGCCAGGGCATCAACGTGTTGACGAAGGGCTTCGGCTGCCTCAAGCGCGTGACCGAGAAGTTTCCGCATTCCCTGCTTGCCCAGGGCCTGCAGGCCAACCCAGGTCGCGACCATGTTGGCCGCTGACCTAGACGTTTCCAGTGTGAAGGTCCCGGGGTTGTAGGCGTCCTTATCGTGGAACAGCGGAGTCATGACTCCGCCGTCGCGACGTAGCCGCGAGAAGTCTCGCCCGTCTCGCATGATGATCATGCTGGACGTGTACGGCGCGAACCCTGTCTTGTGGAAATCGGTTCCGAACGAGTCGGCGTGCCGCACCGTTCTCAAGCGCTCCACAAGCCGTGAGAGTTTGGCCACGACAGGTGGGCTGAATCCGAGGGGATTGCGATGCAGGTCGTAATCGAGGAAGCAGAGATAGGCCCAGCCGACGACAGTGTCTGCATGGACATGGGGCATGTAATCCAGACCATATTCGGAGGCCAGCCGATCCCGCATCGCAGCGATCTCGGCGAAGTCATCAACAGCCATATTGGAGGTCGTGCCGCCAGCGCCCATGATGCAGGCAAGTCGATGCCCGCGTGCCAGCACATCGCGGCAGGCCGCTTCCATCGACTCCAGGTCTGTGGTCTGGTCGGGCAGCGACGCAGCGGATATGTAGTTTTGGGTACCGATCCCAAGCCACGCGCAGGCGGACTTCTGCGAGTAGTGCGCCGGCCAGGAACCGACGACGGCCATCCCAGGCTCGATCCCCCGCTCGGCGTGGTCGGGCTGCGCCTTGGAGATGCCAACGTTGATCGCGTACAGGTTGGTCGCAGTCCCCCGAACGTGAACAGGCCACCTGCCTGATCCGGGTCATACCCCGCCAGCCGCGCCATCGCCTGGGCACAGGACAGCTCGGCGGTAAGGGTCTCGGCGGCATCCTCTCCAGTGACGCCGTTCGGCATGAACAACGACACCGCGCACAGCGCCGCCAGGTTGACGAACGACGGTGGCGGAACGACGTTCTTGGCGAACATGTGGTGATGTACCTTGACCGATCCAGCCAGCCACCAACGTAGTTGGCTAAGAACCGTCTCCGAGGCGACTGGGTCCTCCAACAGGTGTCCGCCACCCACCGGTGAACGCCCGTCTTTCTGGTCCCAGCGCGGATACACGGGCCCCGCACCCTGATGGCTCAGCGCCTCATCGAGTGCACCGCGGATGAGCTCGACGAGCACGTCCGCGTTGTCGCCATCGGGGCGCAGAAACAGGCCATTGCGCCAGTCTGCGAATCCATCCCCATACCCGGAGCAATCAGTTGTCATGGCGGACCCCAGTGCCTTGGAGGAGCAACACGACCGCGCTCATCGTCCGGGCTTCCCGTAGAGCTTGATGCGCTCAGGTCGGGGCGTGCGCCGTCGGCCGGAGGCAAGGTCCTCACAAGCGACTGCGATAGACCACACGAGATCGTCACGCTGACGACGCAGAATCGCGACACGTTCCGCCGCGCTGGCGTCACCCTCGACGAGTTGCTCGGTATGCATGACCCGCAGCGTCTCCACCGACAGGCGATCCAGCGCCGAGCCGATCGACTCAGTAAGGGGAGGCACGTCTTGATCCGCACCCCACGTCGCATCAAAGATTCGATCGATCTGCTCGATGAGTTCGTGGCGACGGCTGTTGAGTTCGTCGATCTCCCGTTTGATGGCCGGAATCTCCCCGTCTCCAGCTCGCCGCACCCGATCTTCGGCGTCCCACTGCCGGCTGTTGTTCACATACAGCCGGTTCAGCGGCTCCAGCAACTCCGGCGAGCGAGGAAACAGCATCCCGGCGAGAGCATCCTCGCACCATCCACGTTACCCATTTTGTATGTCGAAGCAGCATTTACCCTGAATCATTACAGTTCGCGGGTATTGATCACGCTCGCCCGTGTCTAGATCCAGCTGAGCTGGCATATTCGTCATCAGCGGTATCCCCCTTCGGTATCTCGTTGGATCAGCCCCTGCCGACGGCCATGGGAGACAGCCGTGAGCGCGAGCGGAGGGTGGATGCAAGAGTGGCCCATCGGCGCGAGTCGATCACATCACCGTTGTGATATGCCCATGACCTGCGCGCCAATCGATCGCTGAAGCGCTGAGCAACGACGCCGTGAATGTGACGGCATAGAGCAGGACTTGGCGAATCGGGTCCGTCTCGTCATCGACGCGACCGTCGGCCGGTCAGCCCACGCTGCGCGAGACCTCGTCATCATGGCGCCCAACTGCGCGTTCCGGACAACTCACGGGTCCCGTAAGGTCTGCTTCCATGCAGCGGTTGGCGATCTTCGATCTAGATAACACCCTTGTTGACCGCCAAGGCCCCCTGACCGACTGGGTCTCGGCTTTCTCCTCACAGAACGCGCTGAGTGATCTTGACCGAGCGGATCTGCTCCAGTTGGTGCACGCGCGTGCCCACCCCTCGGCCTTCGAGACGATCCGAGCGCAGTACCGCCTTACCCCTTCGACCGAGGCGCTGTGGCGTGACTACTGCGTATACATGGCTCGCTCGGTCACCTGCCCTGCTGATGTGCTTGAGGGCCTGTCCACGCTCCGACGCACCGGATGGAAGGTCGTCGTCGCCACGAACGGCACCACCGAGATCCAGACCGCGAAAGTGGCTATGTCGGGGATCGTCGATCATGTTGATGCGGTGTGCGCCTCTGAGGCAGTCGGAGTGCGTAAGCCGGAGGTAGTGATGTTCGAGAAGGCGGCCGCCGCATGCGGAGCCGACCTCGCACTCGGCGGCTGGGTGATCGGCGACGGTGTGGACACCGATATCCGCGGCGGCAGAGCGGCCGGACTGCGCACCATCTGGATCAGCGGCAGCAGGACCTGGCCCGGAGGCGACGCGGAGCCGGACCACGCCACCACTGATGTATGCCAAGCGATCGATCTGCTGCTCACCGTGAGCTGAGAGGACGTGCCCGTGGACTCTGAAGCGATCACGGTTGGGCTGCTGCATCCCGGCAGCATGGGCGCCGCCTTCGGCGCCCAGTTGCGACGGCACAACGTGCAGGTGCTGTGGTGCACGGACGGCCGCAGCAGCCGGTCTCGGACACGGGCCGAGAACGCCGGCCTCGAAGGCGTACATAGCCTTCCGCAGCTGGTGGCGCGCGCCGATGTGCTGCTGTCTCTGTGCCCGCCTGCCGCGGCAGTGGATGTCGCACAGCAGGTGGCAGCCTGCGGCTTCGACGGCCGGTTGTACATCGAGGCGAACGCAATCACGCCGCGCCGCGTCAGGGATGTCGCAGAGCTTCTTCCTGGCGCCGTGGTCATCGATGGCGCGGTGGTCGGCTCCCCGCCGGTGGGTGGCAAGCAGCCCACGTTGTATCTGTCCGGAGCCCCTGACGGCTGCTCTCAGGTCGCGTCCCTGTTTGCCGCGAGTGACGTGAAACCCCATGTGCTGGGTGCCGAGGTGGGTACGGCCTCTGCGCTGAAGCTGTCGTATTCGAGTTACCAGAAGGTCTCCCGCGTCCTGGCGGCGCTCGCCTACGGCGTCGCTGATACAAACGGCGTTGCCGACGAGCTCGTCAAGATCGCCGGGAAACGGGGTGGCAGCTACCTGGCCGAGGCCGGCTACATCCCCAAGACGGCCTCCCGTGCCTGGCGCTGGGGTCCTGAACTGGACGATGCAGCAGCTCTGCTGCGGGAGGCCGGGCTGCCGGACGATCTGATGCGAGCGGCCAGCGGAGTTCTTCACCAGTGGGCGGGTGCCCGAGACCGTGAACTCACCGTCGCCGAGGCGCTCGCGCTCCTGCATGTCGACCACGGTCGTGAGGGGCATGACGAACCGTAGCCGGGTCCGCGCGGTTCGCCCGCGGTCAGATACCGCGGCGAATCAGCAGATCGATCTTGTGCGCCGCCCCTGCAGGCGAGACGGCGCCGGTATCGAGCCGTAGGTCCCAAGCGAAATCCGTGCTGGTCTCGATGTCCTGGGCCGTCGCGTCCCAGGCAGAGAGCCGAGCCTCGGTATCGCTGTCACCGCGCCCCTTGGAGCGGTTCGCGGTGCTCTCCCGCGAACACCACAGGAGCACGCTGGTCCACGAGGCGGGGAAGTTCTCCACCACCGCCTCAATACCTGCGATCTGCCCGAGATGCAGGATGGGAATCCCCCCGTCCTGCATGGCCTGGGCAAGGCTGGGACGGTCTACGAGATAGATGTTGCCGTACCTGTCGTTGCGGTAGATCACGTCTCCGCGTGCCTCAAGCTCTACGAGCTCATCGGCGGTCCCCATCCGGTAGCCACGAGTACGGCCACTACCAATCTTGAGACGCATGAACGCGCGATAGGCGTCGTTGAAGTCGCACAGTGCCGTGGTGATGGTGTCCTTCCCGGATGCGGGCGGACCGTACAGCAGAATGCCGCCCCGGCTCATGCGAACACCGTCCCGAAGACCTGTCGAACCTAATCGGTGAGGGATATCGCCGTACCGAGACGGTTGTCGACCACCAAGTGCGGTACGACCGGCCGCAGTTCCGGATCAATCGTCGCCGCGTACTCATCCCAGTTCTGCAACTTCCAGCTGTCGCGGGCTGCCGAGCGGAAGCTGATGTACTCGTGCATGGTCTCAAGGTCACACCGGATCCAGATGACCGCCACCGTCACTCCCCGTGCCTCACACCGGTTGATCAACCGGCGCATCCACCGCTCGTCGCTCACCTCGGCAACGAATGGCGCGGTGAGCACAGTGCTGATCGAACAGTCGACATTGGCGTAGGCGGTCTCCAGCAAGCACTGGTACTCCAAGGGCCGCACCTTCTCCCGATATGCCGGGGAGTGGCGGTCGTTTGGATCGCTTCCCAACTCGACGAGCAGCCGCTCAACAAGCGGTCGGGTGATGGGATCTTTATCGAGGACCGGCCACCCGGTGAGCCGCGAGATGAACCGTGAGAACTCCGACTTCCCACTGCCGGCGAGGCCGCCCACCATCAAGAGGGTGGGTCGATTCGGGTCGCCGCCCGTGTGACGGCGTTTCCACGCATCAATGATGCGCTGCTGAACCTCCTGCCCCTTGCTGTCGGCACTACCCGGAGCGATCTGCAGTACCGCGCGCTCAACAGCTAGCACGTGGTCGCCGAGCGGCTCCACCTTCGAGGGCGTGAGCCGGAGCTGCGTCTGCTCACCCGGCAACGCCTTCCGGAACCCCAACTCAGGCTCGGTAGCCCGGTACAGAAGGCAGTAGGCCCGGCGGTAGTGCGGGCCGGGATACACCTCACCCTGCTCGTGCTGCCACAACGTTTGGAAGTTCGCTGCCGGCACGGTGAGTCCGGCGGCGCGCGCCACTTCACGTAGCCGCTCACCGGCACCCTCAAGCGTCAGGCCATGTGCTTCGCGCATGGAGCGAAGCTGGCCCGGATGCCACCCCGCGCGGGTCTTCGCCATGACTTCTACCGCCTGCCCGTTACTCACCATGATCGGGACACTAAGTCTGCCCCGCGCGAACGCATGTGTAAGCGGATGTTGAAAAGTCACGTCGCTCGATGATGAGCGGCTTGGCCAAGCACCAGTGATACTCCGCGGCACCGAACGCAGATGTGATGGGCCCCACCCCGGCGGAGTACCTGCCGGAGCCAAGGTTGATCACTCGGCGAGGGAGACGATCACAGTGTCGAGACCGCGAACTACCGAGGTAGCTGCTGCGTGGGGCGGTCGCCGGTGCACCGCCTGCCGGTGCCACTTGAGCCGGTATAACAGCGACACCGTCTGTTCCGTCTGTAACCGCACTGAGACTGTGGCACAGCCAGCGTGTCCCTTCGTCCCGACCCAGGTGTGGACCTACGAGGACATCAAAGACTCCTTAGTTCAGCGGGACTTCGGCAGGCTCTGCCAGCTCGTACGAGAACGCGGCCATCTCCGTCAGGAGGACATAGCGCTCCTGACAGGCCTGAGCCAGGCTTTCCTATCGATGCTTGAGTCTGGACAGCGGAGGCTCACGAACATCGATCGCATCATCGTGCTTCTGGACGGCTTGAACGCACCCGCTGATCTCACAGGCCCGATGCTCCGTCCAGTCCCCCTCGGGCCGGCTCCACCGTGCCAAGCGGTGTCCTGACCCGGCCGCGGGCACGAGGTCGCCAACCAGCTCAAGCACCTCTCCAACGTCTTCCCCCTCACCCTGGTCTACGTCGGTGTCGGCGTTCAGGAGCGCGGCATCCTGCACGAGGGCTTCGAGCCGGGCAACAGCCCGCTCGCCCAGTTCGGCCGCCGCACCACCGCGCTGACGCTGGCCCCGTTTCAGGTCGCCGACGAGGAAGGCCGCCGCCAGTGGCGGCTGCTGCTCAAGACGATCGAGCACAAGCTCGTCCTCGCCGACACCTATCCCGGCATGCTCGCCGAGGACCTCTCGGACTACCTCTTCGCCCGGTCCACCGGCCACTTCGCCTCCCTGATGGCGCTGATCAACCGCAGCTGCCTGCGCGCGATCCGCACCGGCGCCGAGCGCCTGGACGAGGAGCTGATGAGCCGCGACCGTTGCCGGAGCCCGGCTCGCCCTGGCAGGCCGATTCCTCCAATACCTCGGAGGCGACCTCACCCGCTCCGCCGAAAAGCACTGGCGTGACATGTTCGGCGACGGGGGCCAGGAGTACACGCCGACGAGCAACGCATCGACGGCGTAGTACGCGTCTTGCTTGCCCGGGCGATCGACCAGGCAGCCGAAAGGCCCGGGGCTTATGACCGCAGCCTTCTTCACCCTGGAGGGTCAACGATGAAAAGGTTTACTGCTCAGATGAATGGAATCGGGGGCGGATCCACAAAGAGTCCGCGTTGAAATGGAAGCACGTTCCAGCTACCGCATCATGTGCCTGGCCGGCATCCGTCAACTCGACCTCACGCAGCACTGCCTGAAGACCTTCGCCGACTGTGACAAGCCCCGGATCGACCGGCGGAAGCAGCATCAGACGCTGTGGCTGCCGGCAACGAATCCGCCGGCTGCCTGGTATGTATACCCCCTTCCGTTCTCATGGGACTGGCCCCGGAATGCCCATCTGGCGTTTGAGCATGCGCCGGGCGAAACCTGGGAGGGCGACACCATGGTGCCCGGCATCGAGGTCCGGCTGGCTAACGCGCGGCCCATCTTCGGCTGGGGTGAGCACTCCATCCCGGCCGACGCTCCACTGCGTCGGGCGAGACTGCACCGGACCTGCCGTAACTGGCAGTTCGCCTGGTGGGTGCGGGCCAACCGAGCAGTTCCTGAAGCCGAACCCTCTGCCGCCACTGCACACCCCGAAGGTCCGGAGCAGTTGCTGCTCAGGTAGCCCAGAGCGGGGCCGGGTCACAGAACCTGGCCCCGCCTGGGTTCGTAAAGAGCGTCGAACCCGGCGGGGACAACCGACGTCCGCATTTGTGGGCATGCATGCGAAGAATTTATGGATTCCGACTTTACCTCAAAAGACTCCTATAGACTTCCGAATGACGGAACTTATACGAGGGCCCCGCCTTCCGCAGAACACCGAGCTTATGGGCATGCTCGAGAAACGTCATGAGTCGCAGTGGCGTTTGACTGAGAATTGCCCTGAGTGGGCGGGCGATCACGAACATCCCCCAGGCCGTATATCGAAAGGCGAAAAAGATCCCAACGACAAGTCCGATAATCACTCCCAGACCACAGAACGCCACGGCAAACACCACCACAACCTCGTCTACCATTTCAGGAGGGGTGGTTGGCGGGAGGGAAAAGCACGCCCCTAGCACGGCGGCTACGGAAATCGCCGTAGAACCTGCCCATATAGCGAATATCTTCACGAACGTCCTACGGTCAATTCGCAGGCTTCCCAGTGGGCTAATTGGCAGCGCCGTGTCCGCGGTGCGTGGAGTCCAGCAAAAACCCATGAGGAATAGGACGACTCCGCAAGCAATCCACCCGATCGACTGAGTCGAGAAAAGAATGCTCGCCAGGTTCGGCCCTTCACGCATATGCAAAGTTCCGGCATAGCTCTCGTCCATCGACTGGCGCGTCATCCTGGCCACGCAGCCAGCAGCAGCGCCGATCAGGGCGATATAGGGCTTGAACTTCCAGCGGACACCATTCGTCAAGACCCTGTAGGAGCTCCTGAGCACTGACCGCAAAGTAAGGAAAGTCAGCAACGCAAAGATAGCAGGGATCGTGAACGCGACGGCGGATACTCTCTCGTGGAGCAGAGGGAGGAAGAGAAGGAGGAAGGTCGCCAGTGCCAGTCCTAGACTCGTCCATGTCACCGTTCGTCGCGATACACGGTGGAAATCCCACCATCTGATCTCTGTTGCTCCGCCAAGGGTCAGGCTCATATGTCGGGCAATGGCACGATGTGCGCGCACAGCCCTCTCCGGGGTGAGTCGCCCTCGCGGACTTCCAGAGGCATCGCCTGAATACACAGCAGGGATATACGCACGAAAGAGATACTTCTTGACGGCTTCCGCATCGGGAAACCGGGATCGGTCACACAATTCGTCAGGTGAAGGTACCGCGTGTGCGCCACTCGCGGGTCTGGCCTTGTAAATAGTTCGACAGACAAACAGGGCCAGAGGCGTACGCAAGGCTTCTCCCAGCACGCTATTGCTACCGAGCTCTTGAACGATCGAGTCCCAGCGCCTCGCGGTCTGGGTGCCCGCACCCCCAGAGTCACGCAACAGGTAGTCGCGAGCTTCTGCCGCAGGCACAGGACTCACTTCAATCCCCGCCGCCCCGGTTAGGCGAATGCCAGCACCTGAACCAACCGTCAAGGCCGATCGGAAGCCTTCCGTACGACTGGACAAAACCATCGGCAGTCCCATCAGAAGGGACTGATTAATCTTATCTAGGACCGAGTACCTGCTCTGGCTGGGAACTTCGTCGAATCCATCCAGGATCGGCAAGATGAACTTTCTCTTGAGAAGAGCGCTTGCCTTACTTGGGGAGCCCTCTTCATCCAGATAAGGGTACTCGGTGAACGGATGCTCAAGAATCAGCCGCTCACTCATCCAAGAGTGAAGGTCGTGATCGTCAGGGTTCCATTCAGCCAGCGGAAAGATAACTGGCACAGGACCTCCGCTTTCCCTCTTTTCCAGCAGGTCCCATTGGAGCCGGGAAAGCAAAATCGTCTTTCCGGCTCCAGGCTCCCCGAGCACAACGAGTCGGCCGGTCGGGCAACGTTCGAGTATCTTAGTTAGATCATTCCCCTGACCATCAAGATCATCAACGCGCGTGAGCCAATCAGCGGATTGGTCAGCCGTAAACCCTGGGAAGTTTCTGGCAACTTTACTTTGCTCTTCCAGGTCGTCAACTAGGTCGCTTGGGGCTGCCGTCCATGGAACTGGCATGGGGTAAGGATCGTTGAGGCGGAATCTGCGTTCTGTTTGAGCGCGTTCTTCGATAAGCCCTTGCGCCAGTCTGTCAGCCGCATCGTGCAAGCTCTTACCGCTTACGCGCTCGAACCGGGAAGCGCGTGAGCTGTTCCAGGTGATGAAAAGGCTCGCTACGCCCGAGAGGCCGGTGAAAGCCGCAAGGACTGGTAGTCCCTTCGAGCCCGACATGCTCAAGCCTCTTGCCGCCCAGAAGGCCATGCAGACAGCAAATGCCGCAAACGCTGCGACTGTGGACTTGTACCAAAACCCCCTGCGCATCATGCGGCAATTATGCCGCTGGGCTCCTCGAAGCCGCAGGACTACAGAGCATCAAGCGACGGCTCTCCTTCGGGCTTCTGTCCTTCAGTGAACGCTTCCTGGCGGTATGACTCGCTCGATGCTGGGTTGAGTGACCGGGCCAGCTACCGCCTGAGCGCGCTCGCGGAGCTGCGGAGTCCGGCTCATCAGCCCGAGGGAACTACCGCCTGCTCCGGCACCTGAGGTGTCTGCGCCAGTGGTCTGCCTCTTCAGTCAGAGATCATGGAGGTAGGCGCGGGGCCCAGGAGTCGTGTTCATGGGCCGCCCCGACCGCGCCACGCGGGCCGCCATCACTCAGCGCCGCGCCGACGCAATCGATCTGCGTCTGGCTGGGGTCGACTGGCTGACCATAGGCCGCAAACTCGCCGCCGCCCGGGCCATCAACAGCGACGGGATCGCGTATCCGCAGGGCTACGGCATCGAGAAGTACCGTCAGGGCCTGGAGCAGCCCAGCGACAAGCGGCTGATCGAGCTCGCCTGTAAGGATTCCCAATGATGCTTGTCAACTGGCGGGCGTCATGTTCCGCGTAGGCGGAGATCACGCCGACAGAGCCGTCCACCCCCGCTCCCAGCGGGGGCAGCGCCTTGAGCAGCACGCAACTTCATTATCAGCATGGGTACCCCCATGGAGCGGCTGCTCAGACACCTCCGATGACCGCCCACCTCTGGGATTTTTCAGGGACTTTCAGCTCTGTCAGAGGGAGTTTCGAGGGACTTTCGGCCGCCTAAGGCGGCAAGCGCTTGAAAGGCCGGAAAGGGCCTCCGACGCAGGTCAGAGGCCCTTTCCAAGACGAAGTCCCAGGTGGCGGCGGACGAGTCGGCCTGTACGCCGGGTACAGCTCGACCTCTGACGTCTGCGGCATACCCAGGGCCTTTCGTGAGGAGTCCCAGCCACGTCGTCAGTTGACCGGGCCGGACCTGGGAAGCCGAGCAATGCTCGCGCGGACCGCGAACTTCTCTCCACGCGTTTACCTGTAACACCCCGTGATCATTCCACTCCTTTCCGCACAATACCCGCCGCCCAACCACCGCCGCCCCAACCCTGCGGCCGCACGGACGCTGCAGAGCGCTTCGACGGCACGCTTCGGCGCCCCATCGTCAATGACCCAACTCAAGACCCTCCCCCAAGTGGCCGCGTAGCCAAATCATCAACCTGAGCCCTCATTTGGCGCGGCCGGAATTCCGAGCTACAACAGCACACTCTGGCGGGAAGACCCGTCGATGACGCTCGGACGGATTGGCGCGAGATTTGGCGACGGTAGTAGACAAAGGCGTTGGTGCGCCCGGCAAGCGATGGCTCGTACGGTACCGGGAGCCCGGTGGGCGTAGCGCCCGGCAGCGTGAGAAGTCTTTCGACCGCAAGAAGGATGCGGTGGATTTCGCCACCAAGATGGAGAACGACAAGCGGGAGAACAGCTACGTCGATCCTTCTGCCGGCAAGGTGTCGGTGCGGCGCTATGCGGCCGAGTGGCTCGCTCTGAAGCCCATGGCGGCCGGCACGGAGGAGTCCTACGAGCGCATCATGCGTCTTCACGTCCTCCCGCAGCTGGGGAAGAAGACCATCTCCCAGGTCACTGCGGCCGACGTGGAGGAGTTGTACGCGCTCTGGCGCCGGCAGGGCGCGATGCCCAACACGATAGATTCCCGCCGCATTGCTCTGTCGGGGATGTTCTCTCACGCGGTTCGCCACAAGAGGATCCGTGAGAATCCGGTAAAGCAGGCCGAGAAGCCTGCCAACCCCATCATGCAAGTGGATGAGAGGGCGCTTCCCAGCTTTGATGAGATCTCAGCCTTGACCAAAGAGATTGGTCCACGCCTGGAGCCTGCTGTGTGGCTCATGGCGTGCTGCGGATTGCGTATCGGAGAGTCGCTGGGAATCTTTCCAGAGGACATCGCCGACGGCACGTTGCGTTGCCGGCGACAGGTTGTGCGTATCAAGAACTCCTCAGGTAAGTACGTTGCCCTCTACGCTCCCTTGAAGCATCGGAAAGAGGGTGAATGGCGCGATATACCGGCGCCCGCCACCCTGGAGCCGCTTGCCGAACGGCTGCCCATTCGAAATCAGGCCGGAGGCATGATCTACCCCGACCTTTTCCGTAAATCCTGGGACCGGGCTCTGAAACGCCTCGGGCTTCCCGGCTACAACCCGCACGACCTGCGGCACAAATGGGCCACCGTGACCCTGAGCAACGGTGTGCCCATCCACGAGGTGTCGCGATGGATGGGCCACAGCTCTATCAAGATCACGGTGGACCGGTACGGCCACCTCACCCTCGACGGCAGTGACCGCTGCCGTCAGGTCATCGAGGCCACCTTCGGGGTGCACATGCTCAGCGGATTCCCAGCTCCGCGAGAACTCGGTGCTGAGTTGGTGCTGGCTTAGCCGGGAAGTAGAGGTAACAGACCCCTCCCGAACCGCTCTTGACCTGGCCGTTTGCATCGTGACGCTTCGTCCGCAGCCAGATGTTCTCGAACTGGGAGGCGGGGCGTTAGCAGACGCAGGACGGGGTATGCAGGTCAACGGCTTTAACGGCACTCACCAAGTCCCTCCAGACAGACTACGCATCGACGAAGTAGCGGCCCTTCCCTGGCCAGGGGTTATGTTGTCCCCCGGCTCATCGCGGTACTACGGCCGCCTCCGACGCCCACCCGACTCGCGTCCACTTCCCGGAGTGCACCCGGTTATAGGGCGCACAGCTTCCGACGGCAGCTGTCCGCAGGCCGCCGGGCCGGGGAGGGCCTCCCCAGTTCCCGCTGTCACCGTCGCAACGTTCCATGCCCCATACGCCGGGGAGTCCTTCACGGCTGCATCTCCAGGACCTTCGCCGCTTCCATGGCCTTCGCCCTGATTTCGAAGGCTCGGCACTCCCTGTCCCCGCCCCGAAAGACGGGCCTCTAACGACGCCGCAGGCTTCGCTTCATGCTACGGACCGCTGCTTTGCTCCCCCTATCACAGGGCTTTCGACACTGGGCTTCGACGCCGGGCGTTTCCCCCCGACGCCGCCAGTCTGCTACCGGGCCTCCTGGCAGCTACCCGGACCGAACTCCCACCGGCAGGCGACAACGAGCTTACGACCAAAGGTCACTTACACCATCAAGACCTCCAGTCTGCTGGGCGCGCGAAAGCGCGAGGTTAGGGCCGGTCATACCTTGCGCTGGCTGGGGTACCTGCAGGAACCGACCCCAGGACCTACGTTCGACGAGGACAGAAGCAATCATGCTGCCTCGCGCTTCGCGGTGACGCCAGCGAAGACGATGGGCCTCGGCATCGTTGAAGCTGGGTGTATTGGTACCCCTCCCAGCGCCACTCGTCGTCACGTTGTGGCAGCTTGGCGAGGTGCTTCCGTTTGTCCCGCAGCTTGGCCATACGGGAGACGTACGTCGCTTCGTCTGCCTCGTCCCAGTCTTGGGCGTCGTCCTTCTCGCCGCCGCTGCTCGCACCGACCCCACGTTTCACCCCCGCCGAGCCTGGGACGGTAGGCCACGACCGGGAACGCCCCGCCTATGAGCAGTCGCCGACATGCCGCGCGGTATCGGTACGGCCGCGACCACCGCGATACGTGACTCCCTCCGTCCCGGCGCTCGGTGAGGTTCGCGCGCGGTCGCGGGCGAAGCGGTTGGCACGGCTTCGGGCTGTTTCCTTGGCCAGCAGCCGTGCGTGACCGGTGATCGCGCGACGCGGTGGGGGGCTGGCTGGGGGGCCTGCCGGTAGGGGAACCCCTGTCCCGAAGTGCAGCCAGCACCACCGTAGTTGGGGCGCTGGCCTCACTGTGGCTTTCCATTTCGCGGCCGAGCATGAAGGGATGCGAATGACCGGCCCTTGACCGGCATCGCGCGAGGAGAGGAATGCCGCCATGGCGCATCTGACGAGAAATGCGACAGCATGAGCCTGGACGAGCGGCCTCGCCCGCGCACGCTGCGGCTCAGCACGATCGGGAGTCGCGAACCAGGTCAGCGGGACCGCGCCATCGACGGCCTGCGGGCCTCGGCGCTGCTTGCCGTGCCGACCGGCCATTGGCTCATCGGCGGGTTTGTGCGCGACAGCGACACCTCCCTGCACAACGCCAGTGCGTTATCCAGCTTCGGCCCCCTGGCGCCCATCACCTGGGTGCTCCAGATGCTCGGGATCTTCTTCCTGGTCGGGGGCTATGCCTCCGTGCTGTCCTTCCGGCGCGCAGCCGAGCGGGGCGAGCCACCACGCGTATGGCTGCGCGGCCGACTGGCCCGGCTCCTGCGGCCCGCCGTCGGGGTCACCGCCGTCTGGGCCCTGCTGACCCCGCTGCTGTACGCGGTCGGAGTACCGACGACGACGGTGCATACGGCGGCGACCCTCGTCGTCCAGCCCCTGTGGTTCGTCTGCGTGTATGCAGTGGTGACGGCCCTGACGCCGTACTGCGTGGCCGCGAACCGCCGGCTCGGGGGCTGGGCGGCGGCGCCGCTGGCTGCGACCGTCGCGGTGGTGGACTTCCTTCGCTACGGCCCGTTCGCCGACTCCCTACCGTATTGGGTGGGGCTGATCAGTCTTTTCCCCGGCTGGATGTTCGCGTATCAGCTCGGCGTCTCCTGGGGAGAGAAGAGGCTCGGCCGACGCGGTGCCTGGCTGCTTCTCATCTGCGGCACGGCGCTGTTCACGGTACTGCTGCTTGTCTTCCATTATCCGGCGAGCATGGTCGGCGTCCCCGGCCAGGACCGTACTAATTCCCATCCGCCGTCACTGCTGGTCATAGCCCTCGCCGCGGCCCAGTCCGGCGCCGCGATCCTGCTCCGCGACCGCATCGCCACGCTGCTCCAACGGCCGGCGCTCTGGGCACCGGTATCGGCCATCAATCTCTCCGCGATGACGATCCTGTGCTGGCACCAGACCGCTATGGTGGCCGCCGCTCTCCCTGCCTCGTTCTTCGACACGGTGCACGGCCTGACCACCTCACCGGACTTCCCCACCTGGATGCTGACCCGGCTGCCCTGGCTGCCGCTCTTCGCCGCCGTCCTCACCCTCATCGCACAGGCCACCAAGAGGTTCGAGACACCCTGGACGGGCGTGCCCCAGGGCCGCCGCATACTCGCGGGGGCGCTGGCCGTGGGCTTCTCCGCCTTTGCCCTCAGGTTGATCTGAGGACGAACAGATCACGTGGATCAAAAAGCGCGGAGGCGCGTCCGTCTCGGTCGACGAGCCGGACGCACCTCCGTACTTGTGCGCGTGCGGTGGCCGTTCAGGCGCCCATGGCCTCCACCAGGCTGCGGGGGCGCAGATCGGTCCAGTGTGCTTCCACGTAGTCCAGGCATGCCTGGCGGCTGTCCAGGCCGAAGGCACGGTTCCAGCCTGCCGGGATCTCCGCGAACGCCGGCCAGAGAGAGTGCTGGTTCTCGTCGTTCGTGAGGACGTAGTACTGCGCCTCAGGGTCTTCGAACGGATTCGTCATGGAGTGGTCCTCATCCTTGAGCAAGCGGTTCCGATTGGTCCCGGCAGGGACTGTCCGGACTGTCGGTGTGGAAGCTTTCGTGGCGGCCACGCGGGCACCGGGCTGACTCGTGTTGGTTCCCGGCCCCCGTAAAGGCCCTCTGAAAGAGCGGGGGCGCCCCACCGGCGGCCGTGCGGTGCACGTCGCGGCATGACTTCTTGGGCATGTGTGATGTCTCTCAGGCGCGGAGCGAGGGACAGGGTGTGCGGGAAGCAGCGGTCCGGGGCGGCGCGGTCAGAGCCGTGGTGAAGGAGTGGACGATGCCGGAGGCCGTGTCCTTGTCGAAGAGCGCCGCGGAATAGATCAGTTCGCCTTCGATGCCCGCCGGTTTGTTGTCAGGGGTGCGCAACTCGCGCAGCTGTAGGAGGAGGTCAAGTTCGGTGTGGGTGGGGCGGGTCGGGCGCAGTCGGACGTCGATGCCTTCCGGCCATGAGGGGCTCTCGGCGGACGATTCCAGGCGTAGATAGGACACTGCTGTCTGGAAGAGCGGGTGGCGGTGCGGGGAGCGAGCCGGGTTGAGCAGCTCGACCAGGCTGTCGAAGGGGAAGTCCTGGTGTTCATGGGCGGCCAGCAGACGGTCCCGTACACGACCGATCAGTTCCCGGTGTGTGGGGTCACCGGAGGTGTCGGTGCGCAGCACGACGGTGTTGACCAGGCAGCCGATGAGTCCGTCCAGGGGATCGGTGTCGCGGCCGCTGAGCGGTACTCCGATGGGGATGTCGTCCCCCGCGCCCGCCTCGGTGAGCGCGGCCGCGAGTGCCGCGTGCAGCACCATGTAGGTGCTGGCCGAGTACTCCCTGGCCACGGTCTCCAGGTGGGCGTGAGTCTCGGGGCCAACGGTGAACGGAAGGGATGCGGCACGGCCGTCCACGGCCGCCCCTGTAGGCGTGAGCGCCGGGCGGGGATGGGTGGTGGGGAGTGCGAGTTCCTCGGGGAGGCCCGCGAGCGTTTCGGTCCAATAGCGCGCGTGGCGCGCCGCCGGGCCATCGGGCATCCGCTCGTCACCGAGTCGCTGCTGCAACTCCAGCGTGTAGTCGGCGTACTGTGCCGCCGGGGCGGGCCAGGACGGCGCCCGCCCCGCCGCGCGGGCCGTGTAGGCGAAGCACAGGTCGCGGTGCAGCGGGCCGGCCGAGTGGCCGTCGAAGGCGACGTGATGCAGGACGAGAAGGAGTGCATGCCGAGCGACACCCAGCCGGAACAGTCTTACGCGAAGCGGGAGTTCGGTCCGCAGGTCGAATTTCTCGGTCAGTTCCGCTTCGACCGCCCCGTCCAGGTCGGCGTCGTCGCCGATGGTGGCTCTACGGAATTCCAGTGGCACAGATTCGGCGGGCAGGATGCGCTGCTCCGGCCCGTGTTCGCCGTACGGCAGTATGGTGCGCAGGATTTCGTGGCGGGTGACGAGGTCGTCGAGCGCGGTGCGCAGCGCGCTTGTGTCGAGCACACCATCGAACTCGAATAGCAGCGTGGTGAGATAGTCGGGGCGATCTCCGCCCAGGTAGTTGACCGTCCATAGGCGCGCCTGAGCGGGAGAGAGGGGGATCGGGGTGGTTCTGGGGAGTGGCGCGGCAACCGCCGGCCGCTCGTCCGGTCCGGCCAGCTCCTGTGCCGTCTTCGCGATGCGGTGTTCCAGGGCGAGGACAGTGGGTGCCTCGAAGAGGTCGCGTACCGACAGGGGGCGGTGCAGGTGCGTGCGGATACGGCCGATGAGTCTGATGGCGGAGAGGGAGTTGCCGCCGAGCGCGAAGAAGTCGTCCGTGACGGAGACGGCTCCGGCCAAACCCAGAACGTCGGCGAACATCGCGGTCAACACCTGCTGGCGGGGGGTACGGGGCGCGGCGGGCGTCACGTTCCGCGGTGTGGGCAGCGCAGCGGTGTCGACCTTGCCGTTGCCGCTGAGCGGCAACGCGTCCAGTTCGACGATCGCGGACGGCACCAGATAACCGGGCAGCTTCGCGGCGAGGCGGCTGCGCAGCACGGCGGTGTCGAGTCGGCTGGTCAGCACCACGTAGGCGATCAGAGCCTTTCCTGATGGCCCCTCGCCCCGGGCGGTCACCACGGCGGTGCCCACCTCGGGCTCGCGGCGCAGCACCGTCTCGACCTCACCGGGTTCGATCCGGAATCCGTTGATCTTGAGCTGGCGGTCCTGCCGGCCGAGGAAGTGCAGTCGGCCTGCCCTATCCCACTGTCCCAGGTCGCCGGTGCGGTACATACGGCTGCCGGGCGGGCCGAACGGGGCGGCGACAAAGCGGTCCGCCGTGCGGGGCGGCGCGCCGTGGTAGCCGTTGGCCACTCCCTCGCCACCCAGGTAGATCTCGCCGGGGACACCCGGGGGTACGGGCCGCAGGGCCAGATCGAGCAGAAGCACGCGGGTCCCGGCGATTGGCTGTCCGATGGGCAGGGCGGCCGCGGCCTCGTCGTCCGCCTCGGCCGCGGTCGACAGCCCGTCGGGGATCTCGTATCCCAGCGAGAAGGTGGTGTTCTCCACCGGGCCGTAGAGGTTGACCACACGCAGGTGCGGGGCAGCTCGCAGGGCGCGTCGCACCGCGACGGGCGAGACGACATCGCCGCCGGTGGATACCCGTCGCACGCCGCGCAGCGCAGCCGGGTTCTGGTCCGCGATGAGATCGAAAAGGCCCGCGGTCAGCCACACCGCGGTGACACCGCCTGCCTCGATCACCCGGCGGTAGTCCTCAGCGTCCAGGTCGCCGGGTGGCGCCACCACCACCCGGCGACCCGTGAGCAGGGGCATCCACAGCTCGTAGACCGCGGTGTCCCAGGAGTGCGGGGAGTGGAACAGCACCCGTGCGTGCTCCTCCCCGCGCCATGCCGGATCGCCCGCCCGCGTCAGGATGTTTCGGTGCGTCACCTCGACGCCCTTGGGCAGACCCGACGATCCCGACGTGAACATGACGCAGGCGACCGAGTCGACGGGGATGACGGTGGGCAGATCCGCTGCGGATTCCGTACGGGCCTCGGATTCCGCCGCCATCAGGTCGTCCAGGACGCGCGGTGCGCGGGTGTGGTCGAGTATCCAGCGGACGTGTTCGGCAGGGAAGCTCTTGTGCAGGGGGACGCATACCGCTCCCAGCTTCGCCAGCGCCAGGAAGGCGACCGCCACCTCGGGCGAGCGGTCGAGCGAGACGCCCACAGGCGTGCCGCGTCCGGCGCCCTCGCGGGCCAGGTGCCGGGCCAGCCGGTTGGCCCGGGCATTGAGTTCGCCGTAGCTGACCTCCTGGCCCTCGCACCAGAGCGCCACCCGCGCGGGATCCGCTGCCACCATCTCCTCATACGCCGCGCCGATGGACGGTGCCGGTGTGGTCAGTGGGGAATGCACGGCCGACGCGAAGCGCAGCGGCGGCTTAGCCGGAGCCCCGATCCCGAAGCGGATGACCTCCGATTGCTGTGGTGCGGGCATCAGTTGGGTCTGGGCCATGGGGCGGTGTTCGTCCCACGCGGTCAAAGCCGCGCAAGCAGCCAGCAGCCGCTCGCGGATGGTCTCGGCGCCGCCGCACCAGGCGAGTTCGGCCGTCCGGGCATAGAGGCGGAAGGTGAGCCGGCCCTCGCGAGGAAGCACGGCGAGCGCCAGCGGATAGTGCGTACCGTCGTGGACGTCGATGGATTCGACCCGTACGCCGGAGGCCGGATCGGCGAGTGCCGCCGAGTCCAGCGGATAGTTCTCAAAGGCCAGCGTGGTGTCGAAGAGCCTGCCGGTGCCTGCCGCCTCTTCGATGGCGGCCAACCCCAGGTGCTCGTGCTCCAACAGGCCGGCGCGCTCCCGCTGGATACGCGGGGCGAGCCCGGACAGCGGCTCGTGCGGCCGAAGGCGCACCCGGACCGGGACGGTGTTGATGAGGAGTCCGACCAGCTGCTCCACGCCCGGGAGTTCGGCCGGCCGTTCGGCGACGGTCACGCCGAAGACGACGTCGTCACACCCGGTCAGATGGGCCAGCAGCAGCGCCCACGCCGCTTCGATCACGGAATTGAGGGTTACGCCCCACTCCGCTGCCCGCTCCGACAGCCTCGCCGTCATCTCGTCGGGGAGGGTGAAGGTGTACCGCGCTGGGGCCTCTGCCCAGCCGTCCCGGCCCGAGTCCCCCACGTGGGTCGGCTCGATGCCCGCAAGCGCCGCGCGCCACTCGCCACGCGCGGCCGACGCGTCCCGCCTGCCCAGCCACCGCAGGTATCCGCTGTACGGGATAGGCGGCTCAAGCGCCCGGCCTTCGTAGAGCGCGAAGAGTTCACTCAGGAAGATGGGCACCGACCAGCCGTCGAGCAGAAGGTGGTGGTGGGTGAAGACGAACTGCCAGCGGTGCTCGGCCACCCGAAGCAGGGTGAAGCGCAACAGGGGCGGGGCGTCGGGGGCAAAGGGGCGACGGTCCTCGCGGGTCAGCTCCACGGCATGTGCGCGGCGTTCGGGTTCGGGGGTGGTGGCCGTGAGGTCGAGCGACCGCCACGGGACCTCGATGGCCGAGGGCACTACCTGGACCGGCTGTTCCAGATCGTCGACCAGGAAACCGCCGCCGAGGTGGGGATGGCGGCGCAGCAGGGCGCCGGCGGCGGCGCGCAGCCGTTCCGGGGAGAGTTCGCCGGTCAGGTCGAGGGCCAATTGGACGAGGTAGGGGTCGTGCCGCGGGCCGTGCGCCGGGGTGGCGCAGGCGCCGGTTCCCAGGGTCGGGCCCGCGACCACGCCCGTGTCCGTCTCGACGTCGTCCTCCGCCACCTCGGCGCCGTAGAGCGTGTGGAAGAGGAGGCCCGCCTGGAGCGGGGAGACCGGCAGGAGGTCGGCGAGTCCGCCGTAGGTCTCCTCCAGGGATTCCAGCCGCGACTGGCTCACCCGTACGAGCGGGAAGTCCGACGGTGTACGCCTACCGGTCTCCGACGGCGCGCTGTGATGCCGCACGAATGCCGCCAGGACATCGCACCAGGAGCCGACGAGTTCACCGACCGTGTCGCCGTCCAGCACCCCGCTCGGCCAGGTCCACACCACGCGCATCCGCGGACCGTCCGGGCTCTGCTCGACGAAGGCGTCGATCGAGAGCGCGTGCGCGACAGACAGCGTGGGGTCGGCCTCGCCCCGGAAGCTGCCGGGCTCCGGCTGCCAGTCGCCGGGCTCATGGGTGTCGAAACGCCCCAGGTAGTTAAAGGAGATCCGGGCGTCGGCCACGTCGTACAGCTGCTGTCCGCGGTGGCGGAGAAGTCCGTGGCCGACGCCCTGGTGGGGAATGGCGCGCAGCCGTTCCTTGATCTGCTTCGCGGCGCGGGCGAGCCCGTCGCCGTACGCCCGCATCGCGTTCCAGTCCTCGACCCGTGCGTCCAGCATCACCGGGTGAAGCACAGTGAACCAGCCGACGGTTCGTGAGACATCCAGGTCGGACAGCCCGTCAAGGTCGATGTCCCGGCCATGGCCTTCGATGTCGACGAGTACGGTGCCGCCGGCCGGATTGCCGGACCACCGGTGCAGCGCGACGGAGAGAGCGGCCAGGAGCACGTCCGGCACCGCCGCGTGGAAACAGTTCGGCACGTCGGCGAGCAGCGCTCCGGTCTCGTTCGGGGCGAGACTCGTGCTGAGCGACTCGGTGCCGGCGACCCGGTCCCGCGCGGGGTCCGGCGTACGGGTGCCGATGGTCCCGCCGGCCTGCGCGAGCATATTCCGCCACCACTCGGCTTCGGACTGCAGCTCGGGGCGTTCGGCGGCCGCTGCGAGCGCGTGGGCCCAGGCGCGCAGCGGAACCGGGACCGGCGGCAGTTCGGCGCGCTGTCCGGACTCGGCCGCGGCGTGCGCCGCCGCCAGGTCGGGAAGGAGGATCCGCCAGGAGACGCCGTCCACCGCGAAGTGGTGGACGACCAGCAGGAGCCGGCTCTGCCCCGCGCCGTCCAGCCACACGGCCCGGATGACATCACCCGACCTCGGGTCCAGCCGTCGGCGCGCCTCGCGGCGTTGCTCATCGATGAGCCGGTCCCGCCCGGCGCCGTCGATGACGCCCTCGCGGGCCAGGGAAATCCGGTGCAGACAGGAGGCTGCGAGAACGGCTCCCGGTGGCCGGATCTCGAACCGCCACGGCTCGTCCGCCGCGCCGGTAAGCCGCATGCGCAGCGCGTCGTGGTGGTCCAGGAGCTGCTGCAGGGCGGCGCGCAGGGTGCCTTCGGTGGCGGTCTCCGGCAGTCGGCAGACGACCGACTGCGCGAAGCCGTCGACCGGGCCGCCGAGCGAGCCGAGCCAGTCCATGATCGGCGTCGCCGGCATCTCGCCGAGCGCGTCGTACTCCGTGCGGCTCGACGGCGCCACGGGCACGGTGCGGTCGGCGATCCCGGCGAGCGCGCGGACGCTCTGGTGGGCGAAGACATCCTTGGGGCTGATCAGTACGCCGCCGGCACGGGCCCGGGTGACCAGTTGAATGGCGAGGATGCTGTCTCCGCCGAGCCGGAAAAAGTTGTCGTCGGGGCCGACGCGTTCCCTGCCCAGGATCGAGCGGAACAGTGACGAGAGCAGCTCTTCGGAGGGGGTGGTGAGGGATGTCTTCGTCACCGCCGGAGCTGCCGGGGCCGCCGGAGCGGGCGCCGGCAGGTTCAGGTGCGCCTCCTCGGCCGCGTCCAACACCTCGATCGTGTCGTACGGCCGCTCCGGGGCGTCCAGCGCGCCCTCCAGCAGGCGCCGCAGCGCGCGCACGATCAGTTCCGCGGTCTCGCGGTCGAACGCGTCGGCGGCGTATTCGAGGACGCCCTCGATGCCGTGGTCCGTCCGCTCGGTGAACTCGAAGAGCAGCGCGAACTTGGCCATGGAGCGGCCGGGGTGGAGCGGGGCGCTGTCGAGGCCGGGCAGGTGCAGCGTGGACTGTTGGCCCGCGTGCATCGTGATCATCACCTGGAAGAGCGGGTGACGACCGAGCTCGCGCGGCGGGTTGACCGCCTCCACGACGCGCTCGAACGGCGCCTTTTGGTGAGCGAACGCGATGATGTCGGTGTGCCGGGCGCGGTCGATGACGGTCGCGAATCCGGGGCTGCCCGACAGGTCGGTGCGCAGAACGAGGGTCTCCGCGAAGAAGCCGACCAGTTCGTCGAGGGCCGGCTCCGCACGGCCGGCTGCCACCGTCCCCACCGGGATATCGGTGCCCGCCCCGAGCCTGCTGAGCAGGCAGGACACGGCGGCGTGCAGCGCCATGAACATCGTTGCACCGCGCGCGGCGGATGCTTCGGCGAGGCGGGCACCGAGTGCGGCGTCCAAGGTGAAGGGCACCGCGCCACCGGGGTGTGCGGACGCGGCGGAGGGGCGGTGGTCCGCCGGGAGGCACAGCTCCGCCGGGGCGCCGCGCAATGTCTCGCGCCAATGGGCCAGCTCGGACGACAGCGGGCTGTCGGGGTCGTCCTGGCGCCCCAGGGTTCGCCGCTGCCAGAGCGTGAAGTCGGCGTACTGCAGTGGCAGTCGAGGCCAGGAGGGTGAGCGGCCGGCCATCCGGGCGGCGTAGGCGGCGGCCAGGTCGCGGGTCAGCGGGCGCAGCGCGTGTTCATCGGCAGCGATGTGATGGATGACGAGCAGCAGCACATGGGTGTCCGGGGCGAGGGTGAACAGCGTTACCCGCCAGGGGATTTGGGTCTCCAGCTCGAACTCGCACCGGACTTCGGCGGACAGCGCCTCGGGCAGGCCCCGTTCCGTCGTCTCCATGACAGTCAGGGGGACGGCGGGGTCGTCGAGCACCTGCTGGCAGGGCTCGTCGCCAGTGGCGGGGAAGACTGTGCGCAGGCTCTCGTGACGGCGCTGGACATCGGCGATCGCGGCACGCAGCGCGTTGGTGTCCAGCGGGCCCGTCAGCCGGGCCGCCAACGGAATGTGGTAGGTCGACCCCTGGCCGCCCAGCCGGTGCAGAAACCACAGGCTGCGCTGGGCGTAGGAGGCCGCTACCCGCTCCGGGCGTGGGCCGGCGGCCGGCCGGGCCGCGGCCCCCTCCTCCATGGTGGCCGGACCGCCGTCGATGAGCGCCGCTAGTCCTGCGACCGTCGGGTGCTGGAAGAAGTCGCGGACCGAGAGCGTCGTGGCGATCTCGGCGCGCAGCCGCATGACGAGCCGATTGGCGAGCAAGGAGTCGCCGCCGAGTGAGAAGAAGCTCTCGTCGACGCCGAAGGACGGCGTGGTGGCAGCCCCCGACGCGGCGTCTCCCCCTGCCCTCGTCGCGTCGTCGTCCGGGCCGTTGGTCGCGCCCAGCACCTCGGTGAACAGCCGGTGCACGGTGGTCTCCGACTCGCCGCTTGGCGCCCGGATGGTGCGCGGCCCGGCACCCGCGGCGTCGCTCTCCCCCATGCCCCGGCCGGCAGCCGTGCGCGCGCCGGGGGTTCCCGGGCGGATCGCGCGTAGCTTCCGCTCGTCCAGCTTGCCGTTGACGGACAGCGGGAACGCGTCGACCGTGACGAAGGCGGACGGCACCATGTGAGCGGGCAGGATCTGTGCCGCCCGCTCCGCGATGTGTTCGGTGGTCCGGGCGACCCCTTCATCCGCGGGGCCGTCCGCCAGCAGGTAGGCGACGAGGCGGCGGTCGCCCTGCCCGTACGTCGTGACGAGGACGGCCGCGTCCGCGACACCGGGCAGCTCCGCGAGCCGAGCCTCGATCTCGCCGGGCTCGATCCGGAATCCGCGGATCTTCACCTGCCGGTCGACGCGGCCGAGGTACTCCAGGCTGCCGTCCTCCCGGCGCCGGGCCAGGTCCCCGCTGCGGTACATACGGGTACCCGGCGGGCCGAAAGGGTCGGCGACGAACCGTTCCGCGGTCAGGGAGGAACGGTGGAGGTAGCCGAGGGCGACGCCGGCCCCGGAGACGTACATCTCCGCCGGGATACCCGGGGGGACCGGGCGCATAGCCCCATCGAGCAGATGAACGCCCAGGTCCGGCAGGGGTTTTCCGATCAGACTGCCGGTGCCGGAGGCCGCCGAGATGTCCAGCGGCCCGTGGGTGACATGAACGGTGGTCTCGGTGATGCCGTACATGTTGACGAGCCGGGGCACATCGTCCGCGTGCCGGGAGTACCAGCCGGCCAGCCGCCACGGTTCCAGAGCCTCGCCACCGAAGATCACATAGCGCAGTACGAGCCGGGCGCCTAGCTCCGGGCGCTCCGCATCGGCGTCGGCGAGCTGGGTGAACGCCGAAGGCGTCTGGTTGAGCACCGTCACCCGCTCGGCCACCAGGAGGTCCAGGAATTCGGCCGGTGAGCGGGCCACGTCGTCGGGCACCACCACCAGCCGGGCGCCGTGCAGCAGGGCGCCCCAGATCTCCCAGACCGAGAAGTCGAAGGCGTAGGAGTGGAAGAGCGTCCAGGTGTCCGCGCGGTCAAAGCCGAAACGGTCGGTGCTGCCGGTGACGAGCCGGGTCACGTTGTGGTGCGTCACCACGACGCCCTTGGGGCGGCCGGTCGAGCCGGAGGTGTAGATGACGTAGGCCGGGTCGGTGGGGCGGGGGCGGCGCGCGGCGGGCCGGGGGGCGCCGTCCTGCCCGCCGTTCCCGCCGGCAGAGGCTTCATCGGTGTCCGCTGCGCCGGCGTCCGTAAGGATCACCGGCAGGCCGGGGGCGGCGTCCGCGGCTCCGGTGGGACGGTCGGTGATCAGCAGGGCCGGCGTCGCGTCGGCCAGCGTCGCGGCCAGCCGGTCGGCGGGGTACTTGGGGTCGAGGGGGAGATACGCGGCGCCGGCCTTGAGCACCGCGAGGAGGGCCACGATCAGTTCCGTCGAGCGCGGCAGCGCGACGGCGACCAACTGCCCGGACAGTACTCCCGATTCGGTGAGCCGTCGCGCCAGTCTCTCCGCCCGCGCGTCGAGTTCCGCGTAGGTCAGCTCCTGCCGCCCGCAGACCACGGCCGTCGCGTCGGCCGCGGCGGCGGCCTGCCGCTCGAAGAGCCCGACAAGGGTGTCGCCGGTGTCGTACGGATCGTCGGCGCCGGGCCGGCCGCCGGTGGTTTCACCGTCACGGGTGTGGTGCGCGTCGTCCGTGTCGTGCCGGGCCGCGGTGGTGGTCGGCACCGGCATCCCCGTGGCCCGCGCCGAGCCTCCGTCCGGCTGCAAAGCGCCGATCGGCGTCCCGTCCGGAGCCTCGGCCACAGCAGTGACCATGTCGAGCAGTCGGCCCAGTTGAGCCTGTGCGTCGGTCGCGCTGAAGTGGCGCTCGCCCGCGTCGACATCGACGCGCAGGTCTGGTTCGCCATTGTGATAGACGCCGATGGTGAAGTCGTCGGTGAGGCCGGGCGAGACCTCGTGAACGGTGGCCAGTGTCCCGGCGAAGTCCAGATCCTGGTCCATCGACATGATGTTGAGCGTCGGTCCGATGAGGCGGCGTTCGCCGAGGATGGAGGACGTGTCGCGCAGCATGTCCTCGAAGCGGTATCGCTGATGGCGCAGGACTGCGCGGGTCTCCGTAGCGACGGCATGTACCAGGCTCTCCACCGAGGCCTCCGGGTCAACGGTCACCCTGAGAGGCAGCACATTGGAGACCATGCCCAGGGCTTCGCGCTTGAGCGGGCCGCTCCGCGCCGCGACCGCCAGTCCGAGAACGATCTCGCGACGCCCGGTGTCGGCGTGCAGCGCGATGGCCACTGCCGCCGAGAACAATGACGGCCAGCGTTCGTCCAGCTTCGCCGCCCGCTCCCGCACCCGGTCCCAGCGCCCGCGCTCCAGGCGTGCACTGCGCCGCAGATGGCCGTACGCCCCTGCGGGCAGCGGCCCCGCGGCGAACTGCGGCGCGTCCGTGACATCGGCGAGCCGGTCCGCCCAGAACGCGGCGTCGGTGCGGAACCGCTCGGACGCGCGGTACCTCCGGTCCTCGGTAACCAGGGTCTCCAGCCGGTCGTGAACGCCCTCCGCGAGAGGTTCACCGGCACACAGCGCGGTGTAGGCTGCGGCGACACAGCGGATGAGGCCAGCCATGGACACGCCGTCGACCAGCAGGTGGTGCGTCTTGACGCACCACAGATGGTCCGCCTCGCCCGTCTTGATCAGGTAGTGGTCGAAGGCCGGGGCCACCGCGAGATCGTAGGGCGTTTCATATGCCGCGGCGATGAATCGCCGCGCGGCCGCCGCCGGGTCGTCGTGCACGCTGAAGTCCCGCCGGTGCAGCGGGCAGTCAGCGGCCGGGTCGAGGATCTGGATGATCCCGTCCGGGGTCCGCTCGAACCGCACCCGCAGCGATTCGCTGCCCGCGACGACGGTGCGGAGCGCCTGCTCGAAGTGCTCCTCGTCGATCGCTCCGTGCAGATGGACGTACTGCCCGACGTTGTACCGCCGCCCCGTGGCATCGAGTTCGTGGCCGAACCAGATGCCGGACTGGGCTGCTGTCAGCGGCCACCGCTTCTCCACCGTGCCGTTCATATCCCTGTCGTCGGCCATGCCGTTCAGTTCCTCTCGTCCGGGTGCAGCTCGGCGGCCAGGGTCCGGCCGATCTCGGCGAGCGATTCGGGGCTGCCCAGATCCGTGTGGGAGAAGTCGCTGTGGTGAACGCGGATGCGGCCCACGTACGGGGTCCACAGCCCGGGGTCCAGTACGGGACTGTGGTCCCGCCGTTCGCCGGCGCCGTGCTCCGTCCGCTCGTCCCGCCGGGCCTCGAAGAACAGCACATCGCCGGAGAACTTCGCGGGATGGAAGTCCACGGCGAGCGAGACGTTGTTGCGATAGACGTTGCCCATCCCGATCAGATGCTGTTCGGAGATCCCCGAGAGCAGGCTGTCGCCGTTCCGGACGATCTCCAGGAAACGCTCCGGGGACAGCTCGTCGGGCCCCGCCCAGGCTCCGGGACCGGCCACGGTGGGACGGATGCCTGCGAACTCCAGGAGCGCGCCGTACATCGCGCGCTCACCGCCGAACGCCTGGACCGGCGGCAGTTCGGGGACGTCCACCATGACGTACGAGTCAAGCATCGCGAGCAGCCCGACCTTCTGCCCCTGCTCCTGGAGACAGGTCGCCATGGCGTGCGCGACCATCCCGCCGAACGACCACCCCAGCAGGTGGTACGGCCCTTCGGGCTGCACCGAACGGATCTCGGTGATGTAGTCCGCTGCCATGTCCTCGACGGTGCCGGGGAGTTGGCCGGTACCGTCCAGGCCGCGGCACTGAAGGGCATATAGGGGCTGCTCGGTGCCGAGTTGCCGCATCAGGACGGAGTACATCCAGCCGTTACCACCCGCCGGGTGCACACAGAACAGCGGGAGCCGGCCGCCAGCCCCGGAGGCGGCCGCGGTGTGGACCGGCCGGAGCGGGAGCAGAGTGTCGAAGGCCAGCTCCTGGTCGTCCACCCCGATGTGCTCGACGAGCGAGGCAACGGTCGGCGCGACGAAGACCACCGAGGTGTCGACCTTTCCTCCCCAAGTGGACTCCAGCCGCCGGGCCAGCCGCGTGGCGAGCAGCGAGTGCCCGCCCAGGTCGAAGAAGTTGTCGTCGATCCCGACGGAGGGCAGGCCCAGTGTCTCGGCGAACAGGGCGCACAGGTGGCGCTCCTGAACCGTCCGCGGCCCTCTTCCCGCGGCCTTCACGGAGAGGTCCGGGTCGGGCAGCGTGGCATGATCGGTCTTGCCGTTCGGGGTGCGTGGCAGCTCAGGCAGGACGACCACGGAGGAGGGCAGGGCGTGCCCGGGCAGCGTGCTGCGCAACGTGTCCAGCAGGGTGCCCTGCAGGTGGGCGATGGTGGCCGCGGCGGCGGGGTCGTGCACCAGGTCCGCGGCGACGGGTCCGGCTGCCGGACCGGCCTCGTAGACATCGCGGAACCGCTCGGCGTCACCCGGCACCAGAACCGCGTCGAATGCGCCCTCGGTGGCTGACGGCGTTGCCAGCACGCGGTAGCCGAATTCCACGCCCCATTCCGTCAGCTCCTCGATGTGTACGCCCGGGGCGTCCGGTGCGAGGTCGAGCGCACCGATCCTGGTGGCGGGCGGCGCGGCGTCCAGCGTCCGTCGTACCGCCATGTCGATAGCGAGCCGGGCGTCCGGAATTCCGCATACCCGCAGGGGTGCTGGGGCGGCAGCGGAACGCAACAGCGTCATCAGTTCCCCGAGATCGCTGACGTCGGTGTGCCAGCGGAGCCGGATGGCGTCGCGTACGGACACGGCCGAGGCCGCGTCGTTGTGCAGCGTGACGTCGTAGCGGTAGCGGGTCAGTTCATTGTCGCGGCGGCCGGACTTGAGCCGGATGTCGACGCCTCCTACGGGCGGGCCACCGTGCGCGTCGAGGGTGGTGAAGAACTCGGGGGCGACGGCCAGTTCCTCGTCCAGCAGGGCGCGCCGGTCGGCGGCGAGGCGGACAGCGGGTACCGGTGTCATGGGGACTGCGGCGGCGCACTCGGCCGCGGTGAACAGCCGGCCGCGCAGCCGTGCATCGCGGATGTCCCCGAGGAACAGCGCACCGCCCGGGACCAGCAGCTCCAGTGCGCCCTCGATCACGCGGAGCAGATAGTCGCGGGAGGGGAAGTACTGCACCACCGAGTTGAGGATGACGGTGTCGAACGTGCCCTTGGCGAGCCCGGAGAAGTCGTGCGCGGCCTGCTGCCGCACCTCGGCCGTCGCAGTCGGCCCAGGGCTGCGGGCAAGGTCTCGGCGCAGTGCCTCGACCGCCGGCAGGGAGAAGTCCGTGGCCAGATAGCTCTCGCAGTGCGGGGCCACCTCGGCGAGGATCAGTCCGTTGCCGGCGCCGATCTCCAGGACCCGGGACGGCTGGAGTTCAAGGATCCGGCGTACGGTGGCGGCCCGCCACTCCACCATCTCCTTGTGCGGGATGGGTGTGCCGTCGTAGGTGCTGTTCCAGCCCGTGAAGTCCGCCTCGAAGGGCACCCGTTCGACGTCCTCCTCCTGGCCGGAATACAGACTCGTGTAGAGCGACTCCCACTTCTGGAGCAGGTCGGACTCGGTAGCGGCGCGGGCGGCGTGCCCGGCGCGGTCGTCGTGCCCGGTGGCCACCACCGCGCGGCGCGTTTCCGGCACCACGTACGCCACGAGCTTGGTGTCACCCGCGTCGTCGGTCCAGGGCCGCACCGCCGCGCTCGCGATCGAGGGGTGGCGCTCCAGCGCCGCCTCGATCTCGCCGGGTTCGACGCGGTAGCCGCGGATTTTGATCTGCCGGTCGGCTCGGCCGATGAACTCCAGCTCGCCGTCGGCGTTCCACCGGGCGAAGTCCCCGGTGCGGTACATCCGGCCGCCGTCGCCCGCGAACAGGTCCGCTACGAACCGGTCCGCCGTCGACGCCGCCTGCCCCAGGTAACCCCGGGTCACGGCGGGGCCGCCCACATACAGCTCTCCCGGCCGGCCCGGTCCGACGGGGCGCAGGGCGGCATCGAGCAGATGTATCACGGTGCCCGCGACCGGGCGGCCGATCGGCACACCGGTTCCCCCGCCGGGGAGCGCGCCGGTGATCGTCGCAGCAACCGTGGTCTCGGTCGGGCCATAGGCGTTGACCAGCGGGTGGAGCGCCGACCAGCGCGCCGCCAGGTCCGCCGGCAGAGCCTCGCCGCCACACCGGATCAGGGTGCCCGGTGGCAGGCTCTCACCGGGGGTGAGCACGGCGAGGACGGAAGGCGGCACACAGATGGAGGTGATGTGTTCCTGGTGGGCGAGGTGTTCCAGGGCGCGCCCCGGCCGCAGCCGGTCCGTGGGCGCCACCACCAGGGTCGCACCGCTGGTGAGCGCCTCGAAGAAGTCGTACAGGCCCGCGTCGAAGCACGGTGAGGAGAACTGCAGTATCCGGCTTCCCAGGCCGGCTCGTATCGCGGGCACGGTGCTGTGCAGCACACCGGCCAGGCCGGCGTGCTGGACCACAACTCCCTTGGGCCGTCCGCTGGTTCCCGAGGTGTAGACGATGTAGGCCGGGTGCGCGGGGAGCAGCGGTGCACGTCGCAGACCGTCGTGCAGCGGTGTACCGGAGCGGCCGGCGATCGACTCGGCGGTCCGCCCGTCGTCGAGGACGAGCAGGTCGCGGCGGCCGTGCAGCGGAGCCGTCGCGGCATGCTCCCGGTCCGTGATCACCACGGTCGGGCGCACGTCGTCCAGCATCAACTGAAGCCGCTCGCACGGATATTCCGGGTCGAGCGGGACGAAGGCGGCACCCGCCTTGAGCACCGCGAGCAGAGAGACGGTCAGCCCGACGGAACGCGTCAGCAGCACCGCGACGCGCTTCTCCGGTCCCGCGCCGCGGGCAATCAGTTCCCGGGCGGCCTGATTGGCCCACGCGTGCAGCGCGGCGTAGCTCAGCTCGGCGCCGGGGTCTGCCTCGTCGCCGGCCTGCCGCAGGGCTACCGCGCCCGGGGTTCGGGCCGCCTGCGCGTCCAGCAGCGAGGTGACGGTGACCTGCGGCATCGCGGGAGCGCCGCCCCGGTACGCCTCCAACCTCGCGTGCTCGTCCGCATCGAGCAGGTCGAGCCCGGCGAGCGTGGTGCCCGGGGCTGTAGTGAACGTCTCGACCAGCCGCAGCAGACTGCCCAGCATCCGTTCTATGACGTCCTCACCGAACACATCGGGCCGGTAGAGGAAGTTGAACTCCAGTCGGCCGTCCCGCGGGATCGCCATCAGCGACAGCGGGTAGTGGCCCGCGGTTTCGCTGGCGGCCCCGGTGATCTCCATTCCGGGTAGCGCCGAGCGCAGATCACCGGCGGGCGGGAAGTTCTCGTACACCATGGCGGTGTCGAAGAGTTCATCGGCGCCGACCGCGCGCTGGATCTCGGTGAGGCCGATGTGGTGGTGAGCCAGCAGACTTACCTGCTCCTTCTGAACGCGCTGGAGCAGGTCGCCCAACGATTCGCCGGGCGCGATCCGGACCCGGACCGGCAGGGTGTTGATGAGGAATCCGACCATCGACTCGACGCCGGGCAGCTCGGGAGACCGGCCGGATACGATCGCGCCGAAGAGCACATCCGTCCGTCCTGTCCACTCCGCGAGCAGCAGCCCCCAGCAGCACTGCATGAGTGTGTTGACGGTCACGCCCTGCCGTCCCGCGAACTCCGTGACCACGTCGGACTGTTCCCTCGTCATGCTGTGCATGAGCCGGGCGGGCCACATCGACGTACGGTGCACGCCCGGCGGAGCCAGCAGCGTCGGCTCCGGCACTCCACCGCCCTGGGCACCGCCGCCGAGGGCGTCACGCCATGCCTGGATCGAGCCGTCCCGGTCCTGGCGGAGCAGCCAACCGAGGTAGTCGCGGTAGGGGATGGGTTCGGGCAGCCCGTCCGGGCCGCTGTAAAGGGCGAACAGCTCCGGCAGGAAGAGCTGGTTGGACCAGCCGTCGAGCAGGAGGTGGTGGGCGGTGGCCAGCAGCCGGTAACGGTCTGCGGCCAGCCGCATCAGGGTGAAGCGGATCAGGGGCGGATCGGCCGGGTCGAACCGGGTGACCCGGCCCGCGGCGAAGATCCGGTCGGACTCGGCCTGCTGTTCACACTCGGACAACCCGGTCAGGTCCACCTCCGTGACGTCCGGGCCGCGCTCGGGGACGATCTGTACGGCCCGTCCGGACGGCAGCTGTACGAATCCGGCCCGCAGGTTGGGGTGACGGCGGCACAGCAGATCGCACGCCCGGCGCAGCGCGTGGACGTCGAGGTGTCCGGTCATGTCCAGCGTCATCTGCATGACATAGGCGTCCTCGCCCTGCCGGTCGTACTGACCGTGGAAAAGCAGCCCTTCCTGGAGCGGGGAGAGCGGCAGCACGTCCTCAAGGGCGGGGTGCCGCTCCGCGAGCCAGCCACGCTCCTGCGCGTCGAGCCGGACCAGCGGCTCCTCGTACGAAGCGGGGGCCGGCCGCGCCGCAGGTGCCGTGGCAGGGCCGAGGGACGGGGTGGCCGCACCCGCTGCGGGAGCCGTACGCGCGGGCGCGTCCGACCCCGGCGGCAGGGTCCGGAGCCGCACCGCGACCTCGGCCAGCCCGGCCGGGGTCTTGCGGTCGAAGACGTCCTCGGGCGAGATCACCAGTCCCGCCTCCCGGGCCCGGCGGACCAGCTTGATCGAGCGGACGCTGTCGCCGCCGATCGCGAAGAAGCTGTCCTCCGGGCCGACGGCGGCCCGTTCCAGCACCTGGGCGAAGACCCCCCGTAGCGTCTCGACGGAGGCAGGCGCCTCGGCGGGCTCTGGGCCGTCGGCGTCGGAGAGCTGCGCAGCGCGCGCCTGGAGGGCCGGCCGGTCGGTCTTTCCGTTGGGGTTCAGCGGCAGCGCATCCACGAAGACGATCGCGGCCGGGACCAGAGGGTCCGGCAGGTCGGCGCGCAGCCGTTCGCGGACCGCTCCCGGATCGGGCAGGTGTCCGTCGGCGGCCACGAGGTACGCGGTCAGCCGCCGGTCGCCCTCGCCGTCGTCGGTCGCCACAACCGCGGCGGCCGCCGTCTGGGGCAGGGCGCCGAGCCGGGCCTCGATCTCGCCCAGTTCGACCCGGTACCCGCGCACCTTGACCTGGTTGTCCGTGCGGCTGACGAACTCCAGCGCGCCGGCCTCGGTCCACCTGGCCAGGTCACCCGTGCGGTACATGCGGGCACCGGGGCCATCGAAGGGATCCGCGAGGAAGCGTTCCGCGGTCAGCCCCGGGCGGTTGGCGTATCCGCGGGCCAGGTAGTCGCCGGCCAGGTACAGCTCGCCGGTGTGCCCCGGAGGCACCGGGCGCAGTGCCGCGTCCAGGACGTGGCAGCGGACATTCGCGACGGGGGTGCCGATGGGCGGCGGCGCGGCGGCGCCCGGGGCAACCGCGGGACGGTTGCCGTCGCCTTCTGGCGTCCGGGGCGGGCAACGCCAGGACGTCGCGTAGACGGTGACCTCGGTCGGCCCGTAGATGTTGTGGACCGTCGCGCCGGGGGCCTTCTGCTGCACCTCGCAGACCAGCTCCGCGGGGAGCGGTTCGCCGCAGAAGACGTAGTGGTCTGCGCGCTCGTGCACCCATTCCGCCCCGGCGACCTTCCGGTAGACCGAGGGCACGGTGTTGATCAGGCTGCCCGACCAGTCCGGGATCTGGAGCAGCGAGAGCAGATTGCGCACCAGGTCGACGCTGCCGCCGACCAGCAAGGGAACCAGGATCTCGAACACCGACATGTCGAAGCTGAGCGACGTCGCGCCGAGCACCCGCGAGAAGGCCTCCGGGCCCAGCTCGTCGGCCGACCAGCGCGCGAAGTTGTGCACGGCACGGTGGGTGACGACCACGCCCTTGGGCAGACCGGTCGAGCCGGAGGTGTACATGACGTATGCCGCGTTCCCCGGCCGTACCAGGTCCGGCCGCACGTACGGATTGCCTGGCCGGGCAGCGAGTTCGGCGACGGTGGCGGGGGCGTCGAGCAGCACGCCGGGCGGTGCGCCTGTGGGCAGCCGTGCGGCCAGATCGCACCTGGTCAGCACGGCCTCGGGCCGCGCGTCACCGAGCAGGAACGCGATCCGCCCCGGCGGGTACTCGGGGTCGACCGGCAGGTACGCGGCACCGGACTTGAGCACCGCCAGCACGGCGACCACCATGTCCGGTGTACGCGGCAGCATGACGGCCACCAGGTCCTCAGGGCCGGTGCCCCGCCGCGCCAGCAGCTCGGCGAGCCGGTCGGCGCGCTCGTTCAGCTCGGCGTAGGTGAGCTCCAGGCCCTGGCCGCGTACTGCGACGGCCTGCGGGGTGCTGCGCACCACCGCCGCGAATTCGGCGGTGATCGTCGAGTCCGGTACGGACCGCGCGGTGGCGTTCAGCTCCTGCCCGACCCGGCGCAGCTCGTCCTCCGTGGCGAGGTCGAATCCGCCGATGGGTGATTCGGGCAAGGCCACCAGCTGTTCCACCAGTCGCAGCAGCCGGTGTCCGGCCGCTCGGCTGTCCGGGGCGGCGGGACCGGCGGCGGAGTCCCGTATGCCCATCCGCCATCCGCCGTCAGCCGTCTCCTGGGCACGTACGAAGAGCCCCTCGCCGGGCGCGCCCCAGGTACGGACGACGGTGCACCCGGAACCGTGCACGGGCCCCGGAGCGAGCTCGAAGGCGGCGATGGCGTCGTACCCGGCCGGCGCGCTCCAGGGCAGGTCCGCGTCGGCGAGGAACCGGTGCCGCCGGGCACGGCGCAGCGCGAGTCCGGCCCGCTTGGCCACCGTGCTGAAGCTCAGGTCCGGGGTGACGGTGAGCTGGATCGGCAAGAGGGTGCCGGGCCGGGCGGCATCGCCCGGGGTGCCTGTGTCCGTCCCGGCCGCCGTCCAGTGGCCGAGCACAAGGTCGCGGGAGCCGGTGAGCCGGTGTGTGTACACGGCCAGCGCAGCCAGCAGAACGGCGGCCGGGCCGCCACCGCTGCGCCGCGCGGCGCGGGCGAGGTTCCCGGGGTCGGCGCCGTCGAGCGAGTGGTGGCCGGCGCACCCCACCGGCTGGGCCACCGAACTCCCGGGGAACGCGAGCGACTTCGGCTCGGGGCCAGGCACCCCAGCGAGCAGCTCGCGCCAGTAGCGGTGGTCCGCCGCTCGTTGCGGCGATCGCCGGTAGGCGGCCTCCTCCGCGAGCCAGGCGGTCAGCGAACGGCCGGGTGCCGGGAGGGCCGGCCCTCCTTCGGCCAGCGAGGCGTAGTGCTCGCCCACTCGCGCAGCGATCACGGCCATCCCCGCCTCGTCGTTGACCAGCCGGTGGTAACGCTGGAACCAGCCGATCCGGCCGCCGGGGAGCCGGAACAGGGCCAGGCGGTAGGCCGGACCCGCGCCGAGATCGAGGGGGCGCGCGAGTTCGGCTTCGACCCATGCCTCGACCGCCGGCTCCCCGGCTTCGGGGCCGGTCCGGAAATCGAGGTCGAGGAGGTTGACGGCCAGTTCCGGTTCGGGCGACGGCAACTGCACCGGGCCATCGGCATCCCACCGGAAGGTGACATGCAGGCCCTCGCACTCGCGTACCGCACGCACCAGCGCCTCGTGCAGCACGGCCGGCCGCATCGGCTGCGGTCCATCGGCCCTGAGGTACTGCGCCACGCAGTCGGTCGCGCGCTCCCGGCCCTCCAGAAGAACGGCGTGCTGGGCCGCGCTCAGCGGCAGCGGAACAGGAGTGGTCATGTTGTCCTCGCCGTCCGTGTCGATGTCACCGATGCTTCGGTGGTGTCCTGGTCGATGTACTGGATCGCCACCTCGTGGACCGGCAGGTCCGGCTCGTCCAGCAGACCGCCGAGCAGCAGCCGGAGATCGGCGGCCAGTGCGGCGGCCGTGGCCGTGTCGAAGAGTTCGGGGGCGAAGGCCAGCGCCAGGGTCGGGCCGCCGCCTTCGCCGGGCCGCCACGACAGTGTCATCTCGGCTCCCGCGTCGCCCTCGGGGAACGCTGCTTCGCCGGGCGGTCGCAGGCCGTCGCAGCGCACCCGCAGGCCCGGTGAGCCGGTGGGCAGGGGTGGTTCAGCGGCCGACAGCGCGTTCCGGACCCTGCCGACCAGTGGCCCGAACTCGGGCTCGTCGCTCAGCTCGACCCGCACCGTGCCCGCCGGCGTCCCCAGGTTCACCTCGTCCTGTCCGCAGACCCAGGCGAGCAGCACCACCCAGCCGGCGAGGAGCGCGACCTGCAGGCATGTATCCGCGTCATCACCGCCGCCCCCGCACCGTGCGGCGAAAGCGGCCAGCCTGGCGGCCAGTTCGGCGTCCAGCGGCTCGCTCACCGCGTCGCTCAGGGCGATGGGCGATCCGGCCGGCGGGCGCGGCCGGTCCGCCGGAATCTCCAGCTCCGGGGGCGGTGCGGGGACGGGCACCGTCGCCGGGGCGGCTTCGGCGTCCGGGAGCAGCAGCTGAGACAGCGGACGGTCGCCGGCGTCCGCCGCCGCGAGTCGGCACAGCAGGCCGGCATACGCGTCGGTGAGTTCGGCGGCCGTACCGGCGGAGAACAGCTCCGTGCTGAACTCCAGGCAGGCATCCATCTCCTCGTCGCCGTCGCGGTCCGAAGTGACCAGGGTCAGATCGAACTTCGCCGTGCCGGCCGGCATCCCGCCGAAGAGATTGACGGCCGAGTGGCGCTCGTCGAAGTAGCCGACCGAGGCGCCGTCCATCTGCTGGACCTGGGGCAGTTCCTGGTGCACGTAGAACACGTCGAACAACGGGGCGCGGCTCAGATCGCGCTCCCGGCCCAGCGCATTGACCACCCGGTCGAACGGGATCTCCTGGTGTTCCAGCGCCTCCAGGACGACGGTCCGTACGTCCCGGAGGAAGTCCCGCAGCACCGGGTCGCCGGACAAGTCCGCGCGTAATGCCACCGTGCTGTTGAAGAAGCCGATCAGACCCTGGAGTTCGGGCCGGTTACGTCCGGTGGTGGGGGTGCCGACGACCAGATCGCACTGCCCGCTGTAGCGCGCCAGCAGCAGATAGAGGGCGGCCAGCAGCACCACGAACACCGTCACCGACTCGCGCACCGCCAGCTGCCGCAGATCGTGCATGACCCGCGCGGGGACGGTGAACGCGTGCAGGTCACCGGCGAAGTTCTTGCGCGCCGGGCGGGGGTGGTCGGTCGGCAGCATCAGCTGTGGCGCACCGCTCAACACCTTTGTCCAGTACTCCAGTTCACCGTCCAGGGCAGCGGACTCCAGAAGGTCGCGCTGCCAGCGCGCGTAGTCGCGGTACTGGACGGGGAGCGGGTCGAGCCGTGGCGAGCGGCCGTCCCGGCGTGCCGCGTAGAGCTCCGGCAGTTCCCGCTGGAAGATCTTCGGTGAGCCGCCGTCGTTGACGGCATGGTGCATGGTGATCTGGAAGACGTGCTCGTCCGGGGCCATCCTGACGACGAGCACCCGCACCAGTGGGTCGTTCGCGAGGTCGAAGCGGTGTTCCGCTGCCTCCCGCACCAGCTCCCGGGCGGCGGCCAGCGGATCGGGCGCGCCGGACACGTCGGCGTACCGGAAGAAGTCACCGAGGGCCGGGCGGATGCGCAGGGTGGGCGCGCCGTCGATCTCGGCGAAGTTGGACCGCAGCACCTCGTGGCGGGCGGCCAGGTCCTCCCACATACCGCGCACCGCGGCGACATCGATGAGCCCCCGGACGTGGCTGACCATCGGCAGGTTGTAGAGCGTGGTGTCCTCGTCGAGCTGGTGGTGGAACCACATCCGCTCCTGACCGAAGGACATCACGAGGCCGGATTGCGGAGCCACCGGGGGCAACGTCCCGGTGGGCGGGCCGGCTGCGGCGGGTGCCTGCGGTGACCTGAGAAGGCCGGCGAAGTCCGCCACCGTGGGGTGGTCGTACACATCCATGAGCTTCGGCCGGAAGCCGTACCGCGCCTCGACCCGCTCGACGAGTTGCAGCGCGATGATCGAGTTGCCGCCGAGCGCAAAGTAGTCGGCGTGGGGGGCGATCTCGGTCTCGGAACTGAGCAGCTCGGCGAGGACCATGCGCAGCCAGGTCGTGGGATCGGCGGGCTGCGCACCGGGCTCCGGTGCGCGTTCCGTACGCGTCGGGGGTGCCGCCGGGGCGTCGGGCGCCGCGGCACCGGACAGGGGGACATCGGGCACGGACCGCACCGCCTGGGCAACGGCCGGAGCCAAGGGTTCACCCGGTCGCTTCCGCACCGGATCCACATCCACCCAACACCGCGTGCCGTTCATCGGGTGTCCCGGCAGGCGCACTCGGCGCGGCGGCCGGTCCGCGGCGGTACCGGCCGGGCCCGCGTCCGGTCGGCTCACCGCCCACCAGTTCAGGTTCACGCCCCGCTCACAGAGCGTACCGAGCACGCCCAGCAGCCCGCCGGTGCGCTCGGAGGCCGTGATTACCTCGGCGTTCTCCCGCCCGGCGAGGCGCTCGGCGAGCAGTGCACCGAGGCGGCCGTCGGGGCTCGGTTCCACGAACACCACCGGTCCGTCGGACAGCAGCCGGTCCGCCGCCTCGATCAGCCTTCCGGCGTCGACGGGTGCGGCACCCTCACCCGCCGCCAGCTCACGGCCGTCCCGCTCGGTGAACTCGCCGCGAAGGTAGCGCGCCACATAGCGGGAAACCCCGCCGCTCAGCACCGCCCCGATACGGACCCCGTAACGGAGCAGCGCGGCATGGGCCGCCAACTGCCCGGCCAGTACGGCATGTTCCGGCATCGGGCAGAACAACTCGCCCGGCAGTGCCATGGGTTCCACACCCACCGGCGGACCATCCGGCGAGAGCAACAGTACGACCGCGGGTACCGCGGGCCGGGCGATGCCCCGAGCGGTCTCGCCGCCCAGAGGTGCCTGCGCCGCCAGCCAGGTTGCCTGAGCGGCGAGTTGTACGGCCAGCTCCTCCGTGTCCCGGGCCCGTACGGCGATGCGGTGCTCGTGGTGCGTGCGTCCGTTGTTGAGCGTGAAGGCGACGTCCTCGAAGCGCTGCCCGCCGTCACGCAAGGTGGTCCCGAGGCTGCCGCAGAGCCTGGCCAGTGCGGTCCGGCTGCGGGCGGAGACGGCGACCAGCGCGGGTGCCGACGGGCCGTTTTCCACCCGGCCCGGATGCTGATCCGGCCGCTCCGGTGGCTGCTGCACCACGCAGTGCGCGTTGATGCCGCCGAGGCTGAACGAGCTGACGCCGGCGAGCCGGTGCCGTCCCTCTCCCGGCTCCTCCCACGGCCGGGTCCCGGTGACCACCTCCAGCCCGGCGACCGCGAGATCGATGCCGCCGGTGGCGCGCGCGAAGTGCAGAGAAGGGTAGAGCTCACCGTGCCGGACGCTGAGTACGGCCTTGATGAGCCCGGCGATCCCGGCGGCGTGGTCCAGGTGCCCGATGTTGGTCTTCACCGAGCCGATCGGCAGCCGGGCGGCCCGGCTCCGTCCAGGCTGCTTACGCCGGCCCGCGAACGCCGCCGTCAGTCCCTCCAGTTCGACCGCATCGCCGAGCCGGGTGCCCGAACCGTGCGCCTCCACATATCCGGCCGACGCGGGATCGGCGCCGGCCGACCGCCATGCCTTCGCGATCACCTTTGCCTGGCCTGCCGCGCTCGGCGTACTGATGGTGGCGGCCGCGCGCCCGTTGTGGAGGGTGGCGCTGCCGCGGATCACCGCGTGGATGGGGGCGCCATCGGCGAGCGCCCGCCGTACCGTGGTCAGCAGGAGTACGGCCCCGCCCTCCCCGGACACGGTGCCGTCTGCCTCGGCGTCGAATGCCCGGCAGCGTCCGGTGGGCGACACCAGCTCGTCCAGTCCCTCGGTGTCCCGTGCGGGCAGGCCGCCGGAGCGGACGCTGACCCCGCCCGCGATGGCGTACTCCGCGTCCCCCGAGGTCAGTTCGCGGCTCGCCTGGTGGACGGCGATCAGCGACCCGTTGCAGCCGGAGTCGACCGCGTAGCACGGCCCCGCGAGGCCGAGGACATGGGCGATACGGGCGGGCAGCCCGAAGGGCACATTGCCCAGTGCGCTGAGCGCTCCGGGATCCGTGGCGGCCGCGTGGTAGCTGGAGGTGGCGGAGCTGAGGACGACGGCCACCGGGTGTTCGGCCAGGGCGGAGGTCGCGTAGCCGGCGTCCTCGACCGCCTCATGTGCGAGAAGCAGCGCGAGCCGCTGCTGCGGGTCCATCAAGGACGCCTCGCGACGGGAGAAGTTGAAGAAGGCGTAGTCGAAGCCGGTGATGTCGGCGAGGTGCCCCATGGGGAGGAACCGGGCTGCTGGGTCCAGCCCGGTCGCCGCCGCCCGCGCTGCCGGCATGGCGCCCACGGAGTCCCGGCCGGACCGGAGGTTGGCGCGGAACTCCGCCAGGTTCTCCGCGTCGGGGAACCGCACACCGATGCCGACGATCGCGATGCCGTCGTCCCTTACCGGTGCGCCGTCGACGGCGTGCTCCCGGTGTCGGCGTGGGTATTCTCGTAGGTCTCGTAGGTGTGGTCGCTGCCGTTGCCGGGTAGGGCTGCCGCTCGGCTTGTCACGTGCTCTCCCCCACGGTGCTGATGCCTCTGGTGCCTGACTCGCTCATACTTCGAATGTCATCGGTGCCCTGACCGGCAGTTCGCTCCCCGTCGCGGCGAGCGCCTCGGCGACCGCCGTCGCCTGGGCCCGCACGGTGTCCAGGTCGAAGAGCCGTCCCACGCGTATCGCGTCCGGCCAGCGCCGTTGCAGCCGCAGATGCAGTTCCACGACACGCCGCGAATTGCCGCCGGCCGCGAAGAAGCCGTCGCCGAGCCCGAATTCGTCATGCCGCAGCACCTCGGCCCACAGCACGGCGATCTCCCGTTCCAGCGCGTTCCCACCGCGCCCGGCAGGGGCGATGTCACCGTTCACGTACGCCCCCGGCCTCTCGGGCTCTGCTTCGGAGTGCCGTAGCAGGGCGCGCAGTGCAGTCTCATCCGTCTTCCCGACAGCGGTCAGGGGAATGTCAGCGACCTGGACGAAGCGTTCGGGAACGGCCTGTTCGACCAGCTGGCCGGCGCAGTGCGCCAGTAGGTCACGGACCGTGGGCGCGGCTGCCGCCGTCCGGTCCGGGGACCAGAACCCCACAAGGGTGTCCCCGGCACGCTCGTCGGTGACGCCGAGCACGGACGCCCGACGCACCGCGGGGTGACTCTCCAGCACGGCCTCGACGGCGTGCCGCTCGATCCGCGCCCCACGCACCTTCATCTGCCCGTCCTCCCGTCCGCCGAATTCGACCTCGCCCGCAGCGTTGACCCGGGCAAGGTCTCCGGTGCGGTACATCCGGGCTCCGGGGACGTCGGTGAAAGGGTCTGCCACGAAGCGGCCCGCAGTCTCGGCCGGACGGCCCGCATAGCCATGTGCGACTTGAGGACCGCCGATGTACAGCTCGCCGAGCGTGCCGCCGGGTGCCGGGGACAGGTCGTGGCCAAGGACGTACGCCCTCGTGGAGGGCCCGATGGGGCAGCCGATCGGAAGGGACTTGGCGGGCCCGACCGGCTCCTGGGAGTCCGGTACGAGGTGAGAGAGAACGCCGACCGTTGTCTCCGTCGGGCCGTACTCGTTCCACAGCCGGGTGCCAGGCAGCGTCCCGTGGTGCGCGCCGGCCAGACCCTGGGGGACCGCCTCGCCGCCGAGGATCAGGGTCCGCAGATGGAGGTCCGCGCCAGACATATGGGGCAGCATCAGCCGGTAGAAGGAGGGCGGCGAGGCGGCCGTCCTGACCCGCCAGGTCCTTATGAGCGCTGCGGCCGCCGCCGCGTCGGGCAGCCTGCGCGCGTCCGGCAGCACCGTCGTACCACCGGTGCACAACGCATGGAAAAGCAGCAGCAGCGCCCCGTCCCACGCCAGCCGGCACGGGGCGAAGGTGGCTCCGCCGGGCTCCTCGCCGCGCCCGGCCATCAGGTGCGCGAGGTTGGCTCGGCTGACCACGACCGCCTTGGGTGCGCTTGTCGAGCCCGAGGTGCTGATCACGTACGCCGGGGCGGCACCCGGCACTTCGGCACGCGGCGCGGGGGCGGGCGGGGCCTCGGCCACCGCGGGCGTTGCGGGCGTTGCCGACAGGTCGTGCAGGGCGATGCCGGAGGCCAGCGCCCGGACCGTCTCCGGGGTGGTGGCCGCGTCGGCGCCGTCGAAGACGACGGCCGCGCAGTCGGTGTCGCCGAGCAGGGCCCGGACGCGGCCGGCGGCCGGCTCGGACGGCTCGTGCTGCCCCGGCTCCACCACGCACCAGGCTGCGCCCAGGCGCAGCGCGGCGACCATCCCGACGACCGTGCGTACGCTCTGCCGCTGGTACAGCAGCACGACCTGGCCCCGGCCCGGCCGTACCGTTCCCCTGGCGGCAATCCGCGCGGCCAGCTCCCCGCTCTCCTCGGCAAGTTGCCGGTAGGTGAGCGTTGACTCGCCGACCACTAGGGCTGTGTGGTCGGGCGCCGAACGGAAGTGGCGCTCCATCAGCGTCAGTACATCCACGGCGGCCGGGTCGGCGAGACCGGTGACGGCCTCGCGGGCGATCATCCGCGCCGTCCGTAGACGTGGAATCCACGTCCGCTCTTGCGGCCGCGGTGCCCCTTCCGCACCAGCTCCAGCAGCAGCGAGCACGGCTCGTAGCGTGCGTCCCCCGTGGTCTCCAGCAGGACATACAGCGTGTCCACAATGGTGTCCAGGCCGATGAGGTCGGCCGTTCGCAGGGGGCCCATCGCGTGCCCGAAGCAGTCCTGGAAGATGCGGTCCACGGTCTCGGCGTCCGCGGTGCCGGCTTCCACCCGGGCCGCCGCGTCATTGACCATGGGCATCAGTACCCGGTTGGAGACAAAGCCCGGGGCATCGTTGACCACATGTCCCCGCTTGCCCATCCCGGACAGCAGGCTGAGCGTCGCGACGAGAGCGCGGTCGCCGGATCGTGGCCCGCGGATCACCTCGACCGCGTCCTTGAGATAGACCGGGTTCATGAAGTGCGTGCCGAGCACCCGGTTGGGGCGCCGGGTGTGCGCGGCGAGGGTGGCGACAGGGATCGCGGAGGTACATGAGGCGAAGACGGTGTCGGGCAGACACACCGCATCCAATTCCTTGAACACCGTTTCCTTGACGACCATCCGTTCCGGCGCGCATTCGATGACGAAGTCCACGGCGTCGAGAGCGGCGGTGTCCGGCGCCCAGCGAATCCGGCCGGGCACCTCGGCCGCCGGGACGGCACCCTGCGTACGGCGCAGCAGCCTGGCCGTGCGCAGGCCGTCACGGAGCTTGCGTGGGCCGTCGTCCAGGGCCTCGTGAACGGGGTCCACGACCACGACGGGGTGACCGGCCTCGGCGAGGCTCTGCGCGACACCGACGCCCATGGTGCCCGCGCCGACCACTCCGACGGCGGCCCTCCCGGCACTGTTCTCGCTCCGCGGATTGCTCAACGGTCTCTCCAGGGTGAATTCGCGTCGGTGTCGACGACCCGTACGTGGGCGGGCATGAGGGGCGGCGAGGCGGCACGGTCCAGGCCCATGACGACGCGCCCGTCCGCCGCCCGCTCGATCACCTCGAAGCCGCTGAAGCGCAGGTTGACCAGCATCACGCGGTTGACGGGCGTGGGGACGAACTCCGCGACCGGGCGCAGGTCCCTGGTCAGTGCGTCGCGTACGAGGTATCCGATCAGGGCAGGCCCGACGCCGCGGGAGATCACCCGGCAGGACAACAGCAGCAGCCGCAGCACACTGGCGCCCTCCGTGCCGGCCGACCCGTCCTGCGCGCCGTCGGTGTGCTCGGTCAGCGCCAGGCCGATCGTCCCGTACGAGCCGAAGCGGTCGGTCAGTGCGGCGACCAGCACCCGGTGCCGGGGCGAGACGCACAATTCCCGCAGTTCCTCCAGGTCGTAGGTGCGTCCGGTGGTGTTCAGCTGGTGGGTGCGGACCGTCAGCTCATGCGCGCGGGCCAGGTCGTCCTCGGTCGCACGGCGTACCGAGAGCTCCAGGTCCAGGGAGGCCAGGAACTCCGCGGGCGCCCCTTCGTAGGTGTCCTGGGCTTCTTTGCGCCGCAGTTCGCCGCGGTAGAGGGCGCGCCGTGCACGCGATTCATTGGTGACGAACGGTGGCTGGAATTCGGGGAGTTCTGTCAGGAGCGCGGCCTGGGAGGCCGGGTAGCAGCGCACTTCGGGGAGGGCGGCGGCCACCTCGGCGCGTTCCATCCGGTCGTTGTCGATGAACGCCAGCGTGTCGAGGCCGATGTTCAGCCGGGCGGCAATGCGGCGCACCGCATCGGACTTGGCGCCCCAGCCGATGTCGAGCAGTGTGAACAGATCGTCCAGTCCCTGCGCGGCCAGGTGGGCGGCCGCGGCCTGGGGGTCGCTGCGGCTGGCGACCGTGTGCAGGATGCCGCGTTCGTCCAGGGTGCGCAGGGCGTCGGTGGCCGCGGGGAACGCCAGCGGTGCGTCGCCCTCCAGCACGGTGCCGTCCCATAGGGTGTCGTCCAGGTCCCACACCAGGCACTTCACCGTCGGTGCCGTGGCGGAGGGCGGGAGCGGCGGGGTGCCCGTCTCGTCCGTCATGCCGACACCTCCTGTCCGGCGCCGGCCGCAGACGTGCCCGGCGCGGTCGGCCGCGGTCCGGGGCCGGACGGCCGGAGGCCGTGCTGCCGGAACATCCTGTCGGCGATGTGCAGCTCGGCCGCCTGCGGAGATCCTTCGATGATCTCCATCACCTTGGCGTCCCGGAAAAAGCGGCCGGCTCGGCTCTCGGGGCCGCAGCCCGCGGACCCGAGGATCTGTACGGCGCTGCGGCTCGCTTCGACGGCGGCACGGGCGGCCGCGTACTTGGCGACGATGGTCGCGGTCATGGCGCGCAGGTCGCTGCCGGTGCGTAACTCGGCTGCCCGGCACGACAGTTGGCGCGCAGCGTCGGTCCCCACGGCCGACCGGGCCAGCAGAGATCCGACCAGTTGGTGACCGGCCAACGGGACGCCCCCCTGGGTGCGGCGCACGGCGTGCTCGGTGGCGTCCGCGATACATGCCTCGGCCATGCCCACGCAGCCCCAGGCGACGGTGAACCGACCATGGTCCAGCGCGGTGGCCGCGACATGGGACAGTCCGGCCCCCTCGGGAGCCACCCGGTTCTCCCGCGGCACCACCACGTCGTCGAACTCCACATGCGCGATCTCGGCGGCACGCATGCCGAGCTGGCCACTCACCGGCTCGCGGCGCACGCCCGGCCGGTCTCCCTCCACCAGCACCGCGACCGGCCCGCCTGCCGACCGGCCGAGCACCAAGAACACGTCAGCCGTCTGCCCGAAGGTGATCCATCGCTTACGGCCGGTGACCACGAGCTGCCGTCCGTCGTCCTCGACCCGGCTGCCCACATGTGCCAGCGCGCTGCCCGCTTCCTGCTCGGTGGCGGCGAATCCGGCGATCCGCTCGCCACCGGCCAACAGAGGCAGCCAGTGAGCGCGTTGGTCCTCGGTCCCCCAGCGCAGCAGGGCCGCAGCCACCATGCTCTGGACGGTGAACAGACCACGCAGGGAACTGCACGCCCCGCCCAAATGGGCGCTGATCTCTCCCAGTTCGGCCTGCCTGGCCTCCGCGCCGCCGTGGCCGCGCGGCACGGCGGCACCCAGCAGGCCCGCCTGGGCTACCGCACGGCGTACGTCCTCGGGCAGCGCACCGCGCAGCTCCCAGCCCGCGGCCCGGTCGCGTAGGGCGTCGGCGAGGTCGGCGGCCGCCTGGACGAGGGCACTCCCCCGGCTACCGGAGGGGATCATGGCCGGTGGCGAACTCGGGGGTGGCGGGCTGGGCAGCGGCAGGTTCATGGACGTCCACCGGTTCGGCGGCGGCGCCCGCGGTCTTCCGTGCGACGAAGTCGGCGACGCCGGCCGCGGTGCGGAAGCTTTCGAGGTCCAGGTCCTCCACCTCGACGGTGAGCCGGAAGCGCTCCTCGACGAAGGTCACCAGCTCCAGCGCGAACAAGGAGTCCGCCAGTCCCAGCGCGAAGTAGTCGTCCTCGGGCCGGATGCCCTGCCTGAGCGCCGCGGTGAGAAACTCCGTTATCTCGCCAATGGTTGAGTTCATTGCGTCGACTCCCCGGCTCCGATCTCCACCAGCAGCAGACTCCATGCCGCCACCGGGCTCACATTGATCAGCACTGCGCGGTCACCCTCGGCCAATTCCTTGCGTTCGAGGGCCGTATAAAGATTCAAGAACACATCGTTCGGACCTAGATGCCCGAATTCCCGGAGGTTGTCGCGACAGGCCGGGAGTATGTGCACTCCAAGGGATTCCTCGGTGAATCCGAAGCTCCCCGAGGAAAGATTCTGCGTGACGTATCCCGCCACATCCCGGCGCGTCATTCCATTGCGCTTGAGGAGCCCCTCCAGCAAGCCCGTCAGTCGGTTGCGGGTCTCCACCGCCAACCGGAAGGAGTATGTCGCCGGGTCCTGGCAGCGCTCCCGCCAGCTGCCGCTCGGCAGGTCCCGGTACGCGACCTGGAACAGGTCCCAGTACTTCCCGTTCGTCTCCTGGACGATGTCCAGCAGCCGCACAGAACCGGTCCTGGAGAGCACCAGCGCGCCGCCGCCGTCCCCGTTGACGGTCACCGGGTGCCGGTAGCGCCCCCGCATCGCGGGGGTGCTGCCGTGGGCGACCAGTACGTGGTCGAGCTCCGGGTCGGCAGCGAGCAGGCCACGGGCCGTGAGCAGGGCCGGAGTCAGCGAGACGCAGCCCAGCCCGCCCACCGTGAAAGTGAGCGCGTCCCGCGCCCCGAGCAGTTCCTGGAGGCGGGTCGCCTCCGAGCTGAGCAAGGTCTGCGGGGCGCGCGATTCGACGACTATCAGCGCGTCGGCGTCCTGCGCGCCGAGACCCGCCGCGGCCAGCGCCTCGTGTGCCGCACGCTCGGCCAGACCGACCGCGTCCGGCTCCCTGTCGGCCCGTATCCGCTCGATTCCCAGCCCCAGGCAGACGCTGCGCTCGGCCGGCGACAGCCCGGCCAGTTCCGGCAGTTCTCCGATGTGTGCCGAGGACTCCGGTAAGTGCCAGGCCGCGGCGCGCACGGCGAGCGGCGCTCGGCTTTCATAGGCGGGCGGTACGGTCACGGACCCTCATCTCCAGGCATTCCTCAGCACGGAGCGGAGCACTCGCTCATGACGAACACCCGCCCCATGGCGTTATCGCCTCGTGAGCGACTCCATCCGGGGCGCGATACGCCCTCGGAAGGAATTCCAACCAATGCGCCCACACCCGGTCAAGGTTTTGTGAAGTGGTCCGCATCCGCATTCCGCGAGTGGTCTGCCGCTGTCAGCCGCGGAGCATCTCGGCAGCCCGGAAGGCGAGATCGAGTGACTGGCTGTGGTTGAGCCGCGGATCGCAGGCGCTCTCGTAACGGCGCGGCAGATCCTCGACGTTGACCGCACTGCCGCCGCCGACGCACTCGGTCACGTCGTTGCCGGTGAGCTCCACATGGATACCGCCGGCGTGCGTACCCAGCTCCCGGTGGACCTCGAAGAACCCCTGGACCTCGTCCAGGATCACGTCGAAGCGCCGGGTCTTGTGGCCGCTGGGGGTCTGGTAGGTGTTGCCGTGCATCGGGTCGCAGACCCAGGCGACCCGGGCGCCGTCCGCGACGGCCTTTTCCACCAGAAGCGGCAGTCGGTCGCGCACCCGCTCCGCGCCCATCCGCACCACGAAGGTGAGCCGGCCCGGCTCGCGGACGGGGTCGAGCCGGTCGACGTAGCCGAGGATGTCGTCCGGCCGGGTGTCCGGGCCGATCTTGACGGCGATGGGGTTGCGGATCCGGCTGAGGAAGTCGATATGCGCGCCGCCCAGTTCGCGGGTGCGCTCGCCGACCCAAATGAGGTGGCCGCTGGTGGCATACGGCAGTCCTGACCGCTCATCCGTACGTGTCAGCGCCCGCTCGTAGTCCAGCAGCAGCCCTTCGTGACTGACGAAGAACTCCGCGGCGTGGACCCCGTCGGGCCGCACACCGCAGGCGCGCATGAACAGCAGCGACCGCTCGATCTCGTCGGCCAGTTCCTCATAGCGCCGGCCCGCGGGCGAGTCGGTGACGAATCCCCGGTTCCAGGCGTGCACTTGGTGCAGGTCCGCGAAGCCGCCCTGGGTCAGGGCCCGCACGAGGTTGAGCGTGGTGGTGGACGCGTCGTAGACACGTCGCATCCGACGCGGGTCGGGGCGCCGCGCGGCCTCGGTGAACTCCAGCCCGTTGACCGCGTCGCCCCGGTAGGCGGGCAGGGTGACGCCGTCCCGGGTCTCGGTCGGCAGCGAGCGGGGCTTGGCGTACTGCCCGGCCATCCGGCCGACTTTGACCACGGGCACCGACGCGGCGTACGTGAGCACCACGGCCATCTGCAGCAGAGTGCGCAGCTTCGCGCCGATCGCGTCGGCGGACGTCTGCCCGAAAGTCTCCGCGCAGTCTCCGCCCTGGAGCAGGAACGCCTCGCCGCGCGCAACCGCCGCCAGCCGGTCCCGGAGCCGGTCGCATTCCTCGGCGAAGACCAGTTGGGGGGCGGCGCTCAACTCGGCGACCACCGCATCGCGTTCCGCCTCGACCGGCCACTGCGGCTGCTGCGCTGCCGGAAGTCGCGCGCCCAACGACGCCGTCGGGTGCGGCAGTTGCGCCGGGCGTTGCGGGGCGATCCGCGACGAACCAGTGCGGCTGTCCTGTGCGGGTTCCTTCATCACAGCCCCCAGAATGGGATTGAATTCATTTCTGCTACGTCTGGCGATGTCAGATACAACCCGCGCGGCAACGGCGTGGTCAAGAAATGACGGAGTGGCCCGTATCGGCATCCTTCGATTGGTCTGGATCCCCTCGATGCGCGACTGGTTCACTTACCGTGCACTTTCACCCAGCCGAATAGAAAAGCCTGCGAACCCAAGGACTGAGATGCCAGGCATTACACCGGTCAACGCCGCCGGAAAGGTGGCAGACAGCGAATTCTCCGCCCGCTTGCCGAAGGCGGTTTCCCCTCTTTCCGTACGCGTCACCACCGTTCCGCTGCCCACCCACGACCCGCTGGCGCTGTACTGCTCATTGGCCGCGGCGGTCGGCCGCGGCGAGGTGTTCTTACTGGAGAGCCTCGCCGGGCCGCAGGCAGACCGCCGCCCGGCGGTCGTCGGCCACGGCCGGCTCGCCGAGATCAGGCTGTTCGCCGCGCATGTCGAGATCGACGGCGCGGGCCCGCTGCGCCGTGGGCTGGGCACCGCCGCCGAGCGGGCCGGGCTGACCCGTGACGACCTCACCCACGAGCATCACGACCGGTTCCGCTTCAGCGGGTCCGCGCAGGTGTGGGCCCTGTTGCGAGCGGCCCAGGAGCTGTTCTCCGTGGAGCGTGAGCTGCCCGGCAGCGGCTACGCCTTCGGCTTCCTGACCACGCTGGGGTACGAGGCCGCCTGGCATATGGAGCCGCTGCCCGCGCGGGCTGCCTCACGTGGCGGTCCGGACGCCACCGTGACGCTGTTCCGGGAGACCGTCTGGTACGACCAGGAGACGGGCGAGGTGCGGCTGCTCACCGCCGACTGCGCGGCCTTCCCGCCGACGACCGGACCCGATGTGGCCGCCCTCGCGGCACACGCCGCCGGTCCGGCGTCCGAGCTGGATCCCTGTCCCGAGGCGCCCGCGCCGCACTCCGTGCAGGACAGCGTGGAGCGGGCGACCTTCCTGCGGTGGGCAGAGCGGTGCCTGGAGCACATCCGGATCGGGGACATCTACCAGATCCAGATCGGCCATCGCATCGACGTCCGCACCGAGCTCCGCCCCGAGCAGGTCTATCAGCGGCTGCGCTCCCGCAATCCCTCGCCATACATGTACTTGTGCCCGCGCGGCGCCGACACCTTGATAGGCGCCAGCCCCGAACTGCACTTCCGCACCGAGCGGGACGACGCCGGCGAACACGACGGCCAGGGCGACAGCATCGTCATGCGGCCGATCGCCGGCACCACCCGCCGCGGGCCCGACCCGGAGGAGAACGAGCGCCGCGTCAAGGAGATGGTCACCAGCTCCAAGGAGCAGGCCGAGCACGTGATGCTGGTGGATCTGTGCCGCAACGACATCGGCCGGGTCGCCCGCGCCGGGTCGCTCGTCGAGGACGGTCTGATGACCGTCGAGGCGTTCTCGCATGTCTTCCACATGGTCTCGACGATCAGCGGACGGCTGGAGCCCGGCACGGGGGTGTGGGAAGCGATGGCCGCCACCTTCCCCGCCGGGACGATGACGGGCGCGCCGAAGCTGCGTGCCATGGAGATCATCGATGGGATCGAGGAGCAGCCGCGCGGCATCTACGCGGGCGCGCTCGGGCTGGTCGATGTGGACGGCTGGAGCGAGTTCGCGCTGTGCATCCGCACGATCGTTCACGACGGCGAGGTCTACTCGACCCAGAGCTCGGCCGGGATGGTCGCCGAGTCGACGCCCGAGGCCGAGTGGAACGAGACGCTGGCCAAGATGGGCGCCGCCTACTGGGCGTTGACGGGTGGAGAACTGCTGTGAAGATTCTGCTGGTGGACGCCTATGACAGCTTTGTCCACATCATCGACCAGTACCTGCGCACGCTCGGCGCCCGCACCGAAGTGGTCCGGGCCGGCACCCGCACTCCGGGGCAACTGGCCGCTATGGAGCCGGATGCCGTCGTGCTGGGCCCGGGACCCGGTCACCCGTCTACGTCCGGCCATGTCGAGCTGGTGCACCAATTCGCGAGGAGCACCCCGCTGCTGGGAGTCTGCCTCGGGCACCAGGCGATCGCGCTGGCCTACGGTGGCCGCATCGAGGTGGCGGACCATCTGATGCACGGCAGGACCAGCACGGTCGAGCACAACGGGGAGGGCGTGTTCCACGGTCTTGAACAGCGCACCGTCGCGACCCGCTACCACTCGCTGATCGTTTCCCGGCCGCTACCGGAAGAGCTCCAGCTCACCGCGACCGCGACCGACGACGGGTATGTGATGGGACTACGGCACCGGAGTCTGCCCGTGGAGGGGGTGCAGTTCCACCCGGAGAGCATCATGACCGAGAGCGGCCTGCGGTTCTTCGAGAACTTCCTCGCCGTCGGCGTGCGTTGAGCACATCCGGGCCAGGGGCGCGGCCGCTCAGGCGCAGCGATAGGAGCGGCTCCCCCGCCCGGTCAGTTCCGTGTAGGCGTCCGCGACCACCCTCAGCGCCTCGGTCACCCCCGACCGCGGGACCGCCGCATAGCCCATGACCAGGGCCGGCCTGGCCTGCCAGGGCCGGTGATGGCAGTAGCGGCCGCCGCGCACCAGGACGGACCGCTTGAGCGCCAGGGCGGTGAGCGCCGCCTCGTCGGTCCGGTGGGGCAGCAGGACGTACGCGTGCAGCCCGGCCGCGGAACCCGCGATCCCGGCGTCCGGCAGGAAGGTGCGCAGTCCCTTCTCCAGCGTCTCGCGGCGGGCCCGGAAGCGGGCACGCTGGCGCCGCAGATGGCGGTCGAACACCCCGGTGCTCAGCAGTTCGGCGAAGGTCAGCTGGGTGAAGACCTCACAGCCCAGGTCCCGTTGGGAGCGGATCTGTTCCAGCAGGTCGCGCAGCCGGGGCGGCACCGCGAGCCAGCCCAGCCGCAGCCCGGGGGCCAGGGATTTGCTGGTCGTGCCGGCGTACAGGACACGATCCGGGGACTGGCGCTGGAGGGCCGCCGGACGCGGGCCGTGCGCCAGCCAAAGGTCTCCGTCGTAGTCGTCCTCGATGATCCAGCCGTCCACGTCCTGAGCCCAGCGGGCGAGTGCCTCCCTGCGCTGCGGGCTCAGGGTGACACCGGTCGGGAACTGGTGGGTGGCGGTGACCAGGACGGCCCGTACGCCGGTACGGGTCAGCGCGGCGACGTCGATGCCGTGTTCGTCGACGGGTACCGGCCGGGGCATGAGTCCGGCCTCCGCCACGAACTGCCGCTGCTGCGGATGGCAGGGTTCCTCCACCCCCAGTTCCTCGATGCCCAGCTGTGGTAGCGCCGCGCAGACCAAGCCCAACGCCTGGGCGAAGCCGGAGACCACCATGATGTGTTCCGGCGTGGTGTGCACTCCTCGTACCCGTCCCAGGTAGCGGGCCAGTTCGCCACGCAGCGCCGGGACCCCGGAGACCTGCGGGTAGCCGAAGTCGCGGCGGTCCATGCGCTGCAGAACCCCCTGATAGGCGGCGAGCCATTCGCGCTGCGGGAAGCTTCCGGCGCCCGCGCCGCCGGTGCGCAGATCCCAGCGGACCGACGGGGCGCCGCCACCGTCCAGCAGCGTGGGGACTTTGTGGGCGCTCGACAGATGCGGGGCGACCCGGGTGCCGGAGCCCTGGAGCGCCTCCAGGTAGCCCTCGGCGATGAGCTGTCCGTACGCCTCCACCACGACGCTCCGGGAGACGCCCAGGTCCTCGGCGAGCTGTCGGCTCGACGGGAGCCGGGTGCCGGGGTGCAGTGCGCCGTCGGTGATCTCCTGTTTGAGGGTTTCCTGGATCTGTGTGGTCAGCGGAAGTCCGGAATCCCGGGTCACATCGATCAGCGTATTCCAGGTCACCTTTCCGATCCCCCTTCACTCTTGGTGCGCACAGCGGAAATGGTCCGCCGGTAGGCACCTCAACTGGTCTGGCAGTGGATTGCGTTCGCGCACACACTGAATTGCGGTCGAATTGGCCGCCACGGCGCGTGAATTCCGCTGCTCGGCGCTGTTCCTCGCTTCCGCTGCTGAATTTCGCGCGGCACTTCCCCGTACGTCCCGCCCGCACCACTCGTCCGAAGGAGAGCACCGTGACGGAGTCGCAAACGGCCCTTTCCTGGCCCGGGATTCTCAGCGCGCTGCTGGCCCGCCAGGAGCTGCCGGCCGACAGCACGGCCTGGGCCATGGATCACGTCATGCGCGGCCTCGCCTCGCCCGCCCAACTCGCGGGTCTGCTGGTCGCGTTGCGCTCCAAGGGCGAGACTGCCGGTGAGATCACCGGCCTGGTCCGCGCCATGTACGAGCACGCGGTGACCATCGACGTCGCCGGTCCCACTCTCGACATCGTCGGCACCGGCGGAGACGGCAGCAACAGCGTCAACGTCTCCACGATGTCCGCGATCGTGGCGGCCGCCGCGGGCGCCCGGGTCGTCAAGCACGGCAACCGCTCGGCGTCCTCGGCCTGCGGTTCCGCGGACGTCCTGGAGGAACTGGGTATCGCCATCGACTTGCCGCCCGCCAAGGTCGCACAGGTCGCCGTGGAGGCGGGCATCACCTTCTGCTTCGCCCCCGGATTCCACCCCGCGGCCCGCCACGCGGCGCCGACGCGACGGGAGTTGGGCGTGCCGACGGTGTTCAACTGCCTGGGCCCGCTGACCAACCCGGCCTCCCCCACCGCACAGGCGATCGGGGTGGCCGACCGTCGGCTGGCGCCGCTGATCGCCGAAGTCCTGGCCGGTCGCGGCGGTTCCGCGCTGGTCTTCCGGGGCGACGACGGGATGGACGAGCTGACGGTCACCACGACCTCTTCGGTCTGGTCGGTCGCACACGGCGAGGTGCGCGCCGAAACCTTCGATCCGCGCGATATCGGCATCGGCTATGCGCCCCAGGAGGCGCTGCGGGGCGGCGACGCCCCATACAACGCCGCGGTCGCCAGGGACCTGTTCGCGGGTGCGCGGGGGCCGGTGCGGGATGCCGTGCTGCTCTCCGCGGCGGCCGGCCTCGCGGCCCTGGAGCCGACCGAGGAGCCAGTCACCACGCGGCTTGAGGCCGGAGTGCAGCGTGCGGCGCGGGCCCTGGATTCGGGGGCGGCGCACGAGGTGCTGCAGCGCTGGACGGCGCTCACCGCGAAGCTCGTGTCGACGGGCTGAGCGGCGGGGTGCCCACGACGGTCGGGGTGCCGGGCGCGGGGCGTGCGGCGGCGAGCAGTCCGGCCACCGCGTCGGCGGGCCGGCCGTGGGTCACCAGGTGCTCACCCACCAGCACCGCGTCCGCGCCCCAGACTCCGTACGCGAGCACGTCGTCGGGGCCACGGACGCCCGATTCCGCGACCTTGACCACATCGTCCGGAATACGCGGGGCAAGCCGTTCGAAGACGGTGCGGTCGATATGCAGCGTTCGCAGATCGCGCGCGTTGACACCGATCACCCTCGCCCCGGCCGACAGCGCCCGGTCCAGCTCATGGCCGTCGTGCACCTCGACCAATGGGGTCAGCCCGAGGCGGCCGGCCAGCTCGATCAGGTCGACGAGTTCGGGCTGCCGGAGCGCCGCAACGATCAGCAGCGCCAGGTCGGCACCGTACGCGCGGGCCTCCCACAGCTGATACGGCGTGACGAGGAAGTCCTTGCACAGCACGGGGATACCGACCCGCGAGCGTACGGCCGCCAGGTCCGCCTGGGTACCCCCGAAGCGGCGCCGTTCGGTGAGCACACTCACCACCGCGGCCCCGCCGCTCTCGTACGCGGCGGCGAGGTCGGCCGGCTCCGGGATGTCCGCCAGCGCGCCCTTCGACGGACTGCGGCGTTTGACTTCGGCGATGACCTGCACACCGGGCCCCCGGCGCAGCGCCACGACCGGGTCGAGTGCGGGCGGCGCGGAGCGCACCTGGTGCACCAGCACCTCCAGCCCGGTCCTTGCCTCGCGCTGCCGCACATCGACCCTGACTCCGTTGACGATCTCGTCGAGCACGCTCATGACTGGTTGTTCCTCCGGGACGGTGTACAGGGATGCGGTGCGGCCGGGTGCGCCGAGGCGGCCCGCCGGGAAGGGGCCGGGATCACCGGTCGTCCCCCTCTGCCGCGGTCAGTGCGCGGCGTGTCGCGGAGCCGACGGCCAGCGCCGCCGCCTGGTCCTCGGGGTCCGCGATGCCCACGCCCCAGAACGAGTGGGAATCCACGACCAGTTCACAGAACGCGGTCACCGCTTCCAACGGCTCACCCGCGCGTTCGACGCTCACGCCCTGCACGAAGCCGTCGAGGCCGGCCGCCGCCAGCGCCCGCCGGCCCAGCTCGGCCCACCGTTCGCTGCCGGTGCCCGGCACCGTGACGGCGGCTTCCCGGCTGTGTGCCGCCTCGCGTCCGGGGCGGATGTAACGCTCCTCGAAGTGACTCCACAGCTGCGCCCCGGTGATTTCTCCGCCGAGCTCCTCGCAGACCTGCTGCATCACTGCGGCGAAGTCGATCTGCAGCCGGCGGGGAAGCTCGATGCCGTACTCGGTGCGCAGCAGATGGGCGATACCGCCCTTACCCGACTGGGTGTTGATGCGGATCAGGGCCTGGTAGTCGCGGCCGATGTCGCGGGGGTCTATGGGCAGGTACGGCACGTCCCAGATCTTCTGGCCGGACTGCTCGCGGGCGACCAGTCCCTTGGCGATGGCGTCCTGGTGGGTGCCGGCGAAAGAGGTGTAGACGAAGTCTCCCGCCCAGGGGTGCCGGGCCCCGACGGGCATCTGGTTGCAGCTCTCGACCACTCTGCGGACCCCGTCGATGTCGCTGAGGTCGAGCATAGGGTCGATGCCCTGGGAGAAGAGGTTCATGGCAAGTGTGACCAGGCAGACGTTGCCGGTGCGCTCGCCGTTGCCGAAGAGGGTCCCCTCGACCCGGTCGGCGCCGGCCAGCACCGCGAGTTCGGCCGCCGCGACGCCGCTGCCACGGTCGTTGTGCGGGTGCACGCCCAGGATGGTGCGCTCGCGGTGTGCGAGGTTGCGGTGGGTGTACTCGATCCGGTCGGCGAACTCCTGCGGTGGGAAGACCTCCACCGTGGCGGGCAGATTGACGCGCAGGGTGTGCTGCGCCCGCGGGGCCCAGAAGTCCAGCACGGAGTTGCAGATCTCCAGGGCGAAGTCCGGCTCGGTGTGGGTGTACGACTCGGGGGCATACTGCAGGAAGATCTCGGTACCCGGGATCGACTCCTGCAGTTTGAGGGCCTGTTCCGCGCCGTCCATCGCCAGGCCGAGGGTCTGTCGGCGGTCCGTGCGGAACACCACCCGGCGCTGGATCTCCGAGGTGGGGTTGAAGACCTGGAGCACCGCGCGCCGGGCGCCCTCCAGGGCCTTGACGGTCCGCTCGATGAAGTCACCGCGGATCGGCGTCATGACCTGGATGACGACGTCCTCGGGTATGGCGTCGGTCTCGATGAGCCGGCGCAGGAAGTCGTGGTCGTCGCGGGATGCGGTGGGGTAGCCCACCTCGATCTCCTTGAAGCCCATGGCCACCAGGAGTTCGAACATGCGCAGCTTGCGGTCGATGTCCATGGGGTCGGTCAGCGCCTGGTTGCCGTCCCGCAGGTCCACGCTGCACCACAGCGGTGCGCGCTCGGCGCGACGCCCCGGCCACGTCCGGTCGGGCAGTCCTACCGCCTCGTAGGGAAGGTACTTGTCCACCGGCATCGTGCCGGCGCGCTGGATTCCGCGGTCGATGGTGCCCTGGGCTCGGTCCGCGCCCGTCGCGATCGTGTTCATCTCTCCTCCACAGCGGTTCTCGGGATATGCCCCGGCCCGGGTTCCCGGTGGGGGCGGTGGCGGGGGCGGTGGCAGGGGCGAGACGCAGGAGGCTCCGCACGTCATGGGGGGAGTGTCGTGCGGAGCCTCCGGCCAGGCGCCGGGCCGCCGGCCCATTCGGGCCACGCGCTCAGCGGGGTGTACGGCCGCTAGGCCATACGTTCAACAGGCGGGTAAGGGCAGGGGGTTCGGCGGGCTGGGCTGTCGGCGGCACCCGGAGCGAGCCGGGCCGGGCGGTCAGCGAGGCTCGCGCAATTCGAGCGTGCAGCACTTGACGCTGCCGCCGCCCTTGAGCAGTTCCGACAGGTCGACGCCGATCGGGTGGAAGCCGCGGGCGCGCAGCTGCTCCGCCAGCCCGGTGGCCGCCTCGGGCAGCATCACATTGCGGCCGTCGCTGACCGCGTTGAGGCCGAATACAGCGGCATCGCGCGGCTCGGCGAGCACGGCGTCGGGGAACAGCCGCTCCAGTACGGCACGGCTACCCGGCGAGAACGTGGCCGGATTATACATCACCTCGTCGTCGTCGAGGACGGCGAGCGCGGTGTCCAGGTGGTAGTAGGCGGGGTCGGTGAGCTCCAGCCCGACGACGGGGCGGCCGAGGAACTCCTGAGCCTCGGCGTGCCCGTCGCGGGAGCTGCGGAAGCCTTGGCCGGCCAGGACGTGCTGCCCGGTGACGAGGAAGTCGCCCTCGCCCTCGTTGATCTCCGTGGGGTCCCACAGTTCGGTGAAGCCGTTGGCGCGAAACCAGTCCAGGTAAGCGGGTCCTTCCGCGGCCCGCTCAGCATTGCGGAACCGGGCGCCGAGCACCTTGCCGTCGACGACGGTGGCGCCGTTGGCCGCGTAGACCATGTCGGGCAGGCCGGCGATCGGCTCGATGAACTCCACAGTGTGACCGAGGGAGAGGTAGAGGTCACGCAGGCTTTCCCACTGCGCCACGGCCAGCTCGGTGTCCACCGGTTTGGCCGGGTCCATCCAGGGGTTGATCGAGTAAGTGACCTCGAAGTGGCTGGGGCGGCACATCAGGTAGCGCCGGAGCCGGGTCGTGCGGGTGCGCGTTTCTGAGCTCATGGCTCGTGTCTCTCCTGTTGCTGAATATCCGCGTGGGGTGGTGCGGTACATGGCTCAGTCGGCCGGCCAGGCGCTGAATTGCCGCCGTCCGTAGAGAAGCGGGGGCTCGCCGGTCGGCCCGGTGATCCGGTAGACCTCGCCGAAGACCATCCGCTGACCGCCGATACGGACGCTCTGGCGGACCCGGCAGTCGGCTACCGCGTGGGCGTCACGGGACAGGTGTGGTCCCGCGGCGCCCTCGGGTGTGTGCCACGGCGTGGTCTGGAATCGGTCCGGCGCGCCGGACGCGAACAGCTCCGCGGTGTCCTGCCCCTTGGCGTGCAGCAGGTTCACGGCGAACACGCCGGTGATCATGACGGCTCGCAGGGTCGGGCTCTCCAGCCGCATGCCGACGAGCAGAGTGGGCGGGTCCACGGTGACACTGCACAGCGCGGAGCAGGTCATGCCCCAGGGTTCGCGCTGAGCATCCATGGCCGTGACGACGGCGACGCCGCTCGGGAAGCCGGCCATGTAGCTGCGGAACCGGGCCGGCGTGCTCGCCTGGGTGGTTGGGGTGACGAGTTCCACGTGTCTCACCGCTCGACTGGGTGGAGGGGGTTCTCCGCGACCACGGGGATGACCGGGGCACGGCGATCGATGGCCCACAAGAGGGGGCCGCTCAGTGCCGTCGTGACGAGTGCCATGACGACGAGTGCGAGGTAGAGCGCGGGCGTCAGGATGCCCGCCTGGTAACCGATCTGAAGCACGGTGATCTCGGTCAGGCCACGGGCGTTGAGCAGCGAGGCGAGCCGCAGGCTGGTGTCGACGGGCTGGCCGCCGACCCGCGCGCCGAAGTAGCTGCCCACGAGTTTCCCGAAGATGGCCAGCCCGATGCCCAGGCCCATCGCCTGCCAGGAGAAGACCCCCAGCGGGCTGCTGCCGAGCCCGGCGCCGGTGACCACGAACAGCAGCGGCAGTACGAGCCTGCCCCATCGCCCGACGGTCCGGGCGGCATGGGTCCAGGGGCCGGTACCGCCGTCCGCCGGGAGCGCCAGCGCGACCAGTACGGAGCCCAGCACATCGGTGAGGCCCAGCTCGCCGGTGACCAGCGCCGCCGCCACCGCTGTCAGCGCGGTCAGCCCGATGGGCACCGCGGGCCGTACCCGCGCCGCGAGGGCGCGGGCGGCGGGTATGCCGCCGAGCCTGCGGATGCCCCAGGCCGCGAGCAGGCCGACGGCGAAGACCGTGGCCGGCGTTGCCCGCTCGCCGCCGGTGGCGAGGCCGACGGCGACCGCCAGCAGTGCCCAGTTCACCGCATCAATGGACACCGCGGCGGCCATCGCCAGTCGGCCGGTGTCGGTGTGCAGCAGTTCGCGGTCCTCCAGGATTCCGGCGAGCACCGGAACGGCTGTCACCGACAGCGCGATGGCGAGCATCAGCACCAGGGCCGTGGTCGGCGCACCGCCGCGCAGCGCGGGGTCGCCCGCGGCGAGCACCCACACAGCCAGCAGGATGCCGCAAGCCATCGGCAGCAGCACGGAGCCTACGGCTGTCCATACGACGGCGCGGCCGCCCAGCCGGGTGGAACCGGCGCGGATCTCGTGCACCGCGCCGACGAGGAAGAGGGCCAGGCCCAGATGCCCGGCCGTCTCCAGCACCGGCCAGCCCGCGGTGGCGCCCTTGCCCCAGCCGAACTGCGTGGCCAGCAGGGCGCCGAGGAGCAGGCAGATCATGATCTCCCCGACGATGGCGGGCTGGCCCAGCAGACGGGCCACCCGTCTCCCCAGCAATACGGCGGGTACCACTGACCCCACCATCAACACGGCCGGGACGTACGCGAAAGCGTCCACGACTCCTCCTTCCTCGACGAAGCTGCTCGGTGCTCGGTGCTCGGTGCTCGGTACGACGGTCAGTGCATCTGGGCGAGGTACTCGTACTGGCTGGGCAGCCGCTTCGCGAGTTCCCGCGACTGGGCGCGCAGCAGCTTGAACTCCGCCTGCGCCGCGGAGTCGTCCATCAGGGCCAGTGCCGGCGGGGCCTTGAGGTCGATGCCGCCAAGACCGAGCAGCATCGAGTGATAGGAGTAGGGCTCGAAGCCGTGGTAGTTCGGGAAGATCGACTCGGTGGTCGGAAGCTTGGACTGCCAGCGCTCCAGGCGCTCGGCGAGACCGTCCGGCACCGCACGGGTCTTGGCGTCCCGCCAGTAGGCGTTGTCGTTGCGGCCGGCGCCCCGATAGTGCAGCACCAGGAATTCACGTACGCCGTCGATGGCATTGCCGATGAAGCGGTTGTAGGAGTCCCGCAGACTCGGGTCCCAGTCCTCGTTCGGAAAATGCTTGACGAGTTCTTCGACGCCCTGCTGGATGAAGAAGATGCCGGTCGATTCCAGCGGCTCCACAAATCCGCTGGAGAGCCCGATCGCCACGCAGTTGTTGACCCAGGCATTCCGGCTGCGGCCGACGCGCATACGAATGTGATTGGCCTCCGCGTCCGCCCCGTCCGGGCCGACGAACTCACGCAGTGTGCGCTCGGCCTCTTCCGGGGTGGTGTAATCGCTGGCGTACACATAGCCGGTGCCGACGCGGCCGAAGAGCGGGATCGTCCAGATCCAGCCGGCGTCCTGGGCGGTGGCCGTGGTGCATGGCCGCAGTCCGCGCTTCTTCATGTCCACGGGCACTCTCAGCGCAACCGCACTGTCGTTGGGCAGGGTGTCCTGGAAGGAGATGAAGGGCTCTTCCAGCGTCTGGTTCAACAGCAGCCCGCGGAATCCGGTGCAGTCGATGAACAGGTCGCCGGTGATCTCGCCGTGCTCGCGGGTCTTGAGGTGGCTGATCCAGCCGCGGTCGTCGCGGGCGACCTCGACCACATCGTCCTCGATGTGCCGGGCGCCGCGCTCCGTGGAGTATTCGGCGAGGTAGTCGGCCAGCAGGCTCGCGTCGAACTGGTAGGCGTAGGGGAACTGCGTGTCCTGCTCGGAGAGCGTGCTGCGCTTCAGGTCCCCGTCCTTGGGGTCGCCCTTCTCCTTGAAGTCCTGCTCGAACAGGGTCCCGTCCATGTAGCGGGGCGAGCGCTCGGCATCGCAGATCGCCGACATGAGGAAGACATCCTGGTCGAACCGCTCACTGTCGCTGGGCCGCTTGTTCAGCCACCAGTCGGTGAGCGGGAACCCGTCGACGACCCGAAGCCGCTCGAAGGGGTGGTAGAAGTAGCTGTTCTTGCGGTGCCAGTTCTCGAAGCGGATACCGAGCTTGTACGTGGCGTTGCACTTCGGCATCCAGACGTGCTCCGGAAGACCCAGGTAGTCGAAGAAGTGCCGCACCGTGCTGAAGGTCGCCTCACCGACCCCGATCGTTTTGATCCGCTTGGATTCCACCACCGTGACGGAAATCCGCTCTCCGAACGCGGCCTTCAAATACGATGCGGTCATCCAGCCGGAGGTACCTCCACCGACGATGACGACGTTTCCGAGCACTGAGGCCCTCCCCTGTCGGATGCGCAACCAGGTGGGTTTCCAAGTTGCCTGCACAGTCGGAATCTTTCAGCAGTGGTTGAGATCAAGACAAGCTTTTAAGGCTCAGCGGAAACATGCACTCCAGGCGGTCAGCGACGGCATCGCGTGCGATCCCGGCCGAAAAAAGGCAGCGCAACGGGCGGCGCCTCTTTACCGTTCGGGAAGCGCCGCCCGAGTGCGTATTTCAGTCCTCGCTTAAAGTGCTCGCATTTCAGGCCTCGTTGAGCAGGTACCGATGCAGCAGAGTGATGACCTGTGCGCGTTGCTCGGCGAGATAGAAGTGCCCGCCGGGGAGCACATGCAGCTGGAACTCCTTGCCTGCCACGCCTTCCCAGCGCCGGACCCGCTCGACACTGACGCTGACGTCCCGGTCGCCGGTGATGGCGACGATGCCGGTGTCGACCGGCGGGGTCTCCACCGGACTGTAGGAGTCGATCAGCAGGTAGTCGTTGCGCAGGATCGGCAGCACCATCTCCCGGATGCCGGGGTCGTCGAAGACAGTCATCTGCGTGCCGCCGTGCTGCTCGACCTCGTGCAGGATGCGGTCGTCGGACAGCGCCTCGGCGGGCGGGCGGCCGATCCGCTCGTCGGGGGCCGCCTGCCCCGAAACGAAGAGCCTGTCCACCCGTACGTCGTGTGCCTGCAGGGCCCGCACCGTCTCGTAGCCGATCAGGGAGCCCATGCTGTGTCCGAAGAGCACGGTCTCCACATCCGGCTCCGCGGTGTGCAACACCGCGCCGGTGACGGCATCCACCAGGGCCGCGGGGTCCTGGACGAACGGGTCGTTGACCCGCTCCTCCCGGCCGGGGTACTGAACGATCTGGAGCTCGATGGAGGTGTCCAGATGCTGTGCCCAGCTCCGGTAGAAGCTGGCGCTGCCACCGGCGTGCGGGAGGCACACCAGCCGTACACGCGCGGTGGGCCGCCGCTTGGGTATCACCAGCCAGGGGTGAGTGGTCGTCATGGGCGGTCGTCCTGTCGTGTGATGGGGCCGGGCCCGCTCATCCGCATGTGCGTACCAGTTCTCTGAGGCTGTCGGCCATGGTCCGCAGCAGGCCGCCGACCACCGCCTCGTCGTGCGATGCGGGCGAGTAGGAGCAGCTCAGTTCGAGGCGGCCGTCCTGCACCGCGGCGGAGACATCCAGCGCGTACAACCGCTGTTCGGCCGGCTCGTGATCCTGGCCGCCGTGTTCCAGATGGCGGACCACCAGCTCGTCACCGTCCGGGAGTTGGCCGTCCCACTGCCCCAGGTAGTTGAAGCTCACCCAGGAGCGCACCGCGGGCAGCGGCCCACCATCCTGCTGCGCCGCGTCCGCCCCGGTCGCCAGGTGGCGCAGCGCGCCGTAGCCGATCCCGCGCCGTGGCAGGGTGCGCAGCCGCCGTTTGACGGCTCGTACGGCGGCTGTGGGCGCCGCGTCCTTGGGCACATCGAGAGCCACCGGGTAGATGGTGGTGAACCAGCCGACCGTACCGCTGAGATCGACCCCGTCCAGGATGTCCTCCCGACCGTGCCCCTCCAGGTCGACGAGGGTCTGTTCGGTGCCGCACCAGCCGTTCAGGGCCTGGCCGAGCGCGGCCAGCAGCACCTCGTTGACCTGCGCCCGTAGGACACCGGGGACCCGGCGAAGCAGTACCTCAGTGCCGGCCGCGTCCAGGCCGTCCCGCACGGTGCGGCGGGTGGCGAAGGTGCCGAGCGCCTCGGGCGGCCCGGCGGCTGCGGGAATGCCGCGCCAATGCGCCAGCTCGTCGTCGAAACCACCCGCTGCGGTGTGCTCCTGCAGCCGGTGCGACCACTGCCCGAACGAGGTGCTGCGCGGGCCGAGGTCGACGTGTCGCCCGGCGGCGAGTTGCGCGTAGCCGCGGCGCAGGTCGTCCAGCAGGATGCGCCAGGACACCCCGTCGACGACCAGGTGGTGGATGGTCAGGAAGAGCCGCGGCGCGCGGTCCGTTCCGAGGTCGAAAAGGACGGCCCGTACGAGCGGCCCCTCGGTCAGGTGCAGCCCGCGCTGTGCGGCCGTCACCTCCTCCTCGATCCGCAATGCGGTCGCCGCTTCGCCGGCGGTCCCGGTCAGGTCGACCCGCCGAAAGTGCCAGCGGCCGTCGGCCTCGGCGCCGATTTCCTGATGCCAGCACCCGTCGCCGAGCTCGAAGCGCGTGCGGAGCGCGTCGTGGCGCTCCACGAGCAGGCCGAGTGCGTCGCGCAGGGCCGTGGGGTCGGCACCGGGCACGAGCTCCAGCAGCAGTGACTGGTTGAAGTGGTGCGGGTTGACGGTGTGGTGGGCGAAGAACCAGTGCTGCACCGGTGTCAGCGGCACCGGTCCGATCCGGTACGCGTCCTCGGCGGCGGGTTCCCGGGCGTCCTCGGGGCGCGCCACGCGGGCGAGCCGGGCGATCGTCTTGTGCTGGAACAGCTCCTTGGTGGTGATCCGCAGTCCTGCCTGCCGGGCGCGGGCGACGACCTGGGCGGAGAGGATGGAGTCGCCGCCCAACTCGAAGAAGTCATCATCTGCGCCGACCGCGTCGATGCCCAGTACGGAGCCGAACACCTCGGCCAGGGCGGTCTCCATCGGGCCGCTGGGCGGCGCCACGGTCCGTTCGGCACCGGTCTGTTCCTCCGGGAGGGCGGCACGGTCGATCTTGCCGTTGGTGGTCAGCGGCAGTTCTGCCAGCGGGGTCACGGTGCTCGGCACCATGAAGGCGGGCAGCTCCCCGGCGAGCAGATCGCGTACCTCCGCGGCCAGCGTCGCGCCGTCGCCGGCAGCGGGCACCACGTAGCCCACCAGCCGCTTGCCCTGGCTGCCCTCGCGGACCACGACGGCCGCCTGGGCGACTTGGGGATGGCGCAGCATCGCAGCCTCGACTTCGCCCGGCTCGACCCGGAATCCGCGGATCTTGACCTGGTCGTCGGCCCGGCCGCGGAAGTCGAGCTTCCCGTCCGGCAGCCAGGCGGCCAGGTCGCCGGTCTTGTAGAGGCGGGCATCGGTGCCGTCGCTGAAGGGGTGCGGTACGAACCGCTGCGCGGTGAGCTCCGGCCGCCGCAAGTAGCCCTTGGCGACCTGGCAGCCGCCGAGGTGGATCTCGCCGGTCACCCCCGTCGGCACAGGGTTGCCGAAGGTGTCGAGCACATAGACCTCGGTGTTGGGCAGCGGGCGGCCGATCGGCAGCCGCGGCATTCCGTAGGCGTCGTCCGCGCCGTCCCCCTCGTACATGGTGGCGCCGACGGTGTTCTCGGTCGGCCCGTAGCCGTTGATGAAGCGATGCGTTCGCGACCAGGTGCGGGCGAGGTCGGCGGGGCAGCGGTCGCCCACCGCGAGCACTACGGACCCGCCGGGCAGTGCCCGCGGCTCCACCGCCGCCAGCGCCGCGGGCGGCAGGCTGAGGACGGTGGGACGGCCCCCGGACAGCCTGGTGATCTGCTCGGAGCCGAGTGCCTCCGACGGGTCGTCGGGCAGGGCCAGCACGGCTCCTGAGGTGAGGCCGACGAAGGTCTCCCAGACCGCGCCGTCGAAGCTCGGTGAGGACAGCTGCAGCACCGTCATACCAGGGCCGGCGCCCAGCTTCCGCCGGGAGGCGGTGACCATGTTGGCCAGGCCCGCGTGTCCCAGTAGCACGCCCTTGGGCGTCCCGGTGGAGCCCGAGGTGTAGACGATGTACGCAAGGTCCTGCGGGCTGGTGCGGGCGGTCTTCGGCTCGGTAGCGGGTTGCGCCACGATGCGTGGCCACTCGTCGTCGACGGCGAGCGTCCGGATCTCGGCTTCGGACTCGGCGAAGCTGTCCAGCAGGGAACCCTGGGTGAGGACCAGGGCCGCGCCGGTCTCGGCGAGCATCAGGGTGCGGCGGGCGGCCGGGAAGGCCGGGTGCAGCGGCAGGAACGCCGCGCCGGCCTTGAGGATGGCGAGGGTGGCCAGCACCTGTTCTGGGCCACGCTCGCAGCACACCCCGACCACGGACCCGGGCCGCACGCTCTGGGAGAGCAGCTGGTGGGCGAGCTGGTTGGCGCCGCGGTCCAGCTCCGCGTAGGTCAGCTGCCGGTCCCCGCAGTGCACCGCGATGTCCTGGGGACGTTCCACGGCGCGCTGCGCCACCATCTCGTGCACCGCGCCGGCGTCGGGGGACGCCACCGGATTGCGGGCCCAGTCCCCGGTCAGCCGGTCTCGCTCGGCCGCGGTGAGCAACTCAAGCCGCCCCAGCTGCTGGTCCGGGTCCTCGACAACGGATCCGAGCAGGGTCACCAGATGGCCGGACATCCGCCGTACCGTCTCCGCGTCGAAGAGGTCGGCGCTGTACTCCGCCGCCGCCCACAGGGTGCCGTCGGGCCGCTCCTCGAAGGCGAAGACGATGTCGAAGCCGGTGCTGGCCTGCGGGAGCGTCATCACCTCCACGGTGAGCCCCGACAGTGTCAGCGCCGCCTCAGGCATGTTCTGGAGCACGACCAGAACCTGGGCCAGCGGCATCCGGCTCGGGTCGCGGCCGGGCTGGACCGCGTCCACGATCTGCTCGAAAGGAACCTCCTCATTGGCGAAGGCGTCCAGCACGGTTTCGCGGGCCTGGGACAGGAACTCCCGGAAGGACAGGTCGAGTGCGACGCGGTTGCGCAGTACGAGCGTGTTGAGGAAGCAGCCGATCAGATCGTCCAGCTCGCCGTTGCCGCCGCGGCCGGCTACCGGCGTGCCCACGGCGACGTCCTCCTGGCGCGAGTATCGGCCGAGCAGCAGCTGGGTGGCCGCGGTCAACGTCATGAACAGGGTGGCGCCGGACTCCTCGGTGAGTTTGCGCAGCCCTGAGACCACTGGGGCGGGCACCTCGAAGATATGCGCGCCGCCCGCGCCGGAGAGCACCGCCGGACGTGGCCGGTCGGTGGGCAGCTCCAGGGGCACGACCCCGTCCAGCTGCTGCTTCCAGTACTTCAGCGAGTCGTCCAGGGCACCGCCGGAGAACCACTCGCGCTGCCGGACGGCGAAGTCCGCGTATTGCAGCGCGGCCGCAGGACGGGACGGGTCGCGGCCGGTCAGGGCCGTGTTGTACGCCTCGCCGAGCTGCCGGGTGATCAGCCCCAGCGACCAGCCGTCGTGCACGATGTGGTGGATGCTCAGGACGAGCACATGCTCGCGCTCGCCGACCCGTACGAGCAGGGTCCGCAGCAGCGGGCCGACCCGCAGGTCGAATGGCCTGGCGATCTCCCGCTCCACCACCCGCAGCAGCTCCTGCTCCCGCTCGGTGGCGTCCGCGGCGGTCAGCTCCGCCGTCGGCAGCTCGATCTCCATCGAGGCATGTGGGATCTGTACCGGCTTGCCGTCGGCCGAGTCGAAGGTGGTGCGCAGCGACTCGTGCCCGGCGACCACGGAGTTCACTGCCCGGCGCAGCGCCGGGACGTTCAGCGCACCGTGCAGGCGTAGCGCGAAGCAGGAGTTGTAGCCGACGCCCAGCGGATCGAACTCGTAGAGGAACCACATACGTTGCTGGGCGAAGGACATGGGCAGCGGGCCGCCGCGCGGCACCGGCTGCAGGGTCGCGGCGGGCTCGTCGGCTGGTTCCGGGCCGGCGTCGCCGGAGAGTCTGCTGCGCAGTAGCGCCTGCAGGGGCTTGGGCAGCGCCGCTATTCGTTCCTCACGCGATGGGGACATGTGAACACCACTCCTTTCGTTGCTGCGCCACTGCGTGCTATTCCGCCGCAGGTACGGCGTCACCGGCCGATTCGGCCGCGGCCCGCTCCAGCTGTTCCAGCAGGGCGTCCTCGATCAGCTGGGCCACGCCCGAGACGGTGGGGGTGTCCAGGAGGCTGCGGAACGCCAGCCGGACGCCGAAGGTCTTCTTGATCCGGGTGATGGCCTTGACGCTGGTCAGGGACTGCCCGCCGAGGGCGAAGAAGCTGTCGTGGGCGCCGACGTTGTCGACGTGCAGGGTTTCGGCCCAGATCTGTGCGACCAGCCGCTCGGTTTCGTTGCGCGGTGCCACCCATGCCTCGTCGTCCGGGCGGACGGTCTCGGGGTCGGGCAGCGCGTCCCGGTCCACCTTTCCGTGCCGGGTCAGCGGGAAGGCGTCGAGCGCGACGAAGGCGGCCGGGATCAGGTAGGACGGCAGCCGCTCGGCGAGGTAGCGGGTCAGCTCTGCCGTGTCCGGAACCGCGCCCTCGGTGGCGGTGGGCCTGAAGTAGGCGACCAGTCGGCGCAGTTCGTCCTGGCCGCGGACGACTGCCATCGATGCGGCCACGGCCGGGTGCCCGTCGAGCACGCTGGAGATCTCGCCCAGCTCGATACGGTAGCCGCGCAGCTTGATCTGGTCGTCGAGCCGGCCGAGGAACTCCAGGCGGCCGTCGGCCAGCCGCCGCACCCGGTCACCTGTCCGGTAGACGCGCTCCTTGGGGTCGAACGGCGCAGGCAGGAAGGCCTGTTCGGACAGGTCGGGCTGGTTGAGGTAGCCGCGGGCCAGGCCGTCACCGGCGAGGTGGAGCTCGCCGGGCGCGCCGGTGGGAGCAAGGTTGCCCGCCTCGTCCAGGACGTAGGCGCGGACGTTCTGCACGGGGTGGCCGAGCAGCGGGCGGGCGCTGTCGGAGATCCGGGTGATCAGCGCGTCGACAGTGGCCTCTGTGGGGCCGTAGAAGTTGAAGCTGACCAGTTCCTTCCTGGCGCGCAGCAACTCCCACAAGCCGTCGCCGATCGCCTCGCCGCCCAGGGCCACTCCCCTGAGGGGGTGCCGTCCGTCCGCCAGCAACCCGGTGTCCAGCAGCTGCTGGAAGTAGGACGGGGTGGTCTGGAGGAATTCGATGCGCTCCGCCGCCTGGTACGCGGACAGGGCGTGGGCGTCCCTGCGGACGGCGTCCGGGACGAGGTGCAGTTCATGTCCCGCGACCAGCCACAGCACGGGGTTCCAGGAGGCGTCGAACGAGGCGGGTGCCAGGTGGGCGACGCGCAGCGGCTGTCCGCCGTTGGCCTCCTGGAGCGGGCCGAAGACGGTGCGCCGGTGGCTGTCGAGCAGATTGGCCAGACCGCGGTGTTCGACCACCACGCCCTTGGGGCGCCCGGTGGATCCGGAGGTGTGGATGATGTACGCGGCGTTCTCGGAGTCGACGGACAGGTCGGGGGCAGTGTCCGGCCGTGCCTCGACGGCCGCCCGGTCGGCGTCCAGCTTCACCACGGTCGTGCCGGGGGCCGCGGGCAGCGCCGCGGCGATCCGCTCCTGGGTGAGCAACACCCGTGGCCGGGTGTCCGCGAGCAGGTACGCCAGTCGCTCCGTGGGCGCCTCAGGGTCCAGCGGGGCGTAGATGCCGCCCGCCTTGAGGACCGCGAGCAGCGAGACGATCAGATCGCCGCCGCGCTCGACGCAGACGCCCACGGTCGCTTCGGGGCCGACCTCGTGGTCGACGAGGTGCCGGGCCAGCTGGTTGGCCCGCCGGTCCAGCTCGGCGAAGGTCAGCCGGCCGCCGTCGTGGACCAGGGCGGTCGCCTCAGGGGTGCGCGCCGCCTGCCGGGCGAACTGCTCGGCCACTGGCAGTTCGGACAGCAGCTCGGTGTCGGTGACGTTGTGCCGGGTCAGCAACTCGGTGCGGTGCTCCTCGCTCAGTGCGGAGAACTCCCGCAACGTGCGGTCCGGGTCCCGGGCGATGTCCTCCAGCAGGGCCCGCAGGTCGGCGGTGACCCGCTCGGCGGTCCGCGCCTCGAAGAGGGCAGGGTCGTACGCGAGCCGGAAGGACAGCTGGTCGCCGGCGAACACCGCGAGCACCATGCCGTAGCTGGTGGGTTCCAGAGAACGCACATCGCGAATCCGTATTCCCTGTTCGGCGCCCATGTCGCCGTCGTAGGGGTAGTTCTCGAAGACCACGTAGCTGTCGAACAGATCGACTCCCGCGGGCAGTTCGGCCCAGCCGCGGATCTGGGCGAGCGAGACGTACTCGTGCTGCCGGGAGGCGACCTGGCTCCGCTGGAGATCGGCGAGCCACTCCAGCAGGGGCTGGTCGTCGCGGATGGCGGCACGCACCGGCAGGTTGTTGATGAACAGCCCGATCATCGACTCCACGCCGGGCAGGTCGGCGGGGCGTCCGGAGACGGCGGAGCCGAAGCAGACCTCCCGCGCGCCGGCGTAGCGGGACAGCAGCAGCGCCCAGGCGCCCTGCGCGAGGGTGTTGACGGTGAGCCGGTGCCTGCGGGCCAGTGTCTCCAGTTGCCTGGTCACCTCGGGTGCGAGCTGGAAGCGCGAGCTGGCTTCCGTACCGGCCCGGGTGGCGTCCTGCGCGCTGTGATCGACGGGCAGCGGGGTGGGCGTGGTGAAGCCGTCGAGCAGCTGCTTCCAGTGCTGCTCGGCGTCGCCCAGGTCCTGCCGGCCCAGCCACTGCACATAGTCGCGGAAGGGCCGCCGGGCGGCCGGCTCCGGGCGCTCGTGCCCGGTCAGCAGCAGGTAGTGTTCGAGTGCTTCGGCGATCAGCTCGGCCGTGCTCCAGCCGTCCAACAGCAGGTGGTGCGAGGTCCACACCACGCGCAGCCCGCCACCGGGCTCCTCGATCAGGGTCAGCCGCATCAGCGGCGCGATCGTCAGATCGATGCCGCGGGTGCGGTCCTCGGCCAGGAAGGCGTCAAGTCGCCGGCCGGCCTCCTGCTCGGTCAGTGTGCTGTGGTCCAACCGCTCCACCGGGACCCGCACCCGCTCACGGACGACCTGGAGCGGTTCGGCGGTGTCCTCCCAGACCACCGCGGTGCGCAGCATCGGCGTGCGGTCGGCGAGCCGCTGCCAGGCCGCCGCGAACGCGTCGGTGTCCACGCCTCCTTCCAGCACGAAGGAGAGCTGGCCGAGGTAGACGCCCTCGCCTTCCTCGGTGAGGCTGTGGAAGAGCAGGCCGTGCTGCATCGGGGTGACCGGGTAGAGGTCCGCGATGTGCCCCCCGTCGGCGGCGAGGGTGTCCAGCAGCCGCTGGTCGACCGTCGCCAGCGGGAAGTCGGAGGGCGTGGCGCCGGCCGCCGACCCGCCCGCCTCCTTGCAGTGCGCCACCAGGGCGCGCAGTGCCGTGAGCAGCTCTTCGCCCAGGCGCCCGACGGTCTCGGCATGGTGCACCTCGATGGAGTGGAACAGCTCGAACTCCAGCCGTCCGTCGCGCACCCAGGCCACGATGTCCAGCAGGTATTCCAGCTTCTCGGCGGGCGAGAGTTCGGTGCCGAACCCCAGGCGGACATCGCGGACCAGGCCGCTGCCGCCTTCCGAGGAGGCCATCCGGCCGAGGTAGTTGAAGCTGACCTGCGCCCGCGGGGCTTCCGCGAGCACCTCGGCGGGTGCGCCGGCAGGGCTGAGGTGGCGCAGTGCGCCGTAGCCGATGCCGCGTCGTGGAACGGCCCGCAGCTGCTCCTTGACGGACCGCAGCAGCGTGCCCCAGTCCTCACCGGCCGAGACCCCCAGAGCCACCGGGAAGCTGCTGGTGAACCACCCGGTGGTGGCGCCGATCTCCAGGTCCTCGAAGATTTCCTCGCGGCCGTGGCCCTCAAGGTCGAGGAGGACCGCGGAACGGCCGGTCCAGTCGGCGAGCACCCGGCCGACGGCGGACAGCAGCACGTCGTTGACCTGGGTGCGGTAGACGGCCGGGACCTCGCGCAGCAGCGCGTCAGTGTCCGCCGCGTCGAGGCTCACCCGTACGCTCGCGGCCGTGGCGACGGTCGGGGAGCCGCCGGCGTCGGCCGGCAACCCCGGCTCGGCCCGCCCTGCGAGGCCGGCCCAGTAGTCCAGCTCCTCGTCGAAGGCGCCGGACACGGTGTGCTCGGACAGCCGCCGCGACCACTCCAGGAACGAGCTGCTCTTCGCGCCGAGGTCCACCGGGCTTCCGTCGGCTGCCTGCCGGTAGCCGCGCTCCAGGTCGGCGAGGAGCACCTGCCAGGACACCGCGTCCATGATCAAGTGGTGTGCGGTCAGGAAAAGTTGCGGTGTCCGGTCGCCGCGGTCGAAGAGCAGGGCGCGCACCAGCGGGCCTGCGCTCAGGTCGAGTCCGGACTGCGCGGTGGCAGCCGCCTTCTCGACGGCCTGCCCGTCATCGTCGGCGCCGCTCAGATCGACGCGCTCCATCGGCCACCGGTCGCCCGGGGCGGCGATCTCCTGCTGCCACCGGCCATACGCGGAGGTGAAGCGGGTGCGCAGCACGTCGTGGTGGTCCAGCAGGGCGTCCAGGGCGGCCTGCAGCGCTTCGGGCGCAGGGGTCTCCGTGAGGTCGGCCAGGACGGACATCGTGCAGTGGTGGGGGGCGATGGTGTGGTGACGGAAGAAGGTGCGCTGGATCGGGGTCAGCGGCACCCTCCCGACGACCGGCTTCGTAGTCACGTCTGCTTGCTCCTCCGGGTTGCGTGCCGCCACCACCGAGGCGAGTTCGGCGACGGTCTGGTGAGTGAAGATGTCCTGGGATGACACCCGAAGGCCCGACTCGCGGGCTCGTGAAACCACTTGGATACTGAGGATCGAATCGCCGCCCAGGTCGAAGAAGTTGTCCTCGACGCCCACCGACGGCACTCGGAACACCTCGGCCCAGACCGCTGCCAGGGACTCCTCGGCGGGCGTGCGGGGTGCGGTGCGGGCCGATTCCGCCCGTTCGGCGGGGTCGGGCGGAGACGGCAGGGCGCGGCGGTCGACCTTGCCGTTGGAGTTCAGCGGCAGCCGCTCCAGCTCGACGAACGCCTGCGGCACCATGTGCCGGGGCAGCAGACCGCCCAGGTAGCCACGGAGTTCGACGAGGTCGAGGACGGCTCCCTCGACGGGGACGAGGTAGCCGGTCAGCCCGCTGCCGCCGGCCTCCGGGCGCACCGCGGCCGCGACGTCGGCGATGCCGGGGTGCCGTCGCATGGCGGTCTCGATCTCGGCGAGTTCGACCCGGAAGCCGCGGATCTTCACCTGGTCGTCGGACCGGCCCAGGAACTCGATGTCGCCGCTGGGCAGGAACCGGGCCTGGTCGCCGGTGCGGTAGAGCCGCGCGGCATCCGTCTCCCGTACGAACGGGTTCTGCAGGAACCGTTCCTCGGTCAGATCGTGCCGGTTCAGATAGCCCCTGGCCACCCCGGGACCTCCGAGAAAGAGCTCGCCGACGACTCCGACCGGCACCGGCCGCAAGCCGGCGTCCAGGACGTACATCCGGGTGCCGGGGATGGGCCGCCCGATGGGCACGCCGGCCGTACCGGGCAGGGAGTCCGGGCGGACCGGGAAGACCGAGGACTCGACGGTTGCCTCGGTGACGCCGTAACTGTTGAGCACGACGGTGTCCGGGGAGACCCGGTTCAACAGCCTGCGGCAGTCCTCGGTTCGCCAGTTGTCCGAGCCGACGGCGAGGTAGCGCAGCGGCGGGAAGGTGCGGTCGGTGCGCTCGGCCTCGTCCAGCAGCGCGTTGACCAGCGACGGCACGGTTTCGAGGTGCGTGACCCCGGCGCGCTCCATCAGGTCGAACAGCCGCGGCGGATCGGTGGTGACCGCCGCCGGGGAGATCACCAGCGCGCCGCCGAAGCACAGGGCATGCCCGAGGTCGGAGACGAACACGTCGAAGGCCATGCTGGCGAGGTTGAGCTGGCGCGCCGGGCGGTCCTCGACGCCATAGACCAGGCCCCAGGCGGCGACCGCGTGGCTCACGCTGCGGTGCTCGACCATCACGCCCTTGGGGTGCCCGGTGGATCCAGAGGTGTAGATGACATACGCCAGGCTGTCGGGGGTGACCTCGACGGTGGGCGCCTGCGCGGGCCACTGCTCGATGTCCGCCCACTCGGTGTCCAGGTGCAGCACGGTCGCATCGCACAGCGGCAGCCGGTCGGCCACGCTCTGCTGGGTGAGCAGCATGGCGGCGTCGCTGTCGTCGAGCACCTGCTTGTGCCGCTCGGCCGGGTGGCCGGGGTCCAGCGGCAGATAGGCGCCGCCGGCCTTGAGGACGGCGAGGGCCGCGGTGACCATTTCGGGCCCGCGCTCCAGGAAGATCGCGATGATGCTCTCGGCGCCGATTCCCTGGTCCACCAGGTGGTGGGCCAGCCGGTTGGCACGGGCGTCCAGTTCGGCGTAGCTGAGCACCTGGTCCTCGAAGACGACCGCGTCGGCGTCCGGGGTCAGCCGGGCCCGCTGCGCGAAGACCTCGTGCAGGCACAGCTCCTCGAACGGCACGGTGTCGCGGTTCCACTCATGGACGACACGGTCGCGCTCGCGCAGCGACAGCATCGGCACCTCCCCGACCCGCTGCTCGGGTGTGGTGGCGGCGATGCCGTTGAGCAGCACCACGAGCTGTTCGGCCAGGCTCTCGGCCTGGGTGTGGCCGTACAGCTGCGGGTCGTAGGACAGTTGGAGTACGAGCTCTCCGTCGTCGGTGAAAGCGGTGAGGTCCAGCGGGAAGCTGGTGGTGTCCACCGCTGCGAGCTCCCGCAGCCACAGCCCGTTGCGCTGCGCCGCCTCGTCGTTTCCGGGGTAGTTCTCGAAGACCACGACGGTGTTGAACAGCCCCGTGGCACGGGGTAGTTCGCTCCAGCCCTGGATGTCGCCGAGCGCGGCGTACTCGAAGTCGCGCGCCTCGACCTGGGCCTCCTGGAGGTCCCTCAGCCACCCGATGAGCCCCTGGGTGTCAGGTACCTGGGTGCGCACCGGCAGCGTGTTGAGAAAGTTGCCCACGATGGCCTCGGCGCCCGGGAGGTCGGTGGGGCGACCAGCGACGGTGGAGCCGAAGCAGACGTCGCGGGTGCCGGAGTGGCGGGCCAGCAGCATCGCCCAGGCGCCCTGCACCGCGGTGTTCAGGGTCAGCCGGTGCTGCCGGACCGTCGCGGTCAGTGCCTCGGTCTCGGCTCCGGTCAACTCGACCCTGACCTGCGCGGCGGACTGCGACTGGTGGCCCGGGGGCAGGCTCTGTCCGTACGGGAGCGGTGTCGGCGCGTACATTCCGGCCAGCGCTGTCCGCCAGTGCTCTTCGGCCGCCGCGCGGTCCTGCTTGCCGAGCCAGGCGACATAGTCCCTGAAGGGCGGGCGCTGCGGCCGGCGTTCCACGGGCCGTGTGCCGCTGTCGGCGAGCGCGCGGTACTGCGCGAACACATCGGCGAACAGGTGGGAGGAGCTCCAGCCGTCGAGGATGACGTGATGGAAACTCCATACGACGCGGACCGCCCCTGCCCGTTCAAGGATCAGCACCAGGCGCATCAGCGGTGCCTGGGTCAGGTCGATTCCGGCGTTCTGCTCGGCGTCGAGCAGTTCGCGCAGCCTCAGTCGGCGGCCTGCCGCGTCCGTGTCCGTCCAGTCCAGGTAACGGACCTTCAGACAGGCTTCGCGGGCTACGATCTGCACGGGTCGCGGGACGCCGTCCCATCTCAGGTGGGTGCGCAGCGCCGGGGTGTGGTCCACGACGTGCTGCCAGGCCGCGCCCAGCGCCTGGATGTCCTCGACACCCTCCAGCAGGAAGCTGACATGGTCGAAGTAGGCGCCTCTGCCGGGCTGGTTGAGCGCGTGATAGAGCATGCCGGACTGCATCGGCGTCAGCGGGTAAATGTCCTCGACCGCCGAGCCTGGCGGCACCAGGGTGTCCACGGTGCGCTGGTCGAGCGGCACCAGGGGGAAGTCGCCGGGCACCGCGCCGCCTGTGCCGGGGCGCAGACAGTGCTCGATGAGCTCTTCCAGTGCCGCGATGAAGTCGTCTGCCAGCGCCTGGACGGTGTCCCGGTCGTGCAGCTCGGACGAATAGTGCACGGTGAACGCCAGCCTGCCGTCGCGGACTTCGCCGACGAAGTCGAGAAGGTGCGGGCGCTGCTCCCGAGGACTGTGTTCCTGCCCGTAGTCGAAGAGCTGTCCGCGGTAGAGCTCACTGCCGGCGGTGCCGTCGCTCCACTGGCCGAGGTAGTTGAAGCTCACCTCTGGCCGCGGGCCGTCGGCCAGGGCGCGGCTTTGCGGTCCGTCCGTGCCAAGGTAGCGGAGCGCACCGTAGCCGATGCCGCGGTGGGGTACCGCCCGCAGGTTTTCCTTGGTGCTCAGGATCAGGTCGCGCCAGGACCGGTCCGCCGGGGAGTCCAGCAGGACCGGGAAGATCGAGGTGAACCAGCCGACGGTTCGGGAGATGTCCGTGCCGTCCAGGATCTCCTCGCGGCCGTGGCCCTCCAGCGAGATGAGGGTGCGCTGCTGCCCGGTGCGGCGGGCCAGGGACCGGCCGAGCGCGGTGAGCAGGATGTCGTTGACCTGGGTGCGGTAGACCTTGGGCACCTCTTGGAGGAGCTGGCGGGTGCGCTCTTCGTCCAGACCGGCAGGGACCTCATGGGTGACCTCGAAAGTGTTGCGTCCGCTGCGGTCGGTGGGGAACGCCGCCACCTTCGCGGCGGCTGCCTCCGTCCAGTGCTCCGACTCGCCCTGGAATCCTCCCTGTTCGGCGAATTCGGCCAGTCGCCGTGCCCAGCTGAGGTATGGCGTGGAGGCGGCACCGAGGTCGATCTTCGCGCCGCGTACCGCCTGCCGGTAGGCGCTCTCCAGGTCTTCCAGCAGGATCCGCCAGGAGACGCCGTCGACCGCGAGGTGGTGCACCGTCAGCAAAAGCCGCGGACGGTCCTGCGCGCCGCGGTCGAACAGCAGGCAGCGCAGCAGACGCCCCTGGGACGGGTCGAGGTCGGCCTGGGCGGCCTCGGACAGCGCGCGCATGGCCCCGTCGCGCTCGCCCTGGGCGATGTCGCCGAGCGCGATCCGCTCGATGCTGGGGTCCGGCGTGTTCCGGCCGGGTCCCTGCTGGCGCAACTCGCCGTCCACGGCGGTGAATCGGGTACGCAGCGCACCGTGGTGCCGGACGACGGCCCGCAGCGCGGCGGACAGTGCCCGCTCGTCCACCTGCGTGTCCAGGGTGAGCAGCACCGACTGGTTGAAGTGCGCGGGGCGAACGGTGTGGTGTGCGAAGAACCATCGCTGTACGGGCGTCAGGGGCGCCGGCGCACCATCCTCCGCGTGCTCCTCGACGGCAGGCGCCGTCACGAAGGCCGTGGCGCGCGCCAGATCGGCCAGTGTCTGCCGGGAGAAGATGTCCTTGGAGCTGATCGCCACTCCGGCCTGCCGGGCCTTGGCGACCACCTGGATGCTGAGGATCGAGTCCCCGCCGAGCTGGAAGAAGTTGTCCGTGGCGCCGACCCGGTCCACGCCCAGGACCTGCGACCACACCTTCGCCAAGGTCTCCTCGGCCGCACCGGCCGGCGCCTGGAAGCCGGAGCGCTCCGCGACACGCTCCTCCGGCGCGGGCAGCGCCCGTTGGTCCACCTTGCCGTTGGGGGTGAGGGGGAACTCCTTCAGGGTGACGAACGCGGAGGGCACGGTGTAGCCGGGCAGCCGGCTTTCCGCGAACTCCCGCAGCTCCGCCGCGCCGACCTGCGATCCGGCCTCCGGGCGGACATAGCCCACCAGCCGCTTGCGCTCACCGTCGGTACGGGCGATGACCAGGGCCGCTGCGACGGCCGGGTGCGCTTCGAGCACCGCCTCGACCTCGCCTGGCTCGATGCGATAGCCGCGCACCTTGACCTGGGTGTCCACCCGGCCCAGAAAGTCCAGAGTGCCGTCCGGCAACCAGCGGACCCGGTCACCGGTGCGGTAGACCCGCTCGCCCGGCACCGTGGAGAACGGCGACGGCAGGAAACGCTCCTCGGTCAGTTCGGGCAGATCCAGGTAGCCGCGGGCGACTCCCGGTCCGCCGATGTAGAGCTCACCGGGGGAGCCGACCGGTACCGGCTGCCGCCGCTCGTCCAGCACATGGACGGTGGTGTTGCGGATCGGGCGCCCGATGGGCACCGGCCGCGCACCGTCCGCGTGATGGATCTCGTGGAAGGTGGCGAAGGTGGTGGTCTCGGTCGGACCGTAGCCGTTGACGAACCGCCGCGGGGGCTCACCCGCCAGGAGCTGGGCGACCCGGCGCGGGCTCAGCGCCTCGCCGCCCACCAGCAGGTGACGCAGCCCCCGGAAAGCGCCCGGCTCCACATCGACCACCTGATTGAACACCGCTGCGGTCAGGAACATCGCGGTGACACCGAGCTGCTCCAGGGCGCGGGCGAAGGTCTGCGGGTCGAGCAGCACGTCCTTGGTCACCACAGCGATGCGCGCCCCGCTCACCAGCGGCGCCCAGATCTCGAACGTAGCCGCGTCGAAGGTGGCGTCGGCGACCTGCGCCACCACGTCGTCGGCCTCCAGCGGCGCGTAGTCGGCGTCGCTGACCAGCCGCACGATCGACCGGTGCTCCACCACCACGCCCTTGGGCCGGCCGGTGGATCCCGAAGTGTAGATGACGTACGCGGCGTCCTGCGCACCGACCGTCACCTGAGGGGTGTGTACCGGGAACGCGGCGATGGACGCGTTCTCCTCGTCGAGGCAGATGCGCCGCGTGCCGGCGTCAGGGAGTCTGCCGAGCAGCCGCCGCTCGGTCAGGCAAAGAGGCGCCTCGGTGTCACCGAGCACGAACGCGATGCGGTCGGCGGGATAGTCCGGGTCGATCGGCACATAGGCGCAACCCGCCTTGAGGACGGCCAGAGTGGCCACGATCAGCTCCGGGCCACGCGGCAGGCAGATCGCGATGTGGTCGCCGGGCGCGGCCCCGCGGTCGAGGAGCAGATGCGCCAGCCTGCTGGACCGCTCGTCCAGCTCCCGGTAGCCGAGGGTGGCGCCGACCCCGACGACCGCGATGCTGTCGGGGGTGGCGGCGGCCTGTGCGCTGACCAGGGTGTGGACGGGGGTGTCGGCGGGGAAGTCCGCGCGGTTCTCGGTCCAGCCTGTGGTCAGCGCGGTGCGCTCATCGTCGGTGAGCAGCGGCAGATCGCCGACGGGGCGGCCGCTGTCCGCGACGATCCCGGCCAGCAGCACCTGGAGCCGGGCGCAGAGTGCGTCGATGGTCGACGCGTCGAACAGGTCGGTGTTGTACTCCACCGATCCGGCGAGGCCGCCCTCGGCGGTCGGCTCGAACTCCAGCGTCATATCGAAGATCGACGAGACGGACGGCGGCCGGAAGTCGGTGACCTGCAGACCCTTGAGGCCTGGCGCGGCGCCCGGAGCGTTCTGCAGCACGAGTGCCGCCTGCACCAGCGGCGTACGGCTGGGGTCCCGCTCGGTCTGCAGGGCGTCCACCAACCGGTGGAAGGGGATGTCCTGGTTGCTCAGCGCGTCCCAGATCCGGTCGGTGGTCCGCTCGACCAGCTCGTCAAAGGGCGTCTCCGGGTCGATCTGTGCGCGCAGCACCAGCGTGTTGACGAAGAAGCCGACCAGCGGCTCTAGTTCAGTGCGGTCGCGGCCCACCGATACGGTGCCCAGGGCCACATCTCGCTGTCCGCAGTGGCGGGACAGCAGGACCTGGGTGGCGGTGGCCAGCACCGAGAACAGCGTCCCTCCGTGCCCGGCGGCGAGCGTGTCCAGGCCCTGAGTGATGTCCAGGGGCACCTGGAAGGTGCGCAGTGCGCCCACCGTCGTCCGGACCGCAGGCCGGGGCCGGTCGGTGGGCAGCTCCAGTGGCGCGATGTCCGCCAACTCGGCTTTCCAGTACTCCAGTTGTGCGTCCATGTCGGCTTGGGTGCAGTGTTCGCGCTGCCAGACCGCGTAGTCGCGATAACTCACCGGAAGCGGACCGAGGCACGGGGCACGCTCCCCCAGTGCGGCGGCGTACAGCTCGCTCAGCTCCGCCATCAGGATGCCCTTGGACCAGCCATCGGCGGCGATGTGGTGCATGTTCAGGAACAGCACGTGCTCCTCGGCGCCGTACTCCGCGGAGCCGTACTCCTCGCCGCCGTGTCCGACGGGCCGGAGCTTGGCGAGCACCACGCGCAGGACGGGGCCCGTGGCAAGGTCGAACGCCGTACCGAGCTCGGCGCGCAGCAGCCGGTCCAGCTCCGCCTCACGCTCGCCCGCGGGCACCTGGGTGAGGTCGACCCGGCGGATGTCCGGGTCGGCGGCGGGGCGTACAACCTGGTGTGCCCGGCCGTCGACGGTGGCGAAGGTGGTGCGCAGCGGCTCATGCCGGGCGATCAGTCCGCCCAGCGCGGTCCGCAGGGCGTCGATGCGCAGGTCACCGGTCAGCCGCAGGCCGACGGACGAGGTGTATTCCACGCCGCCGGGCTGGAACTCGTGCAGGAACCACAGCCGTTCCTGGCCGAAGGACAGCGGCGCGTCGGGCAGGTCACCCAGCGGGCGCAGCGCACCCCGGTCAGCGGCCGCCACCTCCGCGCCCGCGCCCGCGCGTCCGGCCAGCCGCTGTTCCAGCAGCGCCTCCGCGCTCAGGCCCTGTGCGCTCTCCGGCTTGTCACCGTTCACCTGGTCACCCATCGTTCACTCCCCCCGCGCGCTGACGCGCGTCGTTGCGTCGGCCGGCGCGCGGCGCGAGTCGTCAAGTACTTTGCGGCGGACTTCCGCCGCCAGTGTGGCCACGGTGCGTGCGGCGAAGATCTCCCGTGCGGAGACCCGGATGCCGAACCGCTCCCGGATACGGGAGGTGATCTGCAGGGTCAGCACCGAGTTGGCGCCGAGGGCGAACAGATCGTCCTCGACCCCCACCGCGCCCTCACCGAGCACCTCGGCCCACATCTGGGCCAGTGCCTCTTCGGTGGTGTTGCGCGGCGCGGTCGCCGCGTCGCCGCCGCCGGCCCGCTCCTGCGGCATCGGCAGCGCGCGCCGGTCGATCTTGCCTGTCGTGGTCATCGGGAACGCGTCCAGAACAACGAGCACCGAGGGAACCATGTAGTCGGGCAACTGCTCCGCCAGGCGGGTGCGGACGCCCTCGGGTTCCACTCCCTCCGGGCCCTGCGCCACCACATATCCGACCAGGTCGTAGTGGCCACTGCGCTGCTGCCGCGCCAGCACGGCGGTCTGCGCCACGCTCTCTTCGCGCAGCAGCGCGGTCTCCACCTCACCCAGCTCCACGCGGTACCCGCGCACCTTGACCTGGTTGTCGATCCGGCCCAGGAACTCCAGTTCTCCTTCGGGCAGCCAGCGGACCAGGTCACCGGTGCGGTAGAGCCGTCCGCCGGCGTCCGGTCCCAGGTGATCGGGCACGAACCGGTCCTTGGTCAGCTCGGGCCGCTTCAGATAGCCGCGAGCCACCCCGATGCCACCGATGTAGAGCTCGCCGGGCACCCCGACCGGCACCGGGTTGCGGTGCTCGTCCAGGACGTAGGTCCGGCTGTTGGTGATCGGCGCGCCGATCGAGGGCAGCCGCCCGGGTGCCGCGTCCTCCTCCGGCTGGAGGAAGACAGCGGTGGTCAGCACGGTGATCTCGGTCGGCCCGTACTGATTGACGAGGGTGAAGGGGGCTTCTCTGGGCAGTCGGCGCCGGACCACGTCCGCGCCGGTCAGCACGTAGCGGAGCGCGCCGTGCCACAGCGCGGGCTGGTCCAGTACGGAGTCCAGCCGCGGGGCCGGCACCAGCGTCACGGTGATGCCCTCCGCCACCATCCAGGCGGCGAACTCGTGCGGATCGTCCAGCGCGACGTCCGGCGCGAAGTACACCCCGGCACCGCACGCCAGGTTCGCCCATACCTCCAGCACGGTCGGGTCGAAGCCGGGACCGACGATCTGCGACGCCCGGTCGCCGGGGCCAATGCGGTAGAAGTCCCGGTACCAGTCGCAGAGATTGACCACGCCGCGGTGCTCGATGAGCACGCCCTTGGCTCGTCCGGTGGACCCGGAGGTGTAGATGACGTAGGCGAGGTCGTCCGAGGTGACCGCCACCCGCACCGGTTCGGCCGCCGTGTCCGCCGCGCCGCCCCGGCCGGAGCCTTCGTCCTCGACGTACAGCACCTCGGTACCCTCTGGCACCGGCGCGGCCTCCAGCGCGCGCCGCGTCAGCAACAGCGGCACGGACGCGTCCTGGAGCATGTACGTCGTACGGTCATGCGGCAGCTCGGGGTCGAGCGGCAGGTACGCCGCCCCCGCCTTGAGCACCGCGAGCTGGGCCGTGACCATCTCGGCTCCGCGCCCGGTGCGTACGGCGACCACCGACCCCGGCCGCACCCCGTGCTCCAGCAGCCGCCGCGCCAACCGGTCTGCCCGGCCGTCGAGTTCGGCGAAGGTCAGCCGGGCCCCCGGCGTGGATACGGCTATCGCGTCGGGCGTGCGGGCAGCCTGCTCGGCCACCAGCTGGTGCACGGTGGTGCGGTCCGCGCGGCCCGCCGCGTCGGTGCCGTTCCACCCGGTGGTGACCTGGTGATGCTCCTCGTCGTCCATCAACGGCAGCTGTCCCAGCGTCCGGCGCGGATCGGCCGCTATCCCCTCCAGGAGGACAACGAGGTGGCGGGCGAGGCGGGCGATCGTCTCCTCGTCGAACAGTGCGGTGCTGTACTCAATCAGTCCGGCCAGCGTCCCGTTGCGCTCCTCGAACTCGAAGCCGAGGTCGAACAGCGCATTGAGCCTGGGCAGCCCGAACTCCTCGATGCGCAGCCCGTCGGGCCCCGGCACCGGCCCCTGCGCGCGCTTGAGCAGCAGCGCCGCCTGGATCAGTGGGGTGCGACTCGGGTCACGGTCCGGCCGCAGCTCCTCGATCAGCCGGTCGTAGGGCAGGTTCTGGTGGGTGAAGGCGTCCAGAAGGGTCCCGCGGACCTCGGACAGGAACTCGGCGACCGTCAGCTCGGGGCGGACCTGGGAGCGCAGCACCAGTGTGTTCACGAAGAAGCCGAGCACATCCTCCAGTTCGCTGTGGTCCCGGCCGGAGACGATGGTGCCGAGTGCCACGTCCCGCTGCCGCGCATAGCGCGAGAGCAACAGCTGTACGCCGGCGGCCAGAGTGGCGAAGAGCGTGCCCCCCTCCTTCCGGCACAGCGAGGTCAGGCCGGCGACCAGGCCGGGGCCGACCTCGAAGCGGTGTGCCGCACCGCGGGTGCTGCGTGTGGCGGGGCGAGGCCGGTCGGTGGGCATCTCCAGCGGTACAACGCCGTCCAACTGCCCCTTCCAGTAATCCAGATCGGCCGCGCCGTCGTCGCCGCGCGGGGTGCGCTGCCAGACGGCGAAGTCCGGGTACTGCACGGGCAGCGGCTCCAGTGCCGCGGGCCGGCCGGTGTGCGCCGCCTCGTAGAGCACGCCGAGTTCGCGCGCGATGACATCCTTCGACCAGCCGTCGGTGACGATGTGATGCATGTCCAGGACCAGTACGTGCTCCTCGTCGGCAAGCCGGATCAGTAGGGTCCGCAGTACAGGCCCCGCACGCAGGTCGAACGGCTCGCTCAGCTCGGCCCGCAGCACCCGCTCCAGCTCGGCGTCGCGGCCATCTGCCCGCGCCTCGGGCGCCTCGTCCCCGTCACCGAGGTCGATGAGCCGGACCGGCACCTCGCCCGGCTCGTGGACGATCTGCCTACCGCGCCCGTCCTGCGAGCCGAACGTCGTGCGCAGCGACTCGTGGCGGGCCGACAGCGCCGTGACCGCGGCGCGCAGCGCCGGTACGTCGAGCAATCCGGTCAGTCGCAGGCCGAGCGCGGAGTTGTACTCGCTGCCCTGGGACTCGTAATCGTAGAGGAACCACAGCCGCTGCTGGCCGAAGGAGAGCGGCAGGGCCGCGTCCCGGCCGACCGGCACCAGTCCCGCCTGGCGGGCCGGGACGCTGCCCAGCCGCCCGGCGAGCCCCGCCACGGTCGGCGACTCGAACAGGGTCCGGATGGGCACCTCGACGCCCAGGACGGAGCGGATGCGGCCGACCAGCCGGGTGGCCAGCAGGGAATGGCCGCCCAGGTCGAAGAAGCTGTCGTCCACGCCGACCGCGCTGACGCCCAGCACCTCGCAGAACAGGTCGCACAGCTGCTCCTCGCGGGCGATCCGCGGGCCGCGGCCACGGACGGGTTCCTCCGCTCCGGGAGCCGGGAGTGCGGAGCGATCGGTCTTGCCGTTCGGCGTCAGCGGGATCTCGCTCAACGCCACCACGGTCGCGGGGATCATGTACGCGGGCAGCTTGGTGCCCGCGAAGGCGCGCAGCGCGGCGCCGTCCACGGCGCTTCCGCCGTCCTCGGACCCCTCGCCCTCTCCGGCCGCCGGGACCACGTAGGCCACCAGCCGGGTGTCACCGGGACCGTATTCGCGGGCCACCCCGACCGCCTTGGCGACATCCTGGTGCTGCTCCAGGACGGCCTCGATCTCGCCGAGTTCGATCCGGAAACCCCGGACCTTGACCTGGAAGTCAGCGCGGCCCAGGAAGTCCAGGTTGCCGTCGGGGGCCCAGCGCGCCAGGTCCCCGGTCTGGTACATCCGCTCGCCCTCGGCGCCGAAGGGGTCCGGGACGAAGCGCTCGCGGGTCAGCTCCTCCTGGTGGAGGTAGCCCACTGCCACCCCCTCGCCGGCGATGTACAAAGCGCCCGCGACGCCGACCGGCACCGGCCGCAGGGCGTCGTCGAGCACATAGACGCGGGTGTTGCCGATGGGCCGGCCGATCGTGGGCTGCCCGGGGCGCTCGTCGAGCCGGGCGGCGGTGGACCAGATGGTGGTCTCGGTGGGCCCGTAGAGGTTGGTGACCTCCGAGCCCAGCGCACGCATCCGGGCACCGAGCGCGGTGGGCAGCGCCTCGCCGCCCACCAGCATCCGCAGCCCACGCAGGACGTCCGGGTGCTCTTCGCACAGTGCCTGCCACAGGCTGGGCGTGGCCTGCATGATCGTGGCGCCCGAGCGGGTCAGCAGTCCGGCCAGCGCCGCGGGGTCGGTGACGGTCTCCCGCTCCGCGAGCACCACGGCCGCGCCGCTGATCAGCGGTAGGTACAGCTCCAGGGCGGCGATGTCGAACGCGATGGTGGTGACGGACAGCCAGGTGTCGCGGCCGGTCAGCGGGAAGAGGTCGCCCATGGAAACCAGGAAGTTGGTCAACGCGTGCCGGCCGACGACCACGCCCTTCGGGCGCCCGGTCGATCCGGAGGTGTAGATGACATACGCGGGGTGCCTGCCAAGGGGGATGGCGAGCCGTTCCTCCGTGGTCAGGTCCGTGCCGGGCAGGGCGTCCAGCCGCTCCCGCAGCGCGGGGTCGTCCAGGACGAGCAGCGGGGCCGGCGTACTGGGCAGCCGCTGTGTGGTGGCACCGTCGGTGACCAGCGCGGACGGTACGGCGTGGTCGAGGATGTAGGCGATCCGGTCGGCCGGGTACTCCGGGTCCAGCGGGACATACGCCGCCCCGGCCTTGGCCACCGCGAGCAGCGCGACCACCAGCTCCGGGCCGCGCGGCAGCGCCAGCGCCACCAGGGCTCCGGGGCCGCCCGCGCCACTGGCCACCAGAACCCGGGCCAGCCGGTTTGCCCGAGCGTTGAGTTCCTCGTACGACAGCCGTGTGGTGCCGCAGATCAGGGCGGTGCGGTCGGCGCAGTGCCGTACGCGGTCCTCGAACAGCTCTCCCACCCCGGCGTCCGGCACCGGGCGCGCGGTGGCATTCCAGCCGGTCAGCAGCCGCTCTCGCTCGGCGGGGTCGATCACGTCGTAACCGGCGGGGTCGTCATCGGGGGCGGCAGCGGCGGCCTCCAGCAGCCGCAGCAATGCGCCGGTCAGCCGGCGCACGGTCGCGAGGGTGAACAACTCGGTGCCGAAGTCAACGGCCAGATCGATGCCGTGGAAACGTCCCAAGGCACCGTCCGTGGCGGTGTCCGTGGCCGCACTCGCCTCGGTGTCGTCGCCGCCGGCTCGCTCCTGGAAGCCGAAGCGCAGGTCGAAGCGGGAGTGCTGGGCCGGCAGCCGGGTGACCCGGGCGGAGAGCGGACCGAACTGCCGTCGTGCGGGCTCCTCTTGACGGAAATCGACGGCGACCTGCGCCAACGGGTGGCGGTTCAAGGCGCGTTCGGGTCGCAGGGCATCCACTACCTGCTCGAAGGGGACCGCGCCGTGAACCCGCGCCGCCTCGGCGGTCGCGGCGCAGTCCCGGACCAGCTCACGGAAGCCACGGCCCGGTACGGGGCTGGTCCGCAGAACGGCCACATTCGCCAGCGGCCCCATCGTCAGGGCCGCCCCGGTCTTCTCCCGGCCCGGCAGCGAGATCGCCAGCGGGATGTCCGTACCGGCGCCGAAGCGGTGCAGGAGAGCCGCGATCCCGGCCTGCAGGACCGCGTCGAGTCCGGTGCCGGTCGTCCGGGCCAGCGATCCGAGCTTCCGGTGCAGTCCGGCATCCAGCGCGACGCGGTACTCGGCGCTCGGATAGTCGGTGGTCGCGGGCCTGGTGCGGTCCAACGGCAGCTGGAGCTGCTCCGGGGCGCCCTCCAACGCGGTACGCCAGTGGGCCAGCTGCTTGGCGGCGAGGGTGCCTGGCTCCTGCGGTGCGCCGAGCGTGGCCCGTTCAGCGGCGGCGAGGGCGGCGTATTGCGGGCACTCGTCGGTGCGCGGGATACCGCCGGTTCGCACCGCCTCCGCGTAGGCGTCGGCGATGTCCTCGGTCAGCAGCGTCAGCGAACGCTCGTCCGCCGCGATCTCGTGCACGACGACGATCAGTACGTGGTCGTGCGGTCCGACGCCCAACAGCCGTATGCGCAGCGGGTATTCGGTGGTGAGGTCCATGCCCTCGCCGGCGGCCTGGGCCAGCACCCGGTTGAGCCGCGCGGGCTGAACCGGCTCGGCGTGCAGCGCGGCGAAGGTCTCCTCCGGCGGACGGAACTCCGGGCGGCAGCGCCCCTCCACCTCGGGGTGCACGGTGCCCAGCAGCCGGTGTCGGCGCACCACGGCGACCAGCGCCGCCCTCAGCGCGGGGATTTCCAGTGCGCCGGACAACCGCACCGACACCGTGCGGGTCTGGCCGGCCCGCGCTTCCTGGAAACGGTTGAGGAACCACAGCCTTTGTTGTACGGGGGACAGTTCGACGTCACTGTCCGCGATGACCACGGGCTCCTGCACTTCATCGCGATGAAGACCGTCACTCGTTGCTGTCACGTTCGTTCTCCAAAGAATTGCGGGACACCCGGCCCGGTCATTTCCCGGCCAGGGCACGATCAGCTTCGCCCGAATTACGCGGCGCGCTGCATCACTCGACCACCGAATTGCATGAGGTCGGCGCGCCCGGTCACTGGATCGAGCAGAAATCGGCCCAGATGTTCAATTGCCGGATTGTCGGTGTGCCGGGCGGCGAAGTATCGGACGCCGCGCCCTGTCAGGTGGTACTCGGTTCCGTCGTCGTCCTCCAGCACGGCGGAGCCGGAGGCGGCGGGGGAAATCCGGTAGACCGTTTCGCCGTTGATCCACCGGCCCGCGCAGTCCGGCAGCGCCCGGGCGCCGTCGTCCGCCGCGCCCGAGGAGGGCATGCCGATCTCCCGGCCCTCGGCGCGCAGCAGGGCGACCAGGTCGTCCCAGGCTGCCGCACCGGCGGAGGAATTGGCCTGGAGGGCGAGCACGGTGCCGCTCCCAGGGTGCACCCGCAGCTGACAGGTGGTCCCCGCGCCGGCGCCGTCCAGGCCCAGCCACCGATCGGGGCCCTGTCCGTACAGCGCCCAGCCCAGCCCCCAGCCGTCGGCCAGCCCGAAGGGCACGGTGTCGAAGGGCGCCTGCCGCATGGCCTGCACGGCCTCGTCCTCCAGCAGCGCGGCGTGCGCGGTGGCCCGGCGGTCCAGAAAGAGCCGGCCGAACGCGGCCAGATCCTCGACCCGGCCGACCAGCACCGCGGCGGGCTCCGCGGCGCGCGGCACGGCTACCTCGATCCGCACCGGCCCGGCCGCTGTGGCCGCGTGGCCCGGCAGCCCCACGGCGCGCCCCGGGGCCTGGTGCCCGGTGAGGAACGCCGGCGCAATGTCCAGCGGCCTGAGCACGAAGTCGGTCACGGCCTCCCGCCAGCCCATCCCGGTGGCCGCTTCGATCAGCCGGCCCACGACGGTGAATCCGGCATTGGAGTACGAGAAGGCGGTGCCGGGTGCGAAGAGCAGTCCGGCTGACGCCGCAGCCATCGCGGCCTGCCCGGCCGATGCGGGCTCTCCCGGCGGGTCGCAGACCAGGCCGGAGGAATGGCTCAGCAGATGTCGCAGCGTCACCCCGGCCGCGGGCTCGGGCCATTCGGGGAGGTATGCGTTCACCGGTTCGCCGAGGTCGAGGTCGCCATCGGTCACGAGTTGCATGGCCACCGTGGCGGTGAACAGTTTGGTGACCGAGGCAAAGGGCATGGACACGGAGCCCTCGGGTTCCTCGGACGTAGCGGAATCATTGAATCCGGCCCGCGCCACAGTGATTTCACCGGCTTCGCAAAGTGCGCCTTGCAGAACCGGAATACGGTGCCTGCGCGCCAGATCGCCAAGCCATTCGCCCAGCAGCCGAGAATCCACGACACTCTCCCCCACGTTGCATTCACCAGGAATCCGGAACAGCGCAGCACAAAAATTGCCCTGACGGGCTTTTTCCGGAAAGGGAAAACGCTTGTTCGTGAAAGAAGGCTAACATCGGGGAGTTCAGCCAGGTAGGGACGTTAAGCGGCAGGCAAATAGCGCAGGTTGCCGCTCTGCCGGGGAGGGCTGTAGCCGATGCCGCACCGGCCCGCAAATGCGTCCGGCCGGCGGTCCCGCTGATGCGAGCCCCGCCGGCCGACTGTTTTCCGCCGGTATGTTCGCTACTCGCGCATGCCGATGGCGTCCGCAGGGCGGGAGCGCAGCGCCAGCTTGGTCGGCAGCAACACCGCCGCCGCGGCCAGCGCCGCCGTCGCCGCGACGATCCCCAGATAGAGCAGCGGAGGGATGTAGGGCACGGGTGAGGAGGTCAGCCCGAGGCTCACCGTCGCCAGGGGCAGCAGCGGCACGACGGTGCCCACCACCACAGCGATGAGGATGACCATCAAAGTCTCCGTGCGCATCATGCGCATCACCTGTTCCGGCATCGCGCCGACCAGCCTCAGCAGGGCGAACTCCCGTGCTCGGCCCAGAGTTGTCATCACCAGGGTGTTGGCCACTGCGACGGCGATATAGCCGAAGACGAGCACCAGCGGCAGCGCGCTGCCGACCAGCCCGGCCATCGCACTCTGCTCCTGGGCGACGGACAGACCGCCCTCGTCCAGGACCTTCAGCCCCGGATACCGCTTACCGATCCTTTCCAGCTCCCCTGCGACCTTGTCCTTGTCCGCACCCGGCGCCACCCGCACCAGGACGGAGTCGTCCAGCCGCTTGGAGCTGTGTGCGATCACAGCGTCGTGCGGGAGCGTGACGTCTCCGAAGCCCAGGCCGCGCTTGTAGACGGCGACGACCTTGGGCTCCTGCCGCGAGCCGTCGGGAAGGTGCAGCCGCACCCGGACCCCCACCCCGGCCCCCAGAGTGCTCGCCGCACCGCTGCTGAGGGCGACCGTGTCCGGGGTCTTGCCCAGGCTGTTCAAGTCACCCTTGTCGACCTGGAGATCGAACAGCTTGTCCAGCTTCTGCAGCGTCACGCCCTGTGCGTCGTAGTCGAAGACCTCCGGGGAGTCCAGCAGCTTCCGGGAGGCGAAGAGCTTGATCCGCACGGCCCCGGCCGCGGCTTCCACGCCGGGCAGTCGCTGGATGTCCCGTGTCGCCCCCACCGGCACGCCGCCGGCGTCACTGTTGAGCGTGTAGTCGGCGATCACGCCTGCGGCGGCCTGGTCCTTGGCCGCCTCGGAGGTGGTGGTGGGGATGAACAGCTGTACCGAAGCGAAGCCGATCGCCAGGATCAGCGGCCCGATCCCCGCGGCCAACCGCCGTGCGTTGGACCGGGTGTTGGCCACAGCCAGATACCCCAGCGTGCCGAACCGTCGCTGAAAGGGCCGCGCCAGCAACTGGGTCGCCCGGCCCACCACCGGCGGCGCCAGCATCAGGACGGCGATGACCATGATGAGACCACCGCTGCCCGCCCCCGCGACGGCGAAGATGCTGCCGAAGAACAGCGGGAGCATCGAGGCGGCCAGCCCGAGCACCAGCAGCAACACACCGAACGTGATCCGGGCACGCCCCAGCGTCGGCTCCTCGGTCTGCGACTGGCTCAGCGCCTCCACCGGCCGGATGGACACCACCTTGCGGGCCACGCCGAAGCCCGCGACCTGAGCGGTGATCACGCCGATGGCTACCGCGGCGATCATCGGAATCGGCCCGTAGGAGAACTCGAAGTCTCCCGGTACGACACCGATGACGGACAGCGCACCGCGCAGCAGGCCCGCGGCCATCGCGCCCGGCAGACAGCCGAGCACCGACGCCAGCAGGGAGATCACCAGCGCCTCGCCGGCGATCATCTTGTGAATCTGCTTGGGTGTCGCCCCGACCGCACGCAACAGGGCCAGTTCCCGGCGCCGTTGGTGCACGCCGAGCGCCAGGGTGCTGCTCACCACCATCATGGTGATGAGGATGACCGTGCCGCCCAGCGATCCAGCCAGTTCCTTGAGGCTGCCGCGCGCGGAGGCCACGTCCGGGTTCTCCACATTGCTGCGCTCGTCTCCCGTGTAGATCTCCACCGGGGTCTTGTCGAGCTTCTGGCCGATCCGCTCCGCGAGCTCCTCGGGGTCGGTGCCCTTCTTACCGAGCACGCCGATCGCCGAGACCTGGTCATCCCGGCCGTAGAGCTGCCGGGCCTGTGCGTCGGAGAAGAAGACCGGGGGCGTACGAAGCACGTCACCGGGGCCCCGGTACTCGACCACACCGACCACCTTGAACCGTGCGGCCGCTTCGGTCGTCGCCAGCCGCACGGTGCCACCGGTCGAGACCCCGGCCCGCTCGGCGAGGGACTTCTCCAGCACGACCTCCCCTGGGCGCTCCGCCCCGCGGCCGCCAACCGGCTCGAACGGACCGAGCACCGAGCTGGCCCACGTGGTCCCGATCGTCTCCGCTCCGTCCTCGCCCTTGAGGATGTTGCCGTCCTTGTCCACCAGTTGGGTGGGAAAGCGCAGGTCAGCCACGACCCGCTGCACACCGGGCACCGCTGCGGTCCTGTCCGCCAGCGAGCGCGGCACCCCGACAGGGTCGTCCAGCGACTTGGTCTTGGTGCTCTTGCCCTCGGTGACCGAGAACTCCTGCTTGCCCGCGACGACCACCGAGGCATCGTCATAACGCTGCACCGAGACCCCGGAACCGATGCCGGACTGGAGGATGATGCCGAATGCGGTGATCAGTATGGAGGCCCCGAAAAGGGCTACGAACGCCCCCACGAAGCCGCTCTTGCGCTCCTTGACCGTCTTCAGTACGAGACTGAACACGTCTCACCACTCTCCCAGGCGAGTCATCCGCTCGGCGATCCGGTCCGGCGTCGCCCTGTTCATCTCCTCCGCGTACCGGCCGTCCGCCAGGAACACCACCCGGTGTGCGTAGGACGCGGCGACCGGGTCGTGGGTCACCATGACCACGGTCTGCCCCGTCGAGTCGACAATGTCGCGCAGCAGTTGCAGCACCTGCTTGGCGGTACGCGTGTCCAGGGCGCCGGTGGGTTCGTCGGCGAAGACGACCTCGGGCCGCGCGGCCAGCGCACGGGCGATGGCGACGCGCTGCTGCTGGCCGCCGGAGAGCTCGGCCGGCCGGTGCCCGAGCCGGTCGCTCAACCCCACCTGGGCGACCACACGGTCCAGCCAGGCGGCCTCCGGCCGACGGTCCGCGAGCATCAGGGGGAGCGTGATGTTGTCCGCGACCGTCAGCGCGGACATCAGGTTGTACGCCTGGAAAATGAACCCGACGCGCTCCCTGCGCAGCATGGTCAGTTCGACCTCATTGAGGCCGGAGAGATCCGTTCCGCCCAGCAGCACGGTCCCGGTGTCCGGCCGGTCCAGACCCGCCGCGCAGTGCAGAAAGGTACTCTTGCCCGCGCCCGAGGGCCCCATGACCGCGGTGAAGGAACCACGCGCGAAGCCGAGGGAGAGATCGCGCAGGGCATGCACAGCGCCGGCGCCCTTGCCGTATGTCTTGCGGACACCGTCGAGGCGCACCACGTGATCGCTGCCCGCCGACGGCCCGCCCTGCCCCGGGGGCCTGACCTCGTTCGCACGGGAAGTCACAGCCAGTTCCGCCTCGGCCCGTGCCGCCCGGTCCCTTCTCCTCACATCCGACCCTTCGGTGCGCAGTTTTTCGTCCAGTTTTTCCCTTCCCAACGCTAGGTCCCCGAGGTCACCTCGGACCACCACGTGAACTGGAGAATGAAAGGTGCAGATAACTGCCCCGGGCCTGTGGAAAAGCGGCCTCTCGGGCTGTCAGCCGGGCTCCGCAGACCAGCAGTGCCCGGCCATGGCGTCACCGCCGGTGGTACGGTGATCACGATGCTGACTCGGGGGGTCTAGTCATCCATGTCCGTGCCCCTGTTCACGACACTGCGCCAGACGACCTTTCGGGAAGTGTTCCGGCAGGTATACAGCCGCTTCCCATCGTCCGCCGGTTACCTCCTGCTGTGCCTGGGGACCGGTCTGGCCGGCGTGCTCCTTCTCTACACGCTCATCATCGTCCTCGCCCTGTGCCTGGTAGGTACGGGCTTCCTGCTATTGCCCCTCGCGCTGCGCGGGCTACGCCGGGTAGCCGAGTTCCACCGTCGCCGGGTCTCCCGCCAACTGGGTGTCGAAGTGGTCACCCACTACCGGGGGTTGGACACCGCCTCCTCGCGACCTCGACTGTCACTGCGTGACCCGGCCGTGCGCAAGGACGTCGTCTGGCTGCTGGCGCACAGTCTGCTGGGCACGACCGTGTGCATCGCGGCGGTGAGCGCCTGCGGCGGCGCGGTCAATTGGCTCTCCGCGCCCTTGTGGTGGCGGCTCGCCCCGCTGGAGCGGGACTCCGTCATCATGATCGACGTCGATTCGTGGCCGAAGGCGATCGGCGCCATGTTCGTCGGGGTGGGCTATGCGGTGGTGGCCGCCGCTGTGATGTCGCTGCTGGCCCGGCTGCATGCGCGGGGCTCCCGGCGGTTACTGATCGTCCGTGTCCGGATCCCGCTGGCCCAGCGGGTGCAGGAACTGTCCGTCACCCGTGCCGAGGCGCTGGACGCGCACGACGCCGAACTGCGCCGCATCGAGCGGGACCTGCACGACGGCGCACAGGCAGGAATCGTTGCCGTGTCATTGCGCCTTGGCATGATCAAGCGGGCGCTCCACGCCCGCCCCGAGCAGGTGCCCGAATTGGTGGACGCGACCCAGCAACTCACCCAGCACGCACTGGAATCGCTGCGTCAGCTGGTCCGTGGCATCTATCCGCCCGTGCTCATCGACCGCGGTCTTGTGGACGCCGTCCGCGCCCTTACCGCGCTGAATGAAGTACCTACCAAGATCGATATCGAGGACGGCGAGACATCGCCGCTGCGTGCTCCGGCCGCGGTGGAGGCCGCCGCGTACTTCGTCGTCTCCGAGGCGATGACCAACATCGCCAAGCACAGCGGGGCGGACAGTGCGCTGGTGCGGCTGCGGATCACTGAGCAGAGCATCTCCATCCAGGTGGAGGACAACGGCCGGGGTGGTGCCTCGGAGCATTCGGGCAGCGGAATCATGGGGATACGCCGCCGGGTCGCCGCCTTCGACGGCACGACAGAACTGACCAGCCCGCCTGGGGGCCCGACCTTACTCAGAGTGGAGATTCCATGCGGATCCTGATCGCCGAAGACAACGCGTTGCTCCGGGAGGGCCTGGTCCTCCTGCTGGCCAGCGAGGGCCACGAGATCTGCACCACCGTGGACAACGGCGACGATCTGCTGCCCGCACTCCTCGAATACCGCCCCGATGCCGCGGTGGTGGACGTCCGGCTGCCACCCACCTTCCGCGATGAGGGCTTGCGCGCGGTGGTGGAGGCCCGGCGGCAGATCCCCGACTTGCCGGTACTGGTGCTCTCCCAGTACGTGGAGCGGGCATACGCGGGCGAGCTGCTGGCGCAGAGCGCCTCGGGCGTCGGCTATCTGCTGAAGGACCGGGTGGGGCATACAGAGGAGTTCCTCGAAGCACTGGAGCGGATCGCCGGCGGAGGTACCGCCATGGACCCGGAGGTGATCTCCCAGCTGATGATCCGCAAGGCGGGCGACGATCCGCTGGGCACGCTCACCCAGCGGGAACGGGAGGTGCTGGCGCTGATGGCCGAGGGCCAGAGCAACAGCGTCATCGCCGAAACACTGTTCATCGCCGAGAGTTCGGTCAACAAACACATCGGTAACATCTTCGCCAAGCTCGAACTTCCGGCCCCCGCCAGCGGACACCGGCGCGTACTGGCGGTGCTGGCGTACCTGCGCGCCTGATGTCCGACGGCTGATGCGGGCCCGGCACGGCTCCCGTCGGACGACGGCCACCGGCCCCACCCCTCCGCTGGTCGGGGGGTGGGGCCGGGCCCGGCGACGGTAGCGCTGACGTTCGGGTGCCCCTGAGGGCGTTGGTCATGCGTCTCTCAAGTGGCGGGGCCTTCCAGCTCCTTGAGCCGCGGGAAGGCGCGCACGGTTCGCCCCAGTGTCACCACCAGCGCGATGGCGCCCAACGCCGCCGTGCACACGAGCACCGTGGATGTTCCGCCCACGGTCTGCAGCAGCACGCCGCCGACGAGCGGCCCCAGGGCCGAGGCGGCGCTCATCGAGACCCCGATCACCCCGGCCAGGCGGCCGCGCATCTCATCCGGCGTCACCACCATTTGATAGGTCGTCACAATCGTGGTGGCAGTGGGAGCCAGCAGTGCCATGGCGGCCAACACCAGCCCGCTCGCGTATCCCAGAGGCACGACAGCGAGCAGCGGCACCAGCACCGCGGCGGCCCAGGTAAGCGTCATGAGGGCGGCGTACGGTGTCAGCGCATGACGGAAGCGTGGCGCCAGCACCGCGCCCACCACACCACCGGCACCCAGCAGAGCGCCGATCGCGCCGATTTCACCGGCCGGCCGGCCTGCCTGCTGCGCCATCACGACGACCACCAGAAGCAGACCACTGAAGACCATGTTGAAGGCCGTGGCGACCAGCACCGTGGTGCGGATGGGCCGGTTGGTGGCCAGCCAGCGCAGGCCCATACGCATCGCGCTCAGCATCCCTTCACGGGGCTCCGGCGACGCGGTGTGCGGCCTCTGCGGCATGCGCAGGAAGAGCAGCATGAAGAAGGACACCAAGGAGGCCACCGACTGCGCCAGGAACGGCAGCAGCCGCTGTGCTCCGTAGAGCATGCCACCCAGCCCGGGGCCGACCACCGTGGCGAGGTGGTATCGGGCCGTGTTGCGCGCCACAGCCGTCCCCAGCTGGGAGCGCGGCACGACGCTGGGCAGCAGCGCCTGGTCAGTGGTCGTGAACAGCGCCGTGCACACTCCCTCGACCACGGCCACCGCCATGATCACACCGAAGCCACCCGGGCCCACGGCCACCGACAGGGCGAGCAACCCGAGGGCCACAGCCCGGCCCAGCTCCGAGAACAGCAGCACCTTCTTACGGTCCCACCGGTCCACCAGGGCCCCGGCCGGCAGCGCGGCCAGGGCCCGTGAACCACCGATGGCGAACTCCACCAGCGACGCCTGGAGGGCAGAGCCCCCGAGGGCGAGCACCAGGAGCGGATAGGCGATCAGCGTGCCCTGGGCGCCGAGCTGCGAGAAAACATTGGCGCTCCACAGCAGGTTGTACTCCCGGTTGCGGGAGAGCGGGCGGGGCGCCGGGGCGCCGTCCTTCACGACGGCCGGCCGGCCGCCCCGGTCAGCCCGCCCACCGGCCACGGTCACGGCCTTGCCACTCGGCAGCTCCAGGGCGCCGCCCGCCTCCCCGGGGCCGCCGTCCGCGGGTCCACTCACTCGCCCGGCGCCGCGACCCCGGCCGCGGGGGCGGAGGTCCGCTCTACCGGGCGCAACTGCGACCACGGCAGGGCGTCAGCCATGCTCACGAACAGCTCACGGGGCGGAACGAAGGACTCCCTGCCGTGCGCAACGCTGAGGTTGTCCACGATCAGGACATCACCGGTCCGGGCGGTCACCTCGATCTGCTGGTCCCGGTACGCCTGCTGGAGGCCGGCCACGATGTCGTCGGGGATCTCCGAGCCGTCCGCGTAGAAAGTGTTGGTCGGCATACCCCAGGGGCCGTACTCCTCCAGCAGGAACTCGCCGACCTCCTCGCGCAGTGTGCGGGCGTGGAAGAAGGTCATGTGGTTGAACCAGGAGCGCCGGCCGGTGGTCGGGTGGGTCGCCACCGCCCAGCGCACCTGCTTGGTGCGTAGATGCTCCTCGTCCAGCCACTCCAGCTCGATGGAGTTCGCCTCGCAGTAGGCGCGTACCTCCTCCCTGTCCTTGGTGCCGAACGCCTCCTGCCAGGACAGACCGAGTCCGGGAAGGAAATTGCGGACGAGCAAGTAGCCTTCTCTGTCGAACCGGTCGGCGATCTCACGGGGTAGCGCGTCGTGCAGGGCGCGGCAGTCGGAGAGGGTGTTGGCGCCGCCTTCCGGCGCGCCCTGGCGGCAGAAGAAGAACAGATAGCGCGGGACGCTCAGGTTGTAGGACTGCTCGGTGTGGAGGAATATCTCCTCGGTCGGCGGGTGGTCGGTGGCGGTGAACACGCCGGGGTGCAGCTCCGTCCGCGGAGAGGACCGCTCGGTGTAGTCCAGGGGCCGGCCGACGACGCTGTTGACGAAGGCGTCCAGCTCCGGCCAGTCCCCCCAGCGGAAACCGCTGAGCAAGGCGGAACCGTGCTCGATCACCCGCTCGCGGATGAGGTCGCCGTGCTGCGCACCCAGCTCGGTCAGGCCGACGCCCGGGGCGGCCGCCGAGATACCGAGCACCAAGCCACCGTGCTGGGGTTTGCTGACAAGATCGATCGCGGTTGTCACGCTGGTTCACCTTCCTGAGAACTGTGCGAGAGGCCGGGGCAGCGTCGCGCCTGTGCGCGCAGTCGCTGCCTGGCGGTGTCGAGAGTGTCGGCCGGGCGGTTGAATGCCACGCGTACGTGGCGTTCGCCGCGGCGCGGGTCGGCGAAGAAGGGCGTGGCAGGGGCCACCAGCACCCCGGTCTCCGCAGCCAGGGTGCGGACGAAGGAGTGGCTCGGTTCGTCGGTCAGGCCGTCGATCGCTGCCATCACGTAGCAGCCGCCGGCGGGTACGGCACAGCGGAATCCGGCCTCGCGCAGCATTTCCACCGTGCTGTCGCGCCGTTCACGCATGGCTGCCGACGGGTCCCAGCGCTCCGCTCTGAACAGGTCGACGGCGGCCGCGGCATGCTGCAAGGGGGCGGGCGCGCCGGCCGTGGTGGCGACATGGATCTGGCGCAGCAAGTCGGTCCATTCCGGACGGGCGCGCAGATATCCCAGGCGCCAGCCGCTGACCGCGTGGCTCTTGGAGAAGCTGCCCACGACGATGCTGCGCTCTGCCAGCCCGGGGACGTCGGCCACCGAGCAGTGCTGCCCGTCGTAGACGTAGCCGGCGTACACCTCGTCGGAGATGACGGTGACGTCCCACTTCCGGCACTGGTCGGCCAGCCACTCAAGGTGGAGACGGTCCAGCAGTTGGCCCGTGGGGTTGCTGGGGCTGTTGAGGATGATGGCTCTTGTGCGGGGGCCGAAGGCGGCGGTCAGTTCCGTGAGGTCCGGGCTCCAGTCCGGCTCGCGCAGCGGCACCGGGCGCAACCGGCCACCGGCCAAGGCCACCGCGCTCAGGAAGTTCTCGTAGAACGGCTCCAGGACGATCACCTCGTCGCCGGGGTCGACGGCGGCCAGCAGAGCCACGCAGAGCCCTTCGCTGCCGCCCACCGTCACCGTCAGCTCGGTCGCCGGATCGGGGCTGCCGGGCAGCCCGGCCGCGATCCGCTCCCGCAGGGCCGGCACACCGGCCGGGTCCTGGTACTGGTGCACGCCCGAACGCAGCGCCGCACAGGCCGCGTCCACCAGTTCCTTGGGGGTGTCGGGAAAGGCGGGGGTGCCCACCGCAAGGTTCACAGTGCCGGCCGGGACCCCGGCGCGCAGCAGGTCGGCGAGACCGCCGCCGGGCAGCTGCCGCACCCTCTCAGCCCCGAGGGAGCGTTGCACGCGCTGCGCGGTGGACGCCATCAGCGGACCGCCGTGCCGGCCGCGGCGCCGTCGAACGCGCCGCGCGGGATCGTCGGCAGCCAGTGGGGTCGGCTCGCCTCGTACGCCGCGATGGCTTCCCGCCGCAGCAGCGTCTGCTCGATCGCGTCGTTGCCCTCCAGCAGCATCCGGCGGGCACGGGCGTCGATCACGAAGTCAGCGCCGCCGTCCGCCCAGCCCAGTCGGCAGGTACGCAGGTCAACGGTCACTCGGAAGCCTGGGGTGGCCTCCACCAGGTCCATCAGCCCCTCGACCACCGAGGTCGGCAAGTCGACCGGGATCAGCCCGTTGTTCAGCGCGTTCCGCCGGAAGATGTCACCGAAGCCGGTGGCCACCACCGCCAGAAAGCCGCCGTCGCGCAGCGCCCAGACGGCGTGCTCCCTGGAGCTGCCGATACCGAAGTCCCTGCCGGCCAGCAGTACCGTCGCCCCGGCGTATTCGGGCCGGTCGATGACGAAATCGCCTTGTTCGCGCCAACGCTTGAACAGGGCGTCCTTGTAACCGGACTTGACGACCCGTTTGCAGAATTCGGCAGGGAGGATCTGGTCGGTGTCGATGTCGTCGCGGCGCACGGCCACCGCGCTGCCGGTGTGCTCGGTGAAGGCTTGCATAGGGGTGTGACCTCTCTTATGCCAGGTCGGCGGGGGCAGCCAGCCGACCGGTGACCGCGGTAGCGGCGGCCACCTCCGGCGAGACGAGATGGGTGCGGGCGTTTGCGCCCTGCCTGCCCTCGTAGTTGCGGTTGGAAGTGGATGCGCTGCGCACCGCTCCGACGAGCCGGTCGGCGTTCATGCCCAGGCACATCGAGCAGCCGGGCGAGCGCCATTCAGCGCCGGACGCGAGGAAGACCTCGTGCAGTCCCTCCGCCTCTGCTTCCTTACGGACGTCCATCGAGCCGGGAACGACGAGCAGCCGGGTACCTTCGGCGACGGTGCGTCCCTCGATCACGGCGGCCGCGGCCCGCAGATCCTCCAGCCGGCCGTTGGTGCACGAGCCGAGAAAGACCACATCGATGGGGATATCGCGGATGGCGGTCCCGGGGGCCAGGTTCATATATTCCAGGGCGCGTTGAGCGGCGGCCCGCGCCAGTGGGTCGGCGAAGGCGGTGGGGTCCGGGACCTCGGACGCAATGGGTACCGCCTGCGCCGGGTTGGTACCCCACGTCACCAAGGGCGTGAGAGCGGAGACATCGAGCTCGACCGAGTGGTCGAAGCGGGCGCCGGGGTCGCTGTGCAGCGACCCCCAGTGCACGGCGGCTTCATCCCAGTCGGTACCACGCGGCGCATGCGGGCGGCCCTTGAGGTAGTCCAGCGTCGTCTCGTCCGGGGCGATCAGGCCGGCGCGGGCTCCGGCCTCGATGCTCATATTACAGAGCGTCATCCGGGATTCCATCGACAGCGCCCGGATCGCGGCACCACGGTATTCGACCATGTGCCCCTGGGCGCCATTGGGGCCGATCTTCGCGATCAGGGCCAGAACAAGGTCCTTCGCGCCCACACCGGAAGGCAGCTCACCGACGAATTCCACCACCATGGTGTTCGGTCGCTGAATTTCCAGGCATTGCGTCGCGAGTACATGCTCGACGTCGCTGGTGCCGATACCGAATGCCAGAGCACCAAAGGCGCCATGGGTCGAGGTATGGCTGTCACCGCATACCACTGCCATACCAGGCTGCACGAGACCGAGTTCGGGACCGACGACATGGACGATGCCCTGCCGGCTATGCCCCAGGGAATACAGTTCGATGCCGTGGGTATCGCAATTGCGACGCAGCGTCTCCAGCTGCGTACGACTGACCGGATCGGTGATACTCAGCGGTTCGGTCGGCACATTGTGGTCTTCGAGTGCCAGTGTCAATTCCGGTCGGCGGACGGCACGTTCGGCGACCCGCAGACCGTCGAAAGCCTGCGGCGAGGTGGCCTCATGGGTCAAGTGCAGGTCGATGTAAATGAGATCCGGTTCGCCGGGAGGCGAACTGACCACGTGGCTCTCCCAGAGTTTCTCCGCCAGAGTCATCGGTGAGCTCATCGACCATCCCATCCGTCATGCTGACGGCCCCCATCCGGAGCCAGGCCCCAGCCTGCGGCCTCGGACCGTCGATCACCATGACTTTAAGCTGGCGCCAAATGAGCCTGGCCTGGCGCCCGGAAGACACTTCACCTTCCGCTGTCCGGTGATGAATGCCGTGATCCCGGTGCAGTTCTCTGCACCTCGAATCGGGGGCCTGCCCCACTGCGCTGCGACGCCCGACGGCGCAGGATGGAGTACATCGCAGACCACCGCCACTACCTGTGGCGGGCCACGATAGGGAGGCCGGCAGGTGACACCGAAGGAGCCAGGGACCGGAGCCAGGGGGCGCCGTGAACGGGCCGGTGCCGTAGTGGCCGCGGTCATCACCGCGGCGGCGCTGACCGTGGGAATCACCGGTTGCAACGATGTGAGCGCCAAGACCGCCGACCGTGTGGAGCTGTGCGCGAGAGTTGTCGGCAAGACGTTCAACAATCCCTTCCCGGATGATGCGGAAAAGACGAAAAAGCAGGTCAGGGAACGCGCCGATGAACTGGACGACATGGCCGAGCAGGCGCCGGACGAAAAGCTCCGCGAGGCCATCAAGTCGACCGCGGAAAAGATGCGCAACGCGGAAATCAAGGGGAAGGGTTCGAGCCGCACGGTGATCGGTTACATCTCCGATCAGAACGACCGGCTCAAAGACCTTCGGAACACCTGTCTGAACCGCAATGACTACAAGTAACCCATGAACTGGGCTCGGCGGCAGCATTTCTCTGTGTGTGCGTCGCCGGCGCCTGACAGTCGGGCCCCTTGGGTGTCCCCCGTCGCCCGAGGGGCCCGGCCCCTTCCCTCATTCCACGAACTACCGTCAGGAGCAGTCATGCCGGAATCCACTGGCTGGAAGCCGTCCCGTGAGCGCCCGATGTGGCCCTGGGTCCTGCTTGCCATCATTGCCGTCGCTGTGGTCATCAATGTCCTCATCACGGTCTGAGAGCAGCGCAAACCGTACTCCTGCGCTCACCATCCTTAAAGGGACTTCGGACGTCCGGCGTCCGGAAGCACCGCACCCCCTGCTGTGCGGACCGGGGGCGGTGGCGTCGGGCTCTGGAAGCAGCGGCGGTCTGCCGCCTCCTTTGGTGCAGAGAACTGCACCTGTGAACGGGTATGGGCTCTACTGCTGTTGACAGGACCAGGGCGTACCGTCGGTTCTGCTGGGGTCATCCTCAGCAGAACCGCGACGCAGCGTCAGCAGTCCTTGCCCGGCCCTTGGAGACCGTCTCCCCAGAGGAGCCGCGCTGCTCGCACTGACCGAGCTTCATGGGGGAGTTGTGCCGCGCCTTCACTTCACCACCGGCAGCCTTCGCAGAACCCGGATACTGCCCGAGACCGACCGCATACGAGAGACTCTGTTCGCCCTGGAGCTGCTCGCTTCCGGCGGTGGCGGACCGGAGCTCGCGCACTGGCGTCGGACAGTCGGCCGGCAGCGGCCGGCCAAGCGCCTGATCGAGCTGGCGAAGGCCATCCGCCCCTTCCCTGACATCGACCGGCTGGTGCAGCGGGCCCACTGGAGAGACCGTCCCTCGGCCACCCCGACCGGAGCCCGCCCCAACCGGGTGACCCAAACCCTCCAGCACTTCTACCACGCGTCTGTGGCGCCCTATTGGGACCAGATCGCCAAGAGCCTGGAGTACGACCGCGTGGCCCGGATGAGCGTGCTCCGTGAGAGGGGGGCCGACGGGCTGCTGAGCAGCCTGCATCCGAAGGTCCAGTGGTCCTGTTCCGCCCTCGAAGTGCCGGGGCATGGAACGGACTTGAAACTGGAGAGCGTGGGCCTGACGATCGCTCCGTCATTCTTCCTCCCTCCAGGGGCCACCGTTCTCATCAGGCAGACACCGCTGCGGCCCGGACCGACGCTCTTCTATCCGATCCGCTCCGACGACGGGCCGGTGCATCCGAGGTCCGCCGACACGAGTGCGTACAGCACCATGGGCATGATCGGCGCTGCCGGCGAGTAATTCTCGCGCATGGCCGAGCAGCTCCTTCCTCATCAGCCGGTCAGGGAATCCCGAAGATTTACGATTTGTGCGGCGCCTTTGTCTTGCCATCCGCGCTTTCGCCCGCCCGACGCCTCGTCCCACCCCGCCCCGGAGTTCACCCACTCTTCTTCGCGGCACGTCGGGCGCTTCAGCGGGCGTTGATTGACTTCATGCAGTCTTTGATCTCGTCGGCTGACGCGTTCGCTATGGCATCCACGAGGCAGCCGTCCCGCAGAAATACGACACTGTCCGCGCGGGAGGCCGCCACGGGGTCACGCGTTGCCATGACAGCCGTGACTTTCAGAGTTCGCACCGCCTTGCGCATGATGTCGCCGAGCACCCGCGCATCCTCTTCCCAATTGCGTCCGGTGGGCTCGTCCACCAAAACCAGTCGGGGGGAAGCAGCGAGCACGCGGGCGACCCTTGCTTTTTTCAGCTGAATCGGGGACAGGTCTCGCACCCTACGCCGACGTGCCCAGAGTCGCACGACCCGAAAGGCATTTTGCAGCTCGCGGTCACTGAAAGCGGTGCCGCTCTTGCCCTTGGATACGAAGTCGTGGACGGTCCCCTCGTCGGGAAGTTCATCATCTGCGCCCAACAGGCCGATCGCGCCCACTTCTTCGGCGCCCCACCGTACCGTTCCTGATGACGGCCGAACTGTACCGGCCATGCATTCGAGGAGAGTCGTCTTCCCGGACCGGGCAGCTCCCATCACGACACAGAAGCGCCCTCTGCGCACGCCGAGCGAAAGGTCATTCAATGCGCAATCATCGCCGCCATCGCCCGCGTATATTTTCGACACATTGTCGAGGGTTACTGCATATTCCTGGAAATCATCGGGAACGTCCTCGATACCCCCTATCACCGATCCACACCGCACAATCCGGCACATAGCCTCTGTTGACTTCGAGCCTCACCAGCCCACGCCATGAACCTACAATGCGGCGGACCGTGATTACCATGACGCTGGCAGTAGTCATGGGGTGCAGTTATCTGTACCGCGCACATGGGTCCGGAATGCTAGCTTCCGGACCATTGCGTTCGTTGGGTACTACTGCAGATCCCCACGAAGAAGCGCTCCGCCCAGCGGCGTGAGCGTGTGCTGCACCTTGTTCAATGTGCGAAGTGTGCTGATCAGCCCTGCCGCACGCAGTACGGCGGTGTGCTGGCTGGCGGCGGCGGTGGAAATCCCCACCCGCTCACCCACCTCGGTCGTGGTGCACGTACGGGTCAGCGTCTGCAGGACCGCAGCCCGGGTCCGGCCGACGAGCGCAGGGAGCGCCTGTTCGCCGTCGGCGCTCGCGCCCCACAGCTCGCCGATCCACTCCTGCTTCACCGGGATGGGGTACGACAGGATCGGCGGCCGGCCGTCCCGCTGCTCTAACAGCAGGGGTGCTCGCGAAGACAGGAAGAACGCCGGCGCGAGCACCAGTCCGGTGGCTTCGAGCTTGACGTCTTCTCCGTTTCCCGGGACTTCCAGCACCGGGGCCACCCAGCGGATCGCCGGGTGTAGCGTACTGAGCAACTGACCAATCCCACCGCTCAGCATGATCTGCGCACGGGCATTGCGGTCCGCTTCGAGGTGGCTGAATATCCGGCGCCAATAGGGAGCTACCGCCACCCTGTGGAATGCTTCCAGGTCTTTGAGCACGCGGGGTTTGAAATCGTCAGGTGACGCTGCGGTGGCAGTTCCCGCATGCCCTGCAGCCCGCACGGAGGCCTTCTCGGCAACTCGGCACAGGTCAGGGAAGGGACGCAGGGTTTGCGCCAACCCGATGATGCCCCCTGCCCCCGTCCAGGCACCTACCCGTCTTCGCCAGACGTTGAATGCCGACCCTCCGCCGCCGGCACTCAACATTCCTATCGCGAATAAGGTTTCCCGGAATGGTTCGGGACGCGAAACCAAGTGCAACTTGGCAAGACTTTCCGACGTAAAATGTATTCGCCGCACGAAACTTCCCCCTTAAGCTCCACGAGCGGAGCGGCATTCAGCAGGCCGAATTTTACGAAACCCTCCAGAGAAAGAGGTCACCCCCTACCAGCCATCACACCTCGCGAACGGTAGCACAAGGGTCACTCGTTAGAGTGAAACTCGTCGATCACGGGGCAACCGTCTTGAAAACGCGTCGGGAGCATTGTCGTCAAGGGGTTATATGAATTCCGACCGGCCGGTTTCCATGCTTCCGAGTGGCACCCCGCGACGATCCGCGGGGCACTTCCCCAGCCCTCACTCCACCCAGGATCGGGGGCGACCTGCCCGAATTAAGGGACGGCAAAGCACAGGCAATGTAGAGAGTTCAAATCAGCGCTGGTGAGAGAAAGCGCGAACTGGGCAGCACGCCGGGGTTCGGGGCGTTCGAGCACCCTCCGTCACGTACTGCGCGCCTGAAAGACGCAGAGCAAGGCGACTGACCGCATCACCCGCATGCAGCCAACCGCCTGGAGGAATATTCTTCTGCACCGGCCTCCGGCCGGAAAGGTGTTTAAGCCGTGCCGCAAACACTCAGGCCAGGGGCATACCCAGGATCCGATCAGCCCCCCCCGAGCTGCGGGGACGGCGGGGCAGTCCACGATGCCGAGCCGGTCAGGGCGAGGTGGGAGGCGCGGATGCTCTCGCGGGCAACGACGCACCGGGGACCAGCGAGCACGTCGCTGCTCTCCGGCTCCGGCGTGCAGGCCGGCTCTGTGGAGCTGGGGCATGGCCCGAAGCACCTGTGACGACTCAGAACCCGTTGTCTTTCCGGATGTGATCGCTGAGTTTCCGCTGTTCAGGCATGGTGTCGGTGTCGTCGCGGGAGGGTTCGGACGTTCAGTTCGTTCTCGGCGATACGGAGGTGGCCGGTGGCGTCGGTGATGGGGTTGCTGGAGGAGCGGGAAACCGCTGCCCGGGTGCGAGTGGAAGAGCTTCAGGCGGAAGCGGACCGAGTCCTGGCTGAACTCGGTGCGGCTGAAGCGGTGTTGGAACGTCGGTGATCGCTCGGGCGGAACTGAGCGAGGCTCTGGCCGTGGGCGGCGATTCGGCAGACGCGACCGTCCCTGAGGTGCAGGCTCCGGCGCCGCCCGTGGCCGAGGAACGCAAGGCCCCGTCCGCGGGGTCGATCGTGCCGCGGCGCGGGGAGGGGATGACTCTGCAGGCGCTCGCGCCGGATTACCGGCGGATCGTTGAGCTGGTGGAGTCCGATCCGGGCGACGGCGAGGGGGTGTCGGCGAAGGAGATCGCGGCCCGGCTGGAGCTGGAATTGGTGCCGGCGGAAATCGAGGGAGTGCGGTCCAGGATGAAGTGCCTGGTCGACCGGAACTGGCTGACGGCGTCGCCGTCGGGACGGTTCACGCCGCGGCAGCCCACCGCGACCGCTCGGGCTGCGGCCGGGAAGCCGGGCGGGCGAGACGGCGGCTCATGAGCATGGCCGGCGAGAAGTAGACGAACGCCTCGCTGCTGGCGGGAAGCGTCTCGAAGTCCCGCACCAGGCGCCGCGTGCGCAACAGCCACCCCAACGTGCGCTCTACTACCCACCGCTCACTCGTCTCGACAAGACCCAGGCGTTCCTGGACGCTTTGGATGTGCCGGCCGAACTCCGCCCGCTCGCTCCCGGTAGCGCGCCTGCACGCGAGGCACCGGAGCCCGAGCGTGAGGAAGCCGATCACTTGCGCTCGCTCGCCACAGAAGCGGCGCAGTCCTCCAGCGCGTTCGCCGCATTCATGTCGTCCAGCAACGTCAGCACAGACGAGCTTGAGCAGTTCGGATTCACTCTCGCCCTCTGACCCTCTGGTCTCCCCCCACCGGTCCGAGTCCGATCCGTTCTTGGCTTTGCCCTCTCCGAGGACCACGTCAGAGCGCCCCGTCCGCGGCTACGTGCGCCGCGCAGGATGCGGCATGGCCACCCACGGGCGTACGTGCCCTCTGGCTGGTACGCCCTTCAGAGGTCCACCGGAAAGAGTGAAAAGCACCTGCGCCTCGGCCTCTACTGCTCCCTGCCCTGCCTGATGCGCAACCAGAGGCGTCTTGAGGAATGCGCCTCAATTCACGCTGGGCGGCTGAGACTTCCCGCAGACGACCTCCAGCACTACGCAGACCTCCTCGAGCGAGCCCTGGGCGACTTGAATGAGGGCATGACCGTCCGCGAGGTCGGGGACAAGCACGGCATCCCCACGAAGACACTTCGAGGCTGGCTGGAGACCGCGATCATCAGCATCGGAGCCGACGACCGCTACAGCGGAACTGGTGCTGACACACGGCAGCCGCCCCCACTGAGCGCTGGACAGCTCCGCAGCCTCCGGCAGGGCAGGAGCCCCATCAGTGTCGTCAACGAACTGGCCCAGAAACAGATCCTCCGCGACATCGATTGGGAGGACAGCCGCACCGGACGAGCCCACAAACCGCTGTTCACGTTCTCCCTCACGGCCACCCGCGCGGACGATGGCAGCACCCTGCGCGCCGAAGGACGATCGACAACCAAAGCGGCCGCTCGGACGTCCGCCGCCGAGGACCTTGTCCAACAACTCGCCGCCGCACTGTCCTGGTGGGGCGCCCGCGCCGGCGGAGGTGCTCCGGACCGCAGTCAGCCTCGCGGCGGGCGAACGCCGGCAACTCGACGTCCCACGGCTGGGCCGTCCCGTCACGAACCCTTCCAGTGGTGAGAGTCTGTCGATCCTGTAGTACCCACGTGCGGGTGAGAATGAAGGGCGCCGTGGACCACTCTGAGACTCCGACGCGTTAGTACAGCGTGACCCCCAACGATTCCTGCACGAACGCCACCAGCGCCTGCGCGTGCACCCGGCCGGCCTTCATGGTTGAGGTGGACGGCTTCCTCTACGAGGCCGTGCCTGTCGCCGCCGACAGCATGCCTCGGTGCGCACACTGCGCCGCTCCCTACCAGGGGTCTTGGCGGTACGGCCAGGCTGTGCATCTCGACGACCCACGCGTGTGCGGCCAGCCCAAGAAGAATGGCCTGCCCTGCCAGTGGGACATCACTCGGGAACCGTGCCGTGCTCACCTGAGCCCGCAGGAGCGGGAGCATCAGCGTGCCAGGGAAGCCGCTGAGGCCGAGCAGCGTAAAGAGGAAGAACAGCGACGGCAGCGGGCCAACGCCGAACGGCGCGAGAACCTCATCGAGATCCTCTCCGTTGCCTGCCCTCACTGCGGCGCAGCCGCGGCCGCCTTGTGCCGAAGCCCGAAGGGCGTCCCCGTCCGGCCATTGCATCATGCACGACGCGCACTCGCGGGCATTCTGTGGCCCAAGGAGTTCGTTCTCGAGGAGTACTCCTTCCACTCAGGCAGAAAGGCTCCGGATCCTCCGCTGGACGGGGACCCCCGGGAGATCCTGGACCACCCCCTTCCGGACAAGACCGCACAGGCCGAGCCACGCTATGCGCGGGAACAACAGCAAGCGGCGGAACGAAAGCTACGCCGGGCTCGACGTGAGCTGTGGCTGGCCTCAGCCCCACGTAAGGACGCCGTCAGCGCACAAATGTGTCCCGCATGCGGCGCAGCACCCCACACACCATGCACCCCCCACGGACGGGGACGCGGCTGGCAGCCCCACACCGAGCGCGTCGATGCCGCCATGAAAGCAGACACCATGGACACCGATCTGGCCGAGGAGCAGACGGCGCAGCCACAGTGAAATCTCCACTTGCCGAACCCCGGACAACGGTGGAGTCAGGCGCCCGGCCACGTCGGCCGGAGCCCACCATTCGCTGCCGGGCAGCGGCTCCAGTCAGCGCTTCAGGTACGTCGTGCCGCCGGCCAGCGTCCTGACAGGCGAGCACCTCCTCCTCGCGGTTTCGGTGTTCCGGTGCACGCCGGTTCGTCAACCGGTGTTCGTCTGTGTCCCACGGCGTGTGACGTGCGACGTGACCGGCAGCCGTCCGGTTATCCAGCCTCTCGGCGAACAGCGCCTTCCCTCGTGGCGCCATACGTCGAATCGCCTGTTCAGAGGGCTCGCCAGGCAGCCCATCCCGGGGACTTTTCGGGGACTTTCTGGTCTGTCAGGGGGACTTTCCGGGGACTTTCTGCCGCCTAAACAGGCAAGGCCCCGAAAGACCAGAAAGGGCCCCCGACGCAGGTCAGAGGCCCTTTCCAGGGCAAAGTCCCAGGTGGCGGCGGACGAGTCGGCCTGTACGCCGGGTTCTGTCCCCCGGACTCTCCGCCTCCCGCTTCTCACCAACTCATACAGATGCTGTTCCCGGCTCTGCAGCAACCAGTCGGCCAGCGGCACCCCGCTCTGGCGGCGAGCTGCTATGCGGCGGACAGCCCACGAGCCCTCGTCAGTCACACAGTCGAAGTCCCGGATGAGTGGCGACGCAGCAAAAATCTCCCCCCGCAGACCACATTTGGCATGGCCGGAATTCCGAGCTACAACAACACCCCCTGGCGGGAAGACCTGTCGGGGACTCTCGGACGGATTGGTGTGGATTTGGCTACGGTCCTGGACAAGGGCGCTGGTGCACCTGGAAAGCGCTGGGTTGTCCGCTACCGGGAGCCCGGCGGGCGCAGTGCCCGGCAGCGCCAGAAGGCATTCGACCGCAAGAAGGATGCGGTGGACTTCGCCACGAAGGTGGAGAACGACAAGCGCGAGAACACGTACATCGACCCGAACGCCGGCAAGGTTTCCCTGCGTCGCTATACAGAGGACTGGCTCAACGGAGTGCTCATGTCGGGCGGCACCTGGGAATCGTACGAGCGCATCCTGCGGCTTCACGTCCTGCCGCACCTGGGGCGCAAGACGATCGCTCAGGTGACGGCCGCCGATGTGGAGGAGCTGTACGCGCGGTGGGCGAAGGGCGGGGCCAAACCGAACACTATCGACGCGCGCAGCATTGCACTGTCATCGCTCTTCTCCCACGCAGTGCGCCACTGGCGTATATCCAGCAACCCGGTCAAGGAAGCGGAGAAACCTGATAATCCGGTGGTTCCGGTCGACGAGCGCAGCCTTCCGAGCCTCGAAGAGATCAAGGCCATCGCGCACGCCATCGGACCGCGCTTGGAGCCTGCGGTGTGGCTGATGGCTTGCGGCGGTCTGCGTATCGGCGAATCACTTGGCGTCTTCCCGGAGGATTTTCAGGACGGACTGTTGCGCCTACGGCGCCAGGTCGTCCGGTATCGGGATGAGGACGGACTCTATGTGGCGCGATACGCGCCCTTGAAGCACCGGAAAGAAGGTGAATGGCGCGACGTTCCGGTGCCGGAATTCTTCACTGCCGTCGCCGATCGGTTGCCCATTCTCAACCAGCAAGGCGGGATGACATATCCCGGGCTTGTCCGCGCTTCTTGGGATCGGGCCATCAAGCGGCTGGGGCTCACGCAATACACACCCCCATGACCTCCGCCGCAAATGGGCGACCGTGACCTTGACGAACGGAGTGTCCATTCACGAGGTGTCCCGGTGGCTCGGACACCGGTCCATCAAGGTCACAGTCGATCAGTACGGCCACCTGCCCCAGGACGGCCGCGAGCGCTGCCGTCAGGTGGTGGCGACGACCTTCCGGGGCTATCTCCCGGAGGAGCTGGCGGTCGGTCTGGCGGCCTGACCGCTACCGGATTCCGAGCTCGCGCAGGACCCGGTGCTGACTTGGTGCTGGCTTAGCCGGGAAGTAGAGGTAGCAGACACCCCCAGAACCGCTCTTGACCTGGCCTTTTTCGTCATAGCGCTTCGTCCGCAGCCAGATGTTCTCGAACTGGCGGCGCCGGTAGATGCGCCGGACCGCCGCATTGTCGGGTGCGGCCGGGTCATGGGCGATGACGTCGCCGTCCTTGGTGAAGCCGATGACGGTCATCAGATGGCCGGGGGTGCCGTAGCCCGCGCCGTCGAGTTCGGTCTTGAGGAAGGACTGGGAGGTGATGACCGGGATGCCCGCGTGGATGAGGCGTTCGACGTCCGTGAGGGAGGAGAGGCGGGTGACGACGCTCTGCAGGTCCCGGTAGGTGGCGGCGTAGGCGGCGTTGAAGGGCCAGTTGCCGCAGCCGTCGTACTGGTAGTCGAAGGTGTAGCGGGCGGCGTGGCAGACCTGGGGGTCGGCGTAGTCGGGGTTGACCCAGGACAGCTGCTGCTGGGTGGGCCTGCGGCCCCAGTATTCGACGATCATCTGGGAGGAGGTGGGGCTGCACCAGGCCTCGCCCCCGTTGTCGTACTCCGGGTACTGGCCCTTGTGGATCTCCTGCGAGTAGCGCGGGACGGTCAGCTCGCGGCCGACCCGTCCGGGCTCGGACGCCGGCACCTCGAAGCGGTCGGGGAGGTCCGAGCCCATGGCACCCAGCCGCCAGACGGTGGGGGTGAGGGTGCCGCCGGGCTTGCGGTAGAGGGTGACGCGGAGCTCGTGGGAGGTCAGGCGGAGGCCGCTCGCCGGGGTGTCGATGGCGAAGGTGTCGGTCGAGATGCTGCTCTTGCCGTCCTTCTGGTCGTCGACGGAGGTGCGCCGGATGTCGGCGTCGCTGTCGCCGGAGGTCCAGCGGCCCATGACGTACCAGGGGGTGCGTCCGCCATCGGTATAGGTGCCGCGCAGTTCGACGGCGATCCACGTACCGGGCGGGGTGTGTGCGTTCCAGGACACGACGACCTCGGTGGCCGGGGCCCTGAGGCGGTGGACCGGAGCGGTCCAGGTGGCGTACTCCCAGGTGGCGGTCCTGCCGGTGTGCGGATCCTGGTAGTCGAACGTGCCGGCCGGGTGCGCCAGGCGGATGCCCGGCCGGGCGCCGTGCGCGAGGGCGGTGCCCTTGGCGTGGCCCTTGGTCCAGTCGGCTGTGGTGGTCCAGGCGTGATAGTCCACGAGGCTCTTCGATCGGCGCGCGGGGGCGTCCGGGGTGGTGGCGGTGGCCGGGGCTGCGGTACCGGCGGCGGGTCTGCGGGCGGCGTCGGCGGCCCGGGCCGAGGGGGCGGCGACACCCGCCACGGCGGCAAACGCGGCGGCCAGGACGGTGCGCCGGGGCGCGGAGCTGGTCATGGTGGAGGTCCCCCAGTCGGATGCGTACGAACGGGTGCGGAGGTCGGGCCGGGGCGGCGGGTGGGCACGGGCGGGTCAGCAGTGGCTCAACTATTCCCGTTGCAGGCCTGCTTCGGAAGGCGCTACGACGCGAGTCGCCGGAGGAATATTGGTGTGGACCACTGGCGTGAGGAGGGGCCTGGGCCCCGCGCGTACGCTGGCGCAATGGACCCTGACCTGGCTTCGCTCGCCGCCCGGCTGCGCACCGCGCCGCCCTCCTGCGGTCCGGTGCGGCTGGTCGCGGTGGACGGACACGCGGGTTCGGGCAAGAGCACCTTCGCCGAGCGGCTGGCCGAGGCGCTGGGCGGGGTGCCGGTGGTGCACACCGACGATCTCGCCACCCATGAGGAGCTGTTCGCCTGGAGTGAGCGGTTCGGTGCCCAGATCCTCGCGCCGCTGTCCCGGGGCGAGACGGCGCGCTACGGCGTCTATGACTGGGTGCGCGGGGAATTCACCGAGGAGCGTGCGCTCGCCCCCGCGCCGCTGGTCCTGGTCGAAGGGGTGGGCGCGGGCCGGCGGGCACTGCGGCCGTATCTGGTGTGCCTGTTGTGGATGGAACTGACGAGCGAGCACTCCTGGGAAAGGGGTCAACTCCGGGACGGGCCAGGGCTCTCCGCGTTCTGGAGTGGCTGGATTCCGGCGGAGCGCGCGCACTTCGCGGCGGACCCTTCACGCCCGTACGCCGATTTCCTGGTGCACCAGGGGCAGCTGGGATACGAGGTGGCCGTGGGACCTTCCGGAACACGATGAGCGGCCCCGCATTTCACGCTCCGTAGCCGACCGCGGCCGACGCGCCCGGCGACGCCGACAGGGTCCCGCCGAGTGCCTCAACTCGGCTTGACCTGGGGGGCGTACAGGACTTACGTTCTCAATGTGCGGTTCAACGGACCGCCCGCAGATGCGAAGCCCCCGGTTGTTCCCCCGTGATCGGGGGCTTCGTTCTGCCCAAAACCACCTCGTACCGCCGCCGAGCGCCGCTGATCCCTCACCCTGGGTCACCGCGTTCTTCGCGCCGTCGCACCGTGCCCGGCAGTCCGCTCTTGCCCCGTACCGCCCTCTACGGCCTGCACCGATCCCGCAGGTACGATGCGAGTCCGTGCCATCGCAGGCCAGGGACCGAGGTGTGCGCGGAGACGGTCAACTCCCGCCCGCCGTACGCCGGTTAGGGAGCCGCGACCGGGCACTCGCCCGGCGCCGCACGGGGGACGCATTGTGGGGGGACGGGATGGATTTCGGCACTCAGGGTTCGCCCGCCCCGGCCGAGCTCGCCTGGCTGCGCGCGGTCGACGCCTACACCGTGGGCGCCTATCCGCAGGCGGAGGAGGAGTTCCGGGCCGCGGTACGACTCGATCCGACGATGGCCGACGCCTGGCTCGGCCTGCATGCGCTGCGCGCCGACACCTCCCTCGCGCTGCTGCGGATGCACCGGCACCGCGACCGCTTCGGTGAGATGCGCGCCCGCCACCGACGCACCCTCAACTCCTGGTACTGGCTGGGCTGGTGGGTCCAGCCGGTGCTGGAGACGGGCCGCGATCTGCTGCTCGCGCACGCCTCCCACTGGCTCGACGGCCGCCATGTAGCCGAGCTGGACCAGGCACTGGCCGGCTGCCCGCCGGTCGACACCGACCCCCAGGTGCGCTTTCTGCACGCCTGCCGCGCCTATCTCGTCAAGGACTGGGACCAGCTCGTCCGGCACACCGAGCCGCTGCTCGGCGACCCGGTGCTGGGCATCGAGGCGGGGCTGTTCGGCGGCATGGCGCGGGTGCGGCTGGAGATGTACGGGCAGGCCGAGCCGCTGCTGTCGGCCGCGTTGATGCGCTGCCGCAGCGAGCAGCCGCAGCGCAAGGAGCTGCGTTACTGGCTCGCCCGCGCCCACGAGGGCACCGGCCGCAGCGCCGCGGCGCTCCCCCTCTACCGCGCCGTGCACCGGGTCGACCCGGCGTTCATGGACACCGCGGCACGGCTCGCCGCCATCGCGGAGGGGGACGGCCTGGACGAGGGCTCCGATCTGGCGACGGTCTCCGCGCCCGGCCTCGGCCAGGAGGCCGGCGGCGATCCGGATCCGCTGGCCCCGCTCGATCCGGTCGACGGTCGTGAGCTGCTGGTGACCGGCGAGGCGGACGGGCCGGAGGGCGAGGTGGGCGGCGCGCCCGCCGGGGGCGACGCGGCTGCCCGGGTCAAGGCGACGGCGCCGGTGCCGCGCGGTGCCGAGCGGCTGCCCGCCGGGCCCGCCGATCCGGTGCTGCTGGAGAAGGCGCTGGCGGAGCTGGAGCGGATGGTCGGCATGGAGCCGGTCAAGCGGCAGGTGCGGGCGCTGTCGGCTCAGCTGCGGATGGCGCGGCTGCGGGCGAGCCAGGGGCTGCCGGTGCAGCCGCCCAAGCGGCACTTCGTCTTCTCCGGGCCCTCCGGCACCGGCAAGACCACCGTGGCCCGGATATTGGGGCGGGTCTTCTACGCGCTGGGGCTGCTCGGCGGCGACCATCTCGTGGAGGCCCAGCGGTCCGACCTGGTCGGCGAGTTCCTCGGCCAGACCGCCGTCAAGGCCAATGAGCTGATCGACTCGGCACTGGGCGGGGTGCTGTTCGTCGACGAGGCGTACAGCCTGTCCAACTCCGGCTACAGCAAGGGCGACGCCTACGGGGACGAGGCGCTGCAGGTGCTGCTCAAGCGCGCCGAGGACAACCGCGACCGGCTCGTCGTCATCCTGGCGGGCTACCCGGAGGGCATGGACCGGCTGCTGGCCGCCAACCCGGGACTGTCGTCCCGCTTCACCAGCCGCGTCGATTTCCCCAGCTACCGGCCGCTGGAACTGACCGCCATCGGTGAGGTGCTGGCCGCGGAGAACGGCGACCGCTGGGACGAGGAAGCCTGCGAGGAGCTGTGCAGCATCAGCGGCCATGTCGTCGAACAGGGCTGGATCGACGAGCTGGGCAACGGCCGCTTTCTGCGCACCCTCTACGAGAAGAGCTGCGCCTACCGCGATCTGCGGCTCTCCACCTGGCGCGGCACCCCCACCCGCGACGACCTCGCCACCCTCCGGCTGCCCGATCTGATGCAGGCCTACGGCGAGGTGCTGTCCGGCCGCGGTCCGGACGTCCAGGGGCCGCCGAAGGGGCTGGATCTTTAGGGGATGTCCTGGGGCGGCCGGGCGATCAGGCTGCCGCCCGATGCGGCATGGCAGTCCGGGTGCCGTCGCCTTCTCCGGTGGGAGCGACAACGGACTTGTTGGAGGCCCCGCTCCCGCTCAGCGCGCCAGCGCCCGGTCCTCGGCCGGCAGCGGTGCCTCCTCGCGGGGCTCGCTGACCCGGTCGGTCGCGGTCCGGCGGTCGCGGGCGGCCGGGGCCCGGCGGTGGGCCGGGTCGCGGACCTCGCCGACCAGCATCTCCAGGACGTCCTCCAGCGCGACCAGGCCGAGCACCCGGCCGGTCGCATCGGCGACCGCCGCCAGATGGGAGGCGGCCCGGCGCATCGCCGTCAGCGCGTCGTCCAGCGGCAGTTCGGCGCGGAGCGTCGTCATCGGATGCCAGATGCGCTGGGGCACCGCGCGGTCCCGTTCCTCCAGGTCCAGGACGTCCTTGACGTGCAGATAGCCCATGTACGCGCCCCCGGGGGCGCACACCGGGAAGCGGGAGTAGCCGGTCCGTACGGTCAGCTCCTCCACCTGGCGGGGCGTCACGGTCGGTTCGACGGTGACCAGTGCCGCCCGGTCGAGGAGGACATCCGTGACGGGGCGGCTGCCCAGTTCCAGGACGTCCGAGAGCTGTTCCTGTTCGGCCGGCTCCAGCAGGCCCGCCTGCCCCGCGTCCTCGACGAGGTGGGTCAGCTGCTCGCTGGTGAAGACCGCCTCGACCTCGTCCTTCGGCTCCACACCGAAGATCCGCAGCACTCCGCGGGCGCAGGCCCCGAGCAGCGCGGTGACCGGGCGGCACAGCCGCGCGAAGGCGACCAGACCGGGGCTGAACCACAGGGCGGTCTTCTCCGGCGCCGCCATCGCCAGGTTCTTGGGGACCATCTCGCCGATGACGAGGTGGAGGAAGACCACCAGCGCCAGGGCGATGACATAGCCGAGCGGGTGGACCAGGGCGGCGGGGAGGTGAACCGCCTCGAAGAGCGGTTCCAGGAGATGGGCGACGGTCGGCTCGGCGACCGCACCGAGGGTCAGCGAGCAGACGGTGATGCCGAACTGCGCGGCGGCCATCATCTGCGGGAGGTTCTCCAGGCCGTGCAGCACCTGCCGGGCCCGGGTGGAGCCCCCGGTCGCCAGGGGTTCGATCTGGCTGCGGCGTACGGAGACCAGGGCGAACTCGGCGCCGACGAAGAAACCGTTGGCGAGCACGAGCAGCACCGCGAAGAGGAGCTGGACCAGCGTCACCGGGCCACCTCCGCGCCGATCACAACGGGCTCACGGGGCGCCTCGGGGGCGGCGGGCGCCGTGACGGTCGCGGTCCGGACGATCCTTATCCGCTCGGCGCGGTGGTGCGACACCAGCCGCACCCGCAGCCGCCAGCCCTCCAGTTCCGCGATGTCGCCGGGGGCCGGGATCCGGCCGAGTATGTGTGCCACCAGTCCTGCCACCGTCTCGTACGGTCCTTCGGGGGCGTCCAGGCCGATCCGCCGCAGGGTGTCCACCCGGCAGCCGCCGTCGGCGTCCCAGGCGGGGCGGCCCTCCTCGGGCGGGGCCAGGCCCAGCTCGGGCAGGTCCACCCCGTCGTGCTCGTCGCGGACCTCGCCGACCAGCTCCTCGATGATGTCCTCCAGGGTGACCACACCGGCCGTGCCGCCGTACTCGTCGACGACCACCGCGATCGGCTGTTCGCTGCGCAGCCGCTCCAGCAGCGGCTGCACCAGCAGCGTCTCGGGCACCAGCAGCGGCGGTACCGCGATCCGTGCCGCCGGGATGCGCAGCCGGTCGTGCGCCGGGACCGCCAGCGCGTCCTTGAGGTGCACCATCCCGACGATCTCGTCGAGGCGGGTGCGGTAGACGGGAAAGCGGGAGAGGCCGGTGGCGCGGGTGAGGTTCACCACGTCCTCGGCGGTCGCGGAGGCCTGCAGTGCGCTCACCCGGACGCGCGGTGTCATGACGTTCTCCGCCGTCAGATCGCCCAGCGAGAGGGTGCGCACGAACAGGTCCGCGGTGTCCTGCTCGAGCGCGCCCGCGCGGGCGGAGTGCCGGGCGAGCGAGACCAGTTCGCCGGGGGTACGGGCGGAGGCCAGCTCGTCGGTCGGCTCCACGCCCAGGGCGCGCACCAGGCGGTTGGCGACGGTGTTCAGCAGGGTGATCACCGGGCGGAAGAAGCGGGAGAAGGCCCGCTGCGGGCCGGCCACGACGCGGGCGACGGGCAGCGGCTTGGAGACCGCCCAGTTCTTGGGGACCAGCTCGCCGACGACCATCTGGACGGCGGAGGCCAGCAGCATGCCGGTCACCACGGCCGTGCCGGGGACCGCGCCCTGGGGCAGGCCGGTGGCCAGCAGCGGGCCGGACAGCAGCTCGGCCAGCGCGGGCTCGGCGAGCATCCCGACCACCAAGGAGGTGATCGTGATGCCCAGTTGGGTGCCGGACAGCTGGAAGGAGAGTTCCCGGAGTGCGGAGACGACGGTGTGGGCGCGGCGGTCGCCGTCGGCCGCGGCGCGCTCGGCGTCCGCCTTCTCGACGGTGACGAGTCCGAACTCGGCGGCGACGAAGAAACCGTTGGCCAGGATCAGGACGAGTGCCGCGGCGAGCAGCAGCAGGGGGCCGGTCATGCCGCCGCCTCCGTGGTATGCGGGGGTTGGGGAGGGGCGGCGCAGGTACTACAGGACGATCCGTCCATTGCCGGAGGGAGTCACTCCTCGGGTCGCAGTGGTCCCACTGAGGGGCGGGGCGCAGGGAGCGCCCCGGAGAACAGAGTAAACAGCGGGGCCCGGATTAGGGCAGGCTCACCCGGCCGTGTGGTCGACAGCACCATGCTTCTCGGTGAGGTCGCGCAGCGCACGGGCGTCCCGGATGGCCTGGTCCCGGGCGATGCCGGGCTGGATGCCCATGGCGGGCAGGCTGGTGCCGTCGGCGAGGTCGAGATGGACCCAGGGGTCGCCGGCCCGGAGGTTGACCCGCAGGACCTGCGCCCAGGCCAGTTCGCGCTTGGTGGTGAGGTTGACCACCGTGACGCCCTCCTGCCGCGCGACCACCTTCGGGCGGCCGAGCAGCAGAAGGACGGCCAGCACCAGCAGTCCGGTGAGGACGAAGCTCAGCCGCTCGCCGCCGCTCAGCTTCGGCAGCGCCAGCGCGATCGCCGTGAGGGCGGCGAGCTGGGCGAGGCCCACGGAGTACAGGACGACCCGGGTGCGGGTCGGCCGGAAGGTCACCGGCAGGCTGGGCAGGGGCGCGGACACGTCGTCGGTCTTCCGTCGTGGGTGATGCGGTGCGTACGGGTGGGTGGCCTGGAGCCGCGGATCAGAGCCGGCAGGCGTGGATGCCGGTGGTGAGGATCGCGCGGGCGCCGAGGTCGTAGAGCTCGTCCATGATGCGCTGGGCGTCCTTGGACGGGACCATCGAGCGGACCGCGACCCAGCCCTCGTGGTGCAGCGGGGAGACGGTCGGCGACTCCAGCCCCGGGGTGAGGCCGACGGCCTTCTCGACGTGCTCGACCCGGATGTCGTAATCCATCATCACGTACCGGCGGGCCACCAGAACGCCCTGCATACGGCGCAGGAACTGGCGGACCTTCGGGTCGTCGTCCGGTGCGCCGGTGCCCCGGATGACGACGGCCTCGGACTTCAGGATCGGCTCGCCGATGATCTCCAGGCCGGCGTTGCGCAGGGTGGTGCCGGTCTCCACGACATCCGCGATGATCTCGGCGACGCCGAGCTGGATGGCGGTCTCCACGGCGCCGTCGAGGTGGACGACGGAGGCGTCCACGCCGTTGTCGGCGAGGTGCTGCCGGACCAGGCCGGAGAACGAGGTGGCGATCGTCATGCCGCCGAACTCGGTGACGTCCTTGGCCGTGCCCGGACGGGTGGCGTAGCGGAAGGTCGAGCCGGCGAAGCCGAGCTGGAGGATCTCCTCGGCCGGCGAGCCGGAGTCCAGCAGCAGGTCACGGCCGGTGATGCCGATGTCGAGCTTGCCGGAGCCCACGTAGACCGCGATGTCGCGCGGGCGGAGGAAAAAGAACTCGACCTCGTTCTCGGCGTCGACCAGGACCAGTTCCCTGCGGTCCTTGCGCTGGCGGTAGCCGGCCTCATGGAGCATCGCCGACGCAGGCTCGGACAGTGAACCCTTGTTGGGGACAGCGATGCGCAGCATGAGAGCGATTTCCTTTGCAGCTAAGCGGTGTTGGGTGTGCGTGGGGGGGTGGATCAGAGGTGGGCGTAGACGTCGTCCAGGGAGATTCCCTTGGCGACCATCATGACCTGGAGGTGGTAGAGGAGCTGGGAGATCTCCTCTGCGGCGGCCTCGTCGGACTCGTACTCGGCGGCCATCCACACCTCGGCGGCCTCCTCGACGACCTTCTTGCCGATCGTATGGACACCTGCCTGCACCAGCTCGGCGGTACGGGAGGTGGTGGGGTCGCCGGTGGCGGCCTTCTGCTGGAGCTCGGAGAACAGCTCCTCGAACGTCTTCTTGGACATGATGGTGACCACCCTACGCGGTGGGGTTGCGGCGCCGCGCCGCGGCTCGGCCGAAGGGCGGCGGCGGGTACCGGGCGGGCCGTCAGCGCCAGGGCTCGGACACGGTCCGCAGCGTCGCGGCGGTGGCGACCGCGGCGGTGACCGCCTCGTGTCCCTTGTCCTCGGTGGATCCTTCCAGGCCGGCACGGTCCAGGGCCTGCTGCTCGGTGTCGCAGGTCAGCACGCCGAAGCCGACCGGTACGCCGGTGTCCACCGAGACCTGGGTCAGGCCCTGGGTGACGCCCTGGCAGACGTAGTCGAAGTGCGGCGTGCCGCCCCTGATGACCACGCCGAGGGCGACCACCGCGTCATAGCCGCGGCCGGCCAGGACCTTGGCGACGACCGGCAGCTCGAAGGTGCCGGGCACCCGCAGCAGCGTCGGCTCGTCGATACCGAGCTCGGTGAGGGCGCGCAGCGCGCCGTCCACGAGGCCGTCCATCACTTGCTGGTGCCACTGCGCCGCGATGACGGCCACCCGCAGGTCGCCACAGTTCTTTACGGTCAGTTCGGGTGCGCCCTTGCCGCTCACGGTTCTCCTCGTTCGGGTGATGGTGCTGGGTGGTGGTGACGTCGCGCCGGGTGGCTACTGGTTGTCGCAGGTGGTGGGCCGGTCGGGGTCCAGCCAGGGCAGGTCGTGGCCCATCCGGTCCCGCTTGGTGCGCAGATACCGCAGATTGTGTTCCCCGGCCTGGACGGGCATCGGCTCCCGGCCGGCGACCCGCAGGCCGTGCCGCACCAGGGCGGCGGTCTTTTCGGGGTTGTTGGTCATCAGGCGCACCGAGCGCACCCCGAGGTCCTGGAGCATCTGCGCGCCCGCCGCGTAGTCGCGGGAGTCGGCGGGCAGCCCCAGTTCGAGGTTGGCGTCGAGGGTGTCGCGGCCGCGCTCCTGGAGTTCGTAGGCGCGCAGCTTGGACAGCAGGCCGATCCCGCGTCCCTCGTGGCCGCGGAGGTAGATCACCACGCCGTGTCCGGCCTCGCTGATCCGCTGCAGCGAGGCCTCCAGCTGGGGGCCGCAGTCGCAGCGCAGCGAGTGGAAGATATCGCCGGTCAGGCATTCGGAGTGCACCCTGACCAGGACGTCCTCGCCGTCGCCGAGCTCCCCGGCGACCAGCGCGATGTGCTCGACACCGTCGACGGTGGAGCGGTAGCCGTAGGCGGTGAACTCGCCGTGTGCGGTGGGCAGCCGGGTCTCGGCCTCGCGGCGGACGGTGGGCTCGGACGACTGCCGGTAGGCGATCAGGTCCTCGATGGAGATGATCGACAGTCCGTGCTTACGGGCGAACGGCACCAGCTCCGGCAGCCGCAGCATGGTGCCGTCCTCGCCCGCGATCTCCACGATCGCGGCGGCCGGGCGCAGTCCGGCCAGCCGGGCGAGGTCGACACCGGCCTCGGTGTGGCCGTTGCGGACCAGCACCCCGCCGGGCCGGGCGCGCAGCGGGAAGATGTGGCCGGGCCGGACGAAGTCACCGGCGGCCGATTCCCCGGAGGCGAGCAGCCGCAGGGTGGTGGCGCGGTCGGCGGCGGAGATGCCGGTGGTCACACCGTGCGCGGCGGTGGCGTCGACTGAGACGGTGAAGGCGGTCCGCATCGACTCGGTGTTGTGCTCGACCATCTGCGGGAGTTCCAGCCGGTCCAGCTCCGGGCCCTCCATGGGGGCGCAGATCAGTCCGCGGCACTCGCTCATCATGAACGCGATGATCTCGGGGGTGGCCCGCTCCGCGGCGATGACGAGGTCGCCCTCGTTCTCGCGGTTCTCGTCGTCCACGACGACCACGGGGCGGCCGGCGGCGATATCGGCGATGGCCTGCTCGACGGGGTCGAGCGCCAGTGCCGCGGCATCCTCGTCGTACCAGCTCTGCAGTGCGGTCATGCCGCTGCTCCTTCCAGGACGGGGCGGCCGCTCGCACGCGAGCGCAGCCACCAGTCGCGCATGCCCCACACGACGAGGGCGAGATAGACGACGTAGACAAGGCCGGAGAAGACGAGCCCGCTGCTGAAGGCGAGCGGGACGCCGACGACGTCGACCAGCAGCCAGGCGAACCAGAACTCGACCAGGCCGCGGGCCTGGGCGACCATCGCGGCGAGCGTGCCGACGAAGATGTAGGCGTCCGGCCAGGGGTTCCAGGACAGCTGCGGGACCAGGGTGAACAGGGTGCCGACGGCCGCGGTGCCCACGGCGGTGCCGCCGAGCAGCACACCGCGCTCGCGCCAGCCGGCGAAGCGTACGGCGATGGAGCCGTCCTGTGCCTGCTGACGGCCGCGCTGCCACTGCCGCCAGCCCCACAACGCCACGCCGATGACGAGGAGTTGCTTGCCGACTCCGCCGCTGAGGTGGGCGGAGGCGTAGGCGGCGACGAGGATGACGCCGGAGAGGAACTGGGCGGGCCAGGTCCAGATGGAGCGCCGCCAGCCGAGTGCCAGCGCGGCCAGACCGATGGTGTTGCCGATCATGTCGGACCAGATGACGTGCTGTCCGAAGGCCGTGAAGGCCTCGCCGTTCAGCGTGTCGAGGAGGCTCACCGGTCCATCTCCTTGATCTCGTCGAGGTCTCCGCGGTCGTCGGAGCCCCGGCCCAGCAGCCGCTCGACGTACTTGGCGAGGACATCGACCTCGAGGTTGACGGGGTCGCCGGACTTCTTGATGCCCAGGGTGGTCAGGGCGAGGGTGGTGGGGATGAGGCTGATGGTGAAGTAGTCGTCCGCGGCATCGACGACGGTGAGGCTGACGCCGTCGACGGTGATGGAGCCCTTCTCGACGACGTAGCGGGACAGCGCGGCCGGCAGCGCGACCTTGACGATCTCCCAGTGTTCGCCGGGGGTGCGTTCGAGGATCGTGCCGGTGCCGTCGACATGCCCCTGGACGAGGTGTCCGCCGAGCCGCCCGCCGAGCGCCATCGGGCGCTCCAGGTTGACCCGCGAGCCGGCGGCCAGCGCACCGAGGCTGGAGCGGTTCAGGGTCTCGGCCATCACATCGGCGGTGAATTCACCGTCGGCGGTGTCCACGACGGTCAGACAGACGCCGTTGACGGCGATCGAGTCACCGTGCTTGGCGTCTTCGGTGACGACGGGCCCGCGGAGCCGGAACCGGGCGGCCGCACCGAGGTTCTCGACGGCGGCGACCTCACCCAGTTCTTCGACGATTCCGGTGAACACTTCAGTTCTCCTCGTGGAGGGCGTGGCGGATGGGAGTGGCGGTGATGCGCAGATCGGGTCCGAGCCGTTCGGTGTCGGTCACGTCGAGCCGCAACCCCTGGGCGATGGTGGTGATTCCGGCGTCGCCGACGGCGGCCGGTCCGGCGCCGAGCAGTACCGGCGCGAGATAGCCGACGACCTTGTCGACGGCCTGGGCGGCGAGGAAGGCCCCGGCGAGCGTGGGGCCGCCTTCGAGCAGGACGGAACGCACGTCGCGCTCGTACAGGGCCCGGAGCAGTGCCGGGATGGACAGCCCGCGTCCCCCGGCGGCGCGCGGCAGCCGGATGATCGGGGCGAGGCCTTCGAGATGGCCGGCGTCGGCGTCCTCGGCGACCGCGATCAGCGTGGGCGCGGAGCCGTCCAGGACGCGGGCACCCGCCTTGACGGCGGTGGCGCCGGAGTCGACGACGACCCGCAGCGGCTGGCTGATCTCGTCGTCGGACAGCCCGCTGAGCCGGGCGCCGAGCTGCGGGTCGTCGGCGCGGGCGGTGCCGGAGCCGACGATCACGGCGTCCGCGGCGGCCCGCAGCCGGTGCACATCGGCGCGCGACCGGGGCGAGGTGATCCAGCGGCTGGTGCCGTCGGCGGCGGCGATCCGGCCGTCGAGGGTCGCGGCGTACTTCCACAGCACGAAGGGGCGGCGGCGCAGCACCGAGGTCAGCCAGGCCTCGTTGCCGGCGGCGGCCTCGTCGGCGAGCAGTCCGCCCTCGACGTCGATCCCGGCCTCGCCAAGGGTGACGGCGCCGCCGGTGGCGGTCGGGTTGGGATCGGAGACGGCGTAGACGACGCGGGCGACCCCGGCGTCGATCAGCGCCTGGGCGCAGGGGCCGGTGCGGCCGGTGTGGTTGCAGGGTTCGAGGGTGACCAGTGCGGTGCCGCCCCGGGCTCGTTCGCCCGCGGCACGCAGGGCATGGATCTCGGCGTGCGGCCCGCCGGCCCGCTGATGCCAGCCCTCGCCCGCTATGCGCCCGGCGGAGTCCAGGACGACACAGCCGACCACGGGGTTGGGGCTGGTGTGCCCGAGCCCGCGCGCGGCGAGCTCAATGGCTCGGCGCATCGCCGCGATCTCGACGGGGGCTGCGGTGGCCACCGGGTCCTCCTGCCTCTCAGGGCACGGACTCCGGGGCTGTCTGGACGACAGAAGCGGAAACGACGCCACGGGAACACCGCGGCCGGACATACACGGACCGTCCGGGAAAATACCCGGACGCGCCGCCGACGGCGGTGTACCGAAGCTCGCCCGCCGCGCACTGCCTCCCATCCGGACTTTCACCGTCGGTGCAGGAATTTCACCTGCTCAACCGGCCGCTGGCTGCGGACGGGTCGCGGACTATAACCGCCGGTTCGGAATTACACCGACCCCGGAGTGCGCTGCTGCTCTTATGTCAGTACAGATTCAGTCTGCCACGCCGGGCCGTCGCCCATGCGAGCGAAGCCCTGTGGGCTGCCTCACAGCCCCCGGCGCGCCGCCCGTGTCACAGACGGCGCGCGTGAGGCGTCATAGCGGAGACGTACATGTCCCTTCTCCCCTCAAGGACTGATCCGCGATGGCGACAATTCTGGTGACCGGCGGCACGGGCACACTCGGTCGGCCCCTGGTGCACCGGCTGCTCGACGACGGCCATGACGTCAGGTCACTGAGCCGGCGGCCGCACACCGGCACGGAGCGGCCCCGGCCGCGGTCGTACGCGGTCGATCTGCGCGACGGCACGGGGCTGCCCGAGGCGCTGGCGGGCGTGGACACGATCGTGCACTGTGCCACCACGCCGGCCGGCGGTGACATGGAGGCGGCCGGGCAGCTCGTCCAGGCGGCGAAGGCGGCGGGCATCCCGCACCTGGTGTACATCTCGATCGTCGGGGTGGACCGGGTGCCGCTCGGTTACTACCGCACCAAGCTCGCGGTGGAGCGTCTGATCGAGGGCTCCGGTATCGGCTGGACGGTGCTGCGCACGACGCAGTTCCACCATCTGGTGCTGCAGGTCGTCAAGGCGGGCGCCCGGTCGCCGGTGGTGCCGGTGCCGACCGGGGTACGGGTGCAGCCGGTCGAGGTACGCGAAGTGGCCGCCCGGCTCGCCGGGTTGGCGGCCGGCGACCCGGCCGGCCGGGTCCCGGACATGGGCGGCCCCGAGGTGCTGAGCACCCGGGATCTCGTACGGGCCACCCTGGAGGCGGGCGGGCGGCACCGGCTGCTGGTGCCGCTGTGGCTGCCGGGCGCGAGCGCCGCCGCACTGCGCCGCGGCGGGAACCTGACACCGGAACACGCCGACGGGCAGCGGACCTACGCCGAGTTCCTCGCGGAGCGGGCGGGCGGGTGAGGACCTGACAGGTGGGTGGGGATCTGACGGGTGGGTGGGGATCTGACGGGTGGGTGAGGCCTGACGGGTGGGTGAGGCCTGACGGGCGGGAAAGGGCGTCAGCCGCCCTCCGGTTCACCAGCCGTCGGGAATACCCCCCGCCCCCGCCACGTTGTGGCCCGCAAGGGGCGCCCGCACCCCCTACGGGATGTGTTCGCACCCCCCTGAGGGGACGCCTCAGGCACGGGGAGACACCTCCGGCCCCGCGGCCCCGAACAGCTCGTTCTGCGCGGCGTCCCGTGCGGCGAGCACCGCGCCGAGCAGCACCGCCCGTCCGCCGACCGCGCCCGCGCGTACGTCGGTGCGCAGCGGGGAGAGCCGGGCCAGATGGCCGGCGACCCGGTCGGCGAGCGCGGCGCCGCCGCCGCGGCCGATCTCACCGCCGAGGACGACACACCCGGGGTCGAGCACGGCGCACACGGCCGCCACGCCGAGCGCGATCCGCGCGGCCAGCGCGTCGAGAAAGGCGGCACCGGCGTCGCCGGCGGCCACGGCGGCCCGGACGAGGGACTCGGCGGGCGGGGCATCGGTGGGCGCCCCGGTGCCGGACGAGGGCTCGTTCGCCCCGTTCGGCCCGGCGGCGGCCTCGGAGGACAGGCCGTGTTCCGCGGCGAGGGCGCAGATCGCGGCGGAGCCTGCCAGGGAGTGGAAACCGCCGTCGCAGCCGCTCGCGGTGGGCAGCGCGCCGGTGCCGGGAACCGGCAGAAAGCCGATCTCGCCGGTGCCGCCCGAGGCGCCGCGCCGCAGCGTGCCGTCCAGGACCACGGCGGCGCCGGTGCCGTGGCCGAGCCAGAGCAGGACGAAGGTGTCGCGGTCGTGGGCCGCGCCGTCGCGCTGCTCCGCGATGGCGGCGAGATTGACCTCGTTCTCCAGCAGCACCGGTCCGCCCGTCCGTGCGCGCAGCGCGCCGACCAGTCCGACATGCCAGGACGCGATCCAGTCGGTGCCGCCGAGCCGCCCGGTGGCGGGGTCCACCAGACCGGGGGCGCCGACGGCGATGGTGTGCGGAGCGTGTGCGCCCGCGGCGGCAAGGGCCTTGTCCACGGCGGCGAGTGCGGTGGCGACGGCCGTATCGGGCGCACCGTCCGGGCCGATGGGGACGGTGCGCTCGGCGCGTACCCGGCCGAGGAGGTCGGCGACCGCAACGGTGATGCTGTGCGTCCGCAGATCGAGGCCGACGAGATGGGCCCGGTCGGCGACGATCCCGTAGAGACGGGCATTGGGCCCGCGCCGCTGGGCACCGCTCTCGCCGACCACGGTGATCAGCCCGGCCTCCTGGAGGCGCTCGACGAGGTCCGCCACGGTCGGCCGGGACAGACCGGTCAGCGTCTTGAGCTGAGCTGCCGTCAAGGGCCCCTCGGACTGCAGGAGTTGCAGCGCCAGGCGATCGTTGATCAGCCGTGCGGTGGTCGGGGAGGCGGTGCGGCCGGCCGCTGCCGCGCGCGGTGCATGCATGGCGGGATTCTTTCATCCGGTCGGGCCAACACCCTTATTATCAGGCAGGGTTCCTGATAATTTACCGCCCATGGCTGTCAATGGCATCCCCGACGACACCACCCCACTCCCCCACACCGGGCTACGCCGCGCACGCTGGTCCATCGCCGTGGTGTTCCTCATCCATGGCTCGGTCACCGGCAACTTCGCGACCCGCATCCCCTGGATCCAGGACCACACCGCCATCTCACCGGGCCAACTCGGGCTGGCGCTCGCCTTCCCGGCGATCGGCGCGTCTCTGGCGATGCCGCTGGCCGGCCGGATCAGCCACCGCCTCGGCGCCCGGACCGCGCTGCGCGGCCTGCTCGCCCTGTGGACCCTGTCACTGGTCCTGCCCGCCCTCTCCCCCGGCCTGTACGCGCTGTGCCCGGCGCTGCTGATGTACGGCGCGGCCTCCGGGATGTCGGACGTCGCGATGAATGCGCTGGGACTGGAGACCGAGGACCGACTCGGCAAACCGATCATGTCGGGGCTGCACGGGATGTGGAGTGCGGGCGCCCTGCTCGGCTCGGCGGCCGGCACCGTCGCCGCGCACGCGGGGTGGGACGCCCGGCTCCATCTGGCCGGTGCCGCGCTCGTCCTGACCCTGCTCGGTGCGCTCGCCTGCCGGGGTGTGCTGGATCTGCGCAGCGCGCCCGAGGAGCATCCGCCGCCGCGCTTCGCGCTGCCGCCGAGGTCGGCGCTGGCCATCGGGGCCATAGGGTTCTGCGCGGTCTTCGCGGAGGGCGCCGGCCTGGACTGGTCGGCGGTCTACCTCCGCGACGAACTGGGCAGCGACGCGGGCCTGGCGGCCGCCTCGACCACCGCCTTCGCCTGCACGATGACCGTCGCACGGCTGGCCGGGGACAAGGTGGTCGCCCGTTTCGGTGCGGTCCGTACGGTGCGGGCCGGCGGGGTGCTGGCGGCAGCCGGTGGTCTGCTGATTGTCGCGGCCCGGCATCCGGCCATGGCGATGGGCGGGTTCGGACTGATGGGCCTCGGGATCGCCGTAGTGGTCCCGCTGGCCTTCGCGGCCGCCGGGCGCAGCGGCCCCGCGCCCAGCCAGGCGATCGCGGGTGTCGCCACGATCACCTACACCTCCGGCCTCCTCGCACCGTCGGCGATCGGCGGGCTCGCCCAGGCGACCTCACTGCCGGTGTCGTTCATGCTGGTCACGACGTTGGCGTGCGGGCTGGTGGTGGGCGCGCGGGTGCTGCGGGTGCCGGGTCGCACGGCGTCCGGCAGCGCCCCCGCGGTGACCGGGGACCTGGAGCGGTCCTGAGCGCCGGTGCCGTCGAGCGGCTGGTGTCGTCGACCGGGCCAGTGTCGTCGACCGGGCCAGTGTCGTCGACCGGCCGGTGCCGTAGACCGGCCGGTGCGTGTCGGCGGCACCGGCCGGGCTCTGCGGTCGACGGATGCTCCCCGCGAGAGCGGCCGACCAGGGGAGTTGTCGCCCAGGCGAGCTACCGCCCGCCGGAGTTGCCGTCCGCGGGCCGGCGCGCCTCAGGCCGCGTCCGCCTCCGTGCCCGCGTCCGAGGCCGCCGGCCGGAGCAGCCGGCCGGCGATGGCGCGGGCGCGGTCGGACCACGGGGTGGGGCGCAGCGTCTGTGCGTCGACGCGGACGAGTACCCGGTGACCCCGGGCGTAGGTCTCGGTGCCGTCGGCCGAGCAGAGCCGGAAGCCGTAGGTGAGGCCGGTGCGGCCGAGGCGTTCGACCCACAGGTGCGCCGCGTAGCGGCCGGGCCGGGTGACCGAGCGCTCGTAGGAGACCTGCATCTCCTTGATGACGTTGCACATGTCGCCCGCGGCGACCCAGTCGCCGTCGAAGCCGAAGCCCTGGTCGTGCCAGTACTCCGCCCAGGCGCGCTCGGCGAGCAGCGGGTAGCGGGAGTTGTGGAGCATGCCGAGCGCATCGAGGTCGTCGAAGTGGACGGTGACGGGGACCAGTTCGCCGTACGGGACGGTGGCGGTCTGCAGGGGTTCGACGCTCACGGGTGGTGCTCCTGGGTTTCTCGCGCTGACCGGCGCTGTTGGTACGAAGGATGCTGTTGGGGCGGGTAGGACTCATGTGAAGAGCCGGAGCCATCGTAAGCGGCCGCTTAGAATGCTTTGTCCGCCGGGTTACCTGGCGCGGGGGCCACGGACCCGTGGCCCTGGATCAGCGACCGAGGGCACGCGTAGCGCAGACCGTCACCGGCTCGGAGCCGTGCAGCACAGGTTCGGCCAGGTCCTCACCGAAAGACTGTTTCCGCAGTGGGCCGAGGTGGTCGCCGTCGAGGGCTGGCTCAGGACCATCGCACCGCAGTAGCGGGAGGCCGCCCCCGCCCCGGAAATTCCGTCGAACGCAGAGTCGATCCTTGAGAAGGTCGTGGGTGTCCCGATCCACCGCGAAAGGAAAGCCCGTGCCGCGTGCCGTCACCTTGATTCGCTCTGCATCCCTGTCAGATGTTGCCGAGTACGCGTACGCGGCCACGGCCCCGGCCGAGTCGCGGCTGGTCTTCCTCGCCGGTGCCTGTCCGCTGAACGAAGACGGCTCCACGGCGGCGCTCGGGGACGTCGCGGGGCAGGCGGCCAAGGCCGTGGAGAACATGCGGACCGCTCTGGCGGACGCCGGTGCCTCGCTGCACGATGTCATCAGAACCCGCGTTCTCGTCGCCTCCGACCGGCAGGAAGACCTGGTGACGGCGTGGGAGGTGGTCCGGGACGCGTTCGGTGACCACGATGTGCCCAGCACGCTGATGGGTGTCACCGTGCTCGGCTACAACGACCAGCTCGTAGAGCTCGAAGCCGTCGCCGCCGTGCTCGATTCCTGAGCCGACGGACGTTCCTGCACGGGCGACCTACCGTCCTCCTCATCTGGTCATCCGGTTGACGACCGGAGCCGGATGAGGAGGACAACGGCGGTCAGCGTCCCAAAGTGGCCGTATCACCCACAGCCATGTGCCTCCGTCCGAGACGCCTGGCTCCGCAGAGTCGGTGGTACGTCCGCAGAGTCGGTGGTACCTCCGCAGAGTCGGTGGAACGACCTCGGCGATCGAGTGGTCGCGGGCCTCAGCCGTCCCCGTCAGTAGGCTCTTTGTCCTCGCCGGTCCCGGCGTCGAGGAGTGGCGTGCCCGGCCGGGCTGCCGCCGTGGAGAGCCAGCGCAGGGAGTGGTAGCCGGTGAGCACGGTGAGCGTCCCCAGCGCGATGCCGCTCAGCTCGAAGTTCTCGGTGAACTTCAACGAGACGCCGCCGATGGCAATGATGATCCCGGCCGCTGCGGGGATGAGGTTCAGGGGGACCGAGAAGTCCACCTTGTTCCGCACCCAGATCTGGGCTCCCAGCAGGCCGATCATGCCGTAGAGGATGACGGTGATACCGCCCAGCACCCCGCCGGGGATCGCCGACACCACCGCGCCGAATTTGGGGCAGAGGCCGAAGAGCAGGGCGAAGCCGGCCGCTGCCCAGTAGGCCGCGGTGGAGTAGACCCTGGTGGCCGCCATGACGCCGATGTTCTCGGCGTAGGTCGTGGTTGCGGGGCCACCTACCGCAGTCGACAGGACCGTTGCCGTGCCATCGGCCAAGATGGCCGTGCCCATCTTGTCGTCCAGGGAATCACCGGTCATCGCGCCGACCGCCTTGATGTGTCCGGCATTCTCCGCGATCAACGCGACGAGGACCGGCAGCGCGACGAGGACCGCAGAGGCGGAGAAGTTCGGTGCGTGAAACGTGGGAACGCCGATCCAGTCAGCCTTTTCGACGCCGGAAAAGTCGATGCGCCAGTGGTCCGTGAGCTTGCCCGCACCATTGACCGAATGAATCCTTCCCGCGGTGCGGTCAAGAATCCAGGACAGCGCATAGCCGAAGACCAGGCCCAGGAAAATGGCGATCCGCGACCAGAAGCCCCGGAGCACCACGAGAGCAAGTCCGGTGAACAGCATCGTCGCCAGCGCCGTCCACTGGTCCTGGGGCCAGTACGTGGACGCCGTCACGGGGGCAAGATTGAAGCCGATCAGCATCACGACCGCGCCCGTCACGGTCGGCGGGAGCACCGCGTGGATCACCCGAGCCCCGACGACATGGATGGCGATACCGCAGCCGGCCAGGCAGGCCCCCACCACGAGCATCGCGCCCGTCAGGGTCCCGGCGTCACCTCCCTGGCCCGCGATCACGACGGACACGCCCACGAAGGAGAGCGAGGAGCCCAGGTAGCTGGGGATGCGTCCGCGGGTCATCACCAGGAACAGTGCGGTGGCGACACCCGACGCCATCAGGGCGAGGCCGGGATCCAGGCCCATGAGCACGGGGGCGACGAAGCACGCCCCGATCATCGACACCACGTGCTGGGCGCCGAGTGCGATCGTCCGCCCCCACGTCAGGCGCTCCCCGGGCCTGACCACCTCGCCGGGCTTCAGATGTCGCCCGTCCCCATGCAGTTTCCACCCGAAGCCGGCCATGATCACTCTCCACTCTGTGCCGCCCTGCACGTCACAGAGCCGAGGTGATTCATAGTCGAACGGCTGCGTCTGGACAAACTGAAGCCGGCAGGTAATTCGAGTGGCCTGGGGGATTCAGGTTTCTCCGCCGCTGTCCGCAGAAGAATTCTGCGCTTCGGGCCGTGCCCGCAGTGCGGCGCATTGGCGGCTGCCGGCCGGCCGGCATCCGGGCGCGGCACAAGCGGGCGCGCCGCCCATTACCCCGTTCCGGTCATCGGCGACCGGCAAACCTCACCATCCGCAATTCCACTGTCACGCTGAGTGGATGACGACTACTCAGGAATGCGGCGGTCCCGGCCGTACGGACCCGGCCGGGGGATCCGCCGCCCGCCCCCCGGCCGGCGCGGGGCCCACGGCCACCAGGGGTGTGACGGAGGTGCTGGCCCGGATGCGGGCGCTGGCCGCGGGGCTGCCCGCCGGGGACGGGGTGGCCGTCTTCAACGGGGTCTATCTGGCCGTCACCGAAGTGGTGGCGCGGCGCATCGGGGACGGCACGTTCCAGGACCCGGCGGCCGCGGGCGAGCTGGACATCCGCTTCGCGCGGCGCTACTTCGACGCGGTGGATGCCGCGGCCGCCGGGCTGCGGCCGCCTGCCTGCTGGCGGCCGCTGTTCCAGCTCCGCCGCCACCCGGGGGTGCGTCCGCTGCAGTTCGCGCTGGCCGGGATCAACGCCCACATCGGGCACGACCTGGCGCTGGCCGTGCTGGACACCTGCCGGGCGCTGGAGTGTGAACCGGCCGCACTGGAGCACGACTTCGACCGGGTCGGCGGGGTGCTGACGAGCCTGGAGGAGCGGATCCGTGAGCTGCTGATGCCCGGCCCCGATGTGCTGGACGTCGCCGATCCGCTGACGCATCTGATCGGGTCGTGGAGCCTGGACAAGGCCAGGGACGGTGCCTGGGTGGCGGCCAGGGCGCTGTGGAGCGTCCGCCGGCTGCCGGATGTGACGGAGGAGCTCACCGAGCGGCTGGATGCCGGGGTGGGGCTGGTCGGGCGGATGCTGCTGACTCCGCTGCCCGGCTGATCCTGGCCCCGCCGGGGTTCAGGGCATGTCGTTCGGGTCAGGGCGCAGGGGCCGGCAGTGAGCGGGTCGGCGTCGGTGTGCGGTCTGCGGGAGAGGGCGGCTCGGGTGCTTCCGGCTGAGCGCGTCAGGGACGTGGAGGTGCAGAAGCGGATCACCGGCGTGATCCGCTTCCGCACCATGCGTCAGTCCTCCGGCAGTTCGACCGGGGCGATCTCGTCGTACACATCGCCCGGACCCGGGTTGGTCGCGTCCGTCGCACCGCCGAAGTGGTGCATCACGCCCCACACCGCGTTCAGCGCGGTCTGCACCGCGCCCTCGGCCCAGCCCGCCGTCCAGGAGATGTCGTCGCCCGCGAGGAACAGGCCCCGCTTGTCCTCGGGGAGACGGTCCTGCATGAAGTGGGTGAACAGGCGCCGCTGGTAGCGGTAGTGGCCGGGCAGGTTCGCCTTGAAGGCGCCCATGAAGTACGGCTCGTTCTCCCAGGACACGGTGACCGGGTTGCCGATGATGTGCTTGCGGATGTCGACCTTCGGATAGATCTCCGAAAGCGACTTCAGCATGACCTCCATCCGCTCGTTCGCCTCCAGCGGCAGCCACTTGAGGCTGTCGTCGCACCAGGTGTAGGAGAGGCAGATGACCGCGGGCTGGTCCGGTCCGTTGTCGAGCAGGTACGTACCGCGCGTCATACGGTCGGTCAGCGTCATCGACATGACGTCCCGCCCCGTCTCCTCGTCCTTGTCGAGCCAGAACGGCCGGTCGACGGGCACGAAGAGCTTGCTGGACTCCATGTAGTGGGTGCGCTCCATCGCCGTCCAGTGGTCGATGGGGAACAGTGCGTCATCGCACGCGATCTTGCTGAGCAGCATCCAGGACTGCGCCGTGAAGACGGCGGCCTCGTAGGTGCGGATGTCGCCGTCGGCGTCGGTGACCGTGATGCGGTTGCCGGCGGTGCGGTTCAGGCGGGTCACCGCGGGCCGGGGCGTCCCGTCGTGCAGCGACGACAGCGAGGTGCCCGGCGCCCAGTGCACGATCTTCTGCGGCTCGCGCTCCCACAGGCGCAGCGGCAGCTGCTGGCTGCCGCCGACGATGCCGCGGTGGTGGTCGTCGGCCTCGGTGTAGACGACCCGCAGGATCTCCAGGATGGAGTTGGGGAAGTCGGTGTCCCAGCCGCCGGTGCCGAAGCCGACCTGGCCGAAGATCTCCCGGTGGCGGAAGGACTTGAAGGCCGTCGAGTCGCAGAGGTAGCCGTAGAAGGTCTGGTTGTCGAGCTTCTCGACGAGCCGGGACCAGATCTCGCGGATGCGCGGGACATCGCGCTCGCGGATCGCCTGGTTCATGTCGGAGAAGTCCGCGCCCTCCTCCAGGCAGGCGTTCCAGGCGTCCATGACCTGGTGGTAGACCTCGGGGAGGTCCTCGACGGTACGGGCGTAGTGCGACTCGCCCTTGAGGTCGACGACGGTCGACGGGGTGTCCGCGGCCAGCGGGTTGGGGAACGGCGTGGTCGTCAGGCCCACCAGGTCGATGTAGTGCTGGAGCGCCGTCGAGGACGGCGGGAAGCGCATCGCGCCCATCTCGGCGGTCAGGTCCGCGGCCTCGGCCGGGGTGCCCTCGAAGCCGATGGTGCGCAGCCGGCCGCCTATGTGGTCCGCCTCGTAGACGACGGGCTTGAGGCCCATCTTCATCAGCTCGTAGGCGGTGATGATGCCGGAGAGGCCGCCGCCGATGACCGCGACCTCCTTGCCGTGCTCGGTCGCGGGGACCTGGCCGAGGCCCGCCGGGTGGGCGAGGAAGTCGTCGTAGGCGTACGGGAAGTCCGGGCCGAACATGGTGATCGGCGGCTGGGCATCCGCGTGGTGGGCGGCGGTGGGCACCGTGGACGTCATCGGGGACGGGCTCCTTGCAGACAGGGCACAGCAGGCAGGGCAGCGCAGGCCGGGTGGGCCGGCCTGCGGCGGATCGGTGGGGGCGGGGCGGGGTCAGGTCACGTCAGCGGGCCGTACAGCTCGGGCCGGCGGTCGTGCAGATAGGGGTTGTCCGCCCGGGATTCCTTCAGGAAGGCGGGGTCGACATCGGCGCGGACCAGCTGCTCGGTGCGGCCGGCGCGGGTGCGCACCACACCGTCCGGGCCGGCCAGGCAGCTGAGGCCGACGAACTCGAACTCGCCCTCCGCGCCGACCCGGTTGACGTACGCGACATACATCTGGTTCTCGAAGGCGCGGACCGGGATGACGGACTCGGGGACGAACTGGAAGGGGTGCATCTGCGCGGTGGGCACCAGCAGCAGATCGGTGCCGGCCAGCGCATGGGCCCGGACGTTCTCCGGGAACTCCACGTCGTAGCAGATCATCACGCCGATCCGGAGCCCGGCCAGCTCGGTCTGGACGACGGCCCGCTCCCCCGGGGTGAACCACTCACGCTCGAAGCAGCCGAAGAGATGGGTCTTGCGGTAGTTGGCGAGGCGCTCGCCCGCGGGGCCGATGAGCTGCGCCGAGTTGTAGACCGCGGCGCTGTCGCTCTCGCCCTGGGCGGCGCGCTCGGGGTAGCCGTAGAGCACCGCGATGCTGTGCTCGGCGGCGATCTTCGCGATGGCCCGGGCGCTGTCGCCGTCGGCGGTCTCCGCGAGGCGGTGGACGCCGTCGCCGATGGCATAGCCGGTCAGGAACAGCTCGGGGCAGGCGAGCAGCCCGGCGCCGGTCGCCGCCGCCGCGCGGGCCGCGTCCTCCAGGACCCGCAGATTGTGCGCGACATCGCCGGGCCGTCCCGAACTCTGGAGCAGGGCGGTGTGCAGCGACGTCATGGGATCCCTCGGCGAGACGGTGCGGGTGGACGCATTGACGGTACGGGCCGCCGGTGATCCGGGACAAGGCGCCACCGTTGCGTGCCGATGGACGATTCATTGCGCGTTCAAGGGACTGTGCGGTGATTCGTTGCGCCGGCGCCGGAGCGGCCCCGGGCGGCTGCCCAGCCGGTGTCCCGGCGCGCGTCGGGCCGCTGGTCAGCGGCCTGGCGTGAGGTTGGCGGTCATCCGGTCGAGGACGGTCACGGTGCGGAGGTAGTCGTCGTCGGTCAGTCCGCGCATCAGGCGGGCGCGGCCGGCGTCGACCAGGGTCGCGACCTGGGCATGGGTCCGCCGGCCGGCCTCGGTGAGCGCGAGGGTGTCGCCACCGGCAGTGAGCCGGCCGCGGGCGATCAGTGCACCGGCGACCTCGTCGAGAGTGCGCGCGCCCGGCTCCCAGAAGGGCTGCAGCAGCCGGCTCAGCACCGGACGGGCCAGCGGCCCCTGGAGCGCGGCAGGGCGGGAAGCCGGTGCCGGAGGGCGCCGCGTTCGATGTGCTGGATGTCGTGGACGCCGCCGAGGAGCGCGGGGAACCGGCGGGGGTACGGGAGGTGGCGGACGCCCTGCGGGTGGACCAGCCGCGGGCGAGCAAGCTGGTGGCGGCCGCCGTGGAGGCCGGTCATCTCCGCCGCGAGGCCGACCAGACGGACGGCCGGCGCACTCTGCTGGCCGTGACACCGGACGGGCGTGAGCTGCTGGAGGCGGCGCACACTTTCCGGCGCTCCGTGGTGGCGCGGGTGACCCGCGACTGGCCGGCCGCCGAACGCGCCGCGTTCGCCCGGCTGTTCACCCGCTTCATGGACGATTTCGGCGCGGTGAACGGGCCCGCCGGAGAGGGCTGACGAGCGGGCGCGGCAAGGCGGTCAGTCCTCGCCGGGCGGCACGTCCCGCAGGGACTCCTGCACCGTCTCCCGTACCAGCCCGCGCAGCCAGCGGTGCCCCGCGTCGGCCTCCTGGCGCGGGTGCCAGGCCATCTCCATGGTCATCGACGGCAGTTCGAGCGGAATCGGCAGCGTGCGCAGCCCCAGCCCGCGGACCGTCGCCGCCCCGGCCCGCTCGTTGGCCAGGCCCACCGCATCGCTGTCGCGGACCATCAGCAGTGACGCGGCGAAGGTCGGGACGGTGGCGATCACCTTGCGCCGCAGTCCGCGTGCGGCGAGCGCCGCGTCGATGGGGCCGGTCAGCCGGCCGCGGCGGGAGAAGTTGAGGTGCGCCGCGTCGGCGAAGCGGCGCACGGTGAGCTTCCCGGTGGTCAGCGGGTGGCCCTCGCGCACCACCGCGACGCTGCGGTCGATGAACAGCTCCTCCGTGCGGATCTCCGGCTCGGGGCTGTCGATGACGCCGAGTTCCAGGTCCGCGGCGCCGTCCCGCAGCAGCGGCAGATCGATAGGGCTCTCGCCGAGGAAGCGCAGCACGACCTGCGGCGCTTCCTCGGCGGCGCGGGCGACCAGGCGCGGACCGACGGCGGTGACGAAGAGATCGTTGGCGTTGATGGTGAACACCCGGGCCAGCTGGGCCGGGTCGGCCGGCGCGGACGGGGCCAGCACGCCATGTGCCGCCTCCACCAGCCGGCGTACCTCGGCCCTGATTTCCAGGGCGCGCGGGGTGGGCACCATATGGCGCCCGGAGCGCACCAGGACGGGGTCGCCGATCGTGCGGCGGATGCGGCCGAGGGCGCGGCTCATGGCCGGTCCGGAGAGCCCGAGCCGGTCGGCGGCCGCGGTCACACTCTGCTCTTCGAGCAGGGCGTCCAGCGCCGTCAGCAGGTTGAGATCGATGTTTGCGTGGCGCGCCATCACGGAGTGAACACCTTGCATGGGAGGTCAGCTGAGCGGACCCTAGCGTGCCCGTCATGACCTCGGCCGCCTTCCTCCCGCGGCCGACGACGCCCGCCTTCGCGGAGGAGGGCGGTGGCGACGCCCGCCGGGGCACCCGGCCGCCCCCGGGGCGGAGGGCGGAGGCGGGTCAGCCCGGCGCCCCCGAGCTGAAGCGCCGCAGCAGCGGTGAGAGCACCAGCACGGACTTCGTCCGCTCCACGAAGGGCTCGCCCGCGATCCGCTCCAGCACCCGCTCGAAATGCCGCATGTCGGAGGCGAAGACCTGGACGACGGCGTCCGCCTCACCGGTGACGGTGGAGGCGGACGCCACTTCCGGGTAGCGCGACAGGCCGCGGTGGATCGCCTCGGGCGAGGTGTTGCGGCGGCAGTAGAGCTCGATGAACCCCTCGGTCTCCCAGCCGAGTGCGGCCGGATCGACCCGTACGGTGAATCCGGTGATCGCGCCGTCCGCCCGCAGCCGGTCCACCCGGCGTTTGACGGCCGGTGCGGACAGCCCGACCTCCTGGCCGATGTCGGCATAGCTGCGGCGGGCGTCCTCGGCGAGGGCGTGGACGATGCGTTCGTCGAGATCGTTCAGTCGCACTGCGGGTGGATCACTTCTCTGCGGTGGCCAATCGGGAGCGGCGCATGCCGTATCCGAAGTAGACCACAAGGCCCACGGCCATCCAGACACCGAAGACCACCCAGGTCACGGCGCCGAGGCTGCCCATCATGTAGAGGCACAGCACGAAGCCGATCGCCGGGAAGAGCGGCGAGAGCGGGGTGCGGAAACTGCGCGGCATGTCGGGCCGGGTGCGGCGCAGCACGATCACTGCGACATTGACCAGCGCGAAGGCGAACAGGGTGCCGATGCTGGTGGCGTCGGCCAGCTCGCCCAGCGGCACCGCCGCGGCGAGCACCCCGCAGAACAGCGAGACGATGATGGTGTTGGCCCGCGGCGCACCGCTCTTCGGGTGCACCTTGGAGAACACCTTCGGCACCAGCCCGTCCCGGGACATCGCGAACAGGATGCGGGTCTGGCCGTAGAGCACGGTCAGCACGACACTGGCGATGGCGATGACCGCGCCGAAGGCGAGCAGCACGGCCCACCAGCTCTGGCCGGTGACCGCCTTCATGATCCCGGCCAGCGCGGCCTCCGAGCCCTCGAACTCCTGCCAGGGCATCGCGCCCACGGCGATCGCCGCGACCAGGCAGTACAGCGCCGTGACGATCACCAGCGAGAGCATGATCGCGCGCGGCAGGTCGCGCTGCGGGTTCTTGGCCTCCTCACCGGCGGTGGAGGCGGCGTCGAAGCCGATGTACGAGAAGAACAGGGTGGCACCGGCGGCGCTGACGCCCGCCATGCCCATCGGCATGAAGTTCGCGTAGTTGCCGGACCGCACGCCCTGGACGGCGACACCGCAGAAGAGCAGCAGCGCGGCGATCTTGACGACGACCATGATCGTGTTGGCCCGGGCGCTCTCCTTGGCCCCGCCCAGCAGGAAGACCATCGCGAGCAGCACGACCAGCAGGGCCGGCAGGTTGAAGACGCCGCCGTCACCGGGCGGCTGGGACAGTGCGTCCGGGATGGTGAAGCCGAAGACACCGTCGAGCAGCTCGTTCAGATACTGGCCCCAGCCCACGGCGACGGCCGCGACCGAGACGCCGTACTCCAGGATCAGACACCAGCCGCAGACCCAGGCGACCAGCTCACCGAGGGTGGCGTAGGCGTAGGAGTACGACGATCCGGAGACCGGGATGCTGCCGGCCAGCTCCGCGTAGGACAGTGCGGAGAACAGCGCGGTGACACCGGCGATCACGAACGCGAGGATGACCGCGGGCCCGGCGTCCGGCACGGCCTCGCCGAGGACCACGAAGATGCCGGTGCCGAGCGTGGCCCCGATGCTGATCATGGTCAGCTGCCACATGCCCATCGAGCGGCGGAGCATTCCCCCCTGCCCCTTGCCGCCCTCGGCGACCAGCCGCTCGACGGGCTTGCGCCGCATCAGCCGAGTGCCCAGACCCCCGGACGAGGGGGGCGGGGGGTCGCTGGCCCCTGCGGGCGGGGCTGCGCCGTGCTCCAACACTGGGGTGGCTCCTTTATCGCTGCCGATCAGATGACGGGTACGGATGGCGGCGACCGGCAGCGGTCGGTACAAGGGCATGCCGAAGCGCACCCGCAGCAGGAGACCGCCGAGCAGGCGGACTCCGCCACTCCACGTACAGCGCTTGACCTTACGGCCCGCCGCTGACCTGCCGTAATGCAGGTTCCTTGCGCAACAGTGCACGATCGTTGCGCACCGGCGCGGCGGGCGGTCGTTCGTTGCGCGCCAGGGTCCGATCGTACGGGTTCCGGCGGAGCGGGACGGACCGGGGCCCCGGGTTCCACTTATCCGAACGGCCCCGCACCGGGTCGGGATGCCGTTGGTTAATCCGGGGCCGAGCGTGACGTCGGCCTTCAAGGCCCGGTTGGGGTCTTGAAGGCCGACGTTGTCGTTTGGGGAGGACGC
>NZ_JBEZHQ010000016.1:0-178669 GCF_040650675.1 Streptomyces sp. NPDC048637
GCGGTGGGGCTGCAGGCCGAAGGCCCGCCAGATCCGGGAGACGGTCGACTGCGACAGACCCATCTCCGTGGCCATCTCCCGCGTCGACCAGTGGGTGGCGTTCTTCGGCGTGCTTTCCAGCGTTCTCGTCACCACCGCGGCGACCTGCTCGTCGGACACCGAACGAGGGCCGCCTGGACGTGGCATGTCACCGAGGCCCGGCAAGCGGTCGCGGACGAAACGCGCACGCCACTTGCCGACCGTGTGTTCCTCGGCTCCGACCTGTCGGGCCACCTCCCGGTTGGTGGCACCCGATGCACAGGCAAGGATGATCCGGCAGCGCAGAGCCAACGCCTGCGGTGTCGACCGCCGGCGAACCAACTCCTCTAACCGGTCCCGTTCCTGAGCAATCAGCACCAACGCAGCCTTCGGCCGCCCCATCCGAGCCATGAACAGACTCTACTCATGAAACGAATTCCTGACTCAGAACACTAGGAGTTGTCCTCAAAAATCACGCCCACATCAGAAGCGATGCGAGGGTGACGGCTGCTTGGTAGGACTCGGCGGTCTTGTCGTAGCAGTGGCGATGCCGCGCCACTGCTTCAAGCGGTTGAAGCAGCCTAGGTTGATGTCCTCCCTCGCCACCCACGGGGGAGTGGCGGCTGTCTCCGTCACCTCTGCTGCGCCAACTGGCGCACATAGCGCGTACGCCGGCGCCCGATCATCAGCACTCCCGCGAGCGGCCCGGACGCGACGACCAGGAGGCATGCGGTGGGCAGCGCCTCGCCGCCGGATCCGACGCCCGACACCAGCAGGACCACAGCGATGAAGGCGGCAGCGAAGCAGAGCACGCCCGGCGTGTGCACGTGGGGCTGCCACAGTGCGTAGGGGCCCATCGGGCGGCCAGGTTCCAGGCCGGGGAGAAAGCCGGTAACCGGTTCGCCCGTCGGGGCTTGGGTGGGTGTGCCGATGGCTGTGGCTCCCCGTAGGTACCGGCCGTCGTCCAGGACGAGCAGAGCGGGGGTGGACCATTCGGGCCGGTCGTTCGCCCTGGGGGTCCAGTAGAGGCGGCCCTGACTGTCCTTGAGGGCGTCCGCGAGCGGGACGGGGTCGAGGCACCGTTCGAGCAGCAGATCACGGGTTCCGCTCGACGATGCGAGGCGCAGTGCGGGACTCAGGACCGGCCCTGCCTGCTTCGAAGTGCCGACGGGGCGCCTGAGACGGTCGCCCGCTCCGACGCCGGCGAGCCGGACCCGGAGCATCCGGGTTCCGCCGTCGCCGAACACACCCTCCGAGGCGAGTGAGGCGGCACGGGCACGGAGGGCTGCTACGGCGAAGACCAAAGGGAAGAGGCTGTACAGGGCCAGCAGCGCCAGGTCCCCCGGCCCGGCGTGCCCGCCGAGAAGCGCGTGCAGCTCCGCGCGGCTGTCCAGGATGATCCCGGCGGCGGGGGCGTCTGTGGCGTAGAGGCCCAGGAACCGGTTTCCCGGGTGCGGCGGGTGGGAGGTCTGCACGGTGCCCTTAGGCCATGGCGACCCCTTCCCGGACCGGCCGGTGGCCGCGACCGTGACCGCGGACTCGTAGTACCTGTAGTTCCTGCCGTCCTTCAGGTACGAGTGGTGGACCTGAGTGATGGTCACCTCCACAATACGCGGATGGTGCGCGAGGATCGCGGTCACCTGGGGTGTGCTCGCCGTCGTCGAAAGGAACAGCATCACGAGTGGCAGCGGCAACGCCGTCAGGGCGAGGATGACGAGCTCGATGCGCCTCTCGGGCCACCAGCGGGTGCGCCGCCGCCCCACCGTGACGGACCGGTCCGGCTCCGTCGCCGCCCGGCCGGCAGGTGCGAGCCGTCCGCTCGCCCGGAGCCACCACATGAGGACTGCTCCCGCCGACACCGCCAGACAAGCCAGCAGATCCCAGCGCGGATACGGCGCGATCTTCCGCACCAGCAGGCAGATCAGGAACGCCGCGGCACCGGCCCATGCCAGCGCCGACGCCGCAGCCGTTCCAAGGTCCCGCTCTCTCACCCGAAAACGTCCTTCACTGACCCCTTCTTCGGGCCTTTTGGCGGGTCGGTGGCTTCAGTCTTCGCCTCGTCCGGCTTCTCATCAGTCGGCCAGATGACGTCGTGCAGTGGCTTGGCGATGGCTCCGGCGCCGCCGTAGATGATGCCCTGCGCCGGGCCCTCGATCGAGAAGTGCGGGCCCTCCCGCCCAGGCGGCACATGCATGTTCGCACCGTGCACGGCGCCGCCCCCGACGCCGCCGCCGACCCCGTTGACCCCTGCGTCCCAGAGCATGTCGCGCCCGCTGACGTCGTTCGACGGGTCGTTGTCGAGGTTCTTCGTCCCATCGACGGCCAGACCGCCGGTCATGCTCCCGATGCCACCGCCCGCTATGTCACCGAGCAGCGGACGGCCCGCCTTGCCCAGTCCGCCGGCGACGGCGAGCCCGGGACCGGTGCCGACGAGAGCGGAGAGTCCGCCTTGCCAGACCGCGTCGCCGAGGTTGGTCTCCTGTCCGGTGAGGGCGTTGGTGATGACGGTGCCGCCGGTGTTGCTGGTCCAGTTGACCAGGACGTTCTTCAGGAAGCGGTGTTCCTTCGCCATCCGGGAGATCCACTGGAACGCTTTGCCGACCTTCTGCAGAATGGTGCCGAGGGTCTTTGCGAGTTTGGCGGCCTTGGTTGCGAGTTGGGCGGCTCGGGCGGCCCCCGCGGCCGCCGAGAAACCCATGGTCAGGAAAGACAGGCCCACCGAGACGCCGATGGAGATACCGATCTCCAGATAAATCTGGTGGATCTCGTCGTTTATCTCCTCGATCGCGTCCGCGGCCTCATCGAGGCTTTCTGCCGCCTTGGGCAATTGCGGAAGCGTTTTGCTCATCGCCGCGTTGAGGTTTTTCCAGTGCCCAGAAAAGGAGTCCGCCGCGGGACCCTTCCAGTCGAACTCCAGAGTCCGCTGCACCTCGCGGTCCATGTCCTTGAACATGGTCTGCAGGTTGTCGTGGAGATCCCGCCAGCCTTTGGCCGCCGAGCGCAGAACGTCCGGTTCACCCCCGGGGTTGATGATTTCCAGGCCGGCCTCGAAGACCTGCTCGGCCACGGATTCGTCACCGCTCATGCACTGCGCCCCTTGCCGAAGCCGGTGGCCAGGGACTCGTCCGTCTCCGTAGCGTTCCGCTGGACCGTGCGCAGCCCGTCACTGACGTGGTCCAGGTGCTGCCGCAGGGCGTTCAGCGACTCCACCATCTCGGTGGACATCTCGATGTACGCGGAGGTGACCTCTTCGGACTCAGTGAGGACACCGAAACCGTCGTGAATCACCTCGGAATCGGTCTTCGACTGGAATTCATTGACGTAGCTTTCCAGGTCAGACCCGTAAGCCTCGAAGCTCTTCGCCAGCCTGGAGAGAGCCGCTTCATTCACTAACGACTCGTTTTTGGACATGATTCACCCACCCCTTATTGTTTCCCTGGGGGCGCCGATTCACGACCATGCCGACGCGGTGCCGACGTGGTAGTGGGAGGCGGCCACGCTGCTGAATGTTAGGGCGGGGTGATCATCGAAAGTATGGCCGGGAGTTTTCTTGTCGCGTTCTTGTCGGATTCTTTGTGCGGGGGAGCTGAGGGGGGCGGTGGCTTTGCCGTCCTCTTGTCGCATTTTGTGCCCCTGGGGCGAGCTGCGGACGACGAGCTGCGCGGCGGCCTGTGTGCCTCGCCCTGCTCCGGCCTCTAAGGCAGCTTCCGTCCATGCCTCAGCACTACCCCTTGGCGGCCGTCCGGCCCATCACATTGAGCACCTGACACGGAAGCTGCACGCACCTGTCTCCCTCTGATTTCCATCAAGCCGGAAGCGCGTTCAGCGCTGGGTGGCCCAGAAGCGGGACGAGCCGAAGCGCAAACACCGCTGGGAGCGCCTGAAGGTGACCACGTGGGGCCTCGTCATGCTCGGTGTTGTCTTGTGCGCCTGGAAGCTGCTCGGGAGGATCGCTCAGGAGCCGGGCCGTGTGAACGAGCACGTCGGATCCCGGCATGGTGCTAACGGCCGTCTGGGCTTTCCTTCCCCTGCTGGCACAATCCGCCGAGCCGAAAGACCCTCCGAAGGAGTCCACTTCCGCCGTAATCCGACGAGTGGCGTCATGGCGCCCTCTTCCTCGGCAAGGACCGTCCCTTTCCGATCCGGGCGACCAGGTTTCCTGGACGCGTCCCTTCCGGCCGCGTTCAGGCCCCACACCATGGGCCGGCCGGACCGGGGGAGACGAGAAGGAGCTGAGGACCGGGGCGCGACGGGCGGGCAGGCGAGGTCGGTCTGCCTACCCGGGGCGGTTGTCGGTCTGCGCACCCGGGTGGGTCGTCGGTCTGCCCACCCGGCTGCGTCGGCTTGTAGGGAGCCGGCGACCGGCTGTCAGACGGCGGGCCGGAGACGTACGGGCAGGCGTTGGTGCCCGTAGGTGATCAGTGAGGGCACCGGCTGAAGTTCCTCGGCGGGCAGGGCCAGTTCGGCGTGGGGGAAGCGGTCGAACAGGGCCTGCAGCGCGGTTGCGGCTTCGAGGCGGGCAAGGGGCGCGCCCAGGCAGTAATGGACACCGTGGCCGAAGGCGAGGTGTTCGGGGCCCGGTGCGGTGCGGGTGGCGTCGAAGACGTCGGCGCTGTCGCCGTGCCAGCTGGGGTGGCGGTTGGCCGCGGCGTACGAGGCGAGGATCGCCTCGCCCGCGGAGATGACCTGTCCGTCGGGCAGAGGAATGTCGCGGAGGGCGAAGCGCAGGGGCAGGTGCTTGATGGCCGGCTTCAGACGCAGGGTCTCCTCCATGACATCCATCCAGCTCACGCGGCCGGCCCGGACGTGGGCGAGTTGGCCGGGGTGGGTCAGCAGTACGGTGACGGCCTGATCGATGAGGTTGACGGTGGTCTCGTACCCTGCCGCGATCATCAGGAGGAGCGTGTCGCGCAGCTCCGCGTCGGACAGCGCCGAGGCGTCGCCTTCCTCGTCCCGCGCGGCGATGAGCAGGGAGGCCATGTCCTCCCCGGGCTCAGCCCGTTTGGCGGCGATGAGCTGGTCGAGGACGGTGTAGAGGCGAGCCGTGTTCGCGGCGGTCTGTTCGGTACTGAGTGTGGTGGCGAAGACCCCGTCGACGACGGCGCGGAAACCCTCGCGCTGATGCTCGGGTACGCCCATGAGATGGCCGATGACCCGGATCGGGAGTGGGTACGCGAAGCGTGCACGCAGGTCGACCGTCTCGCCGGGCTCGGCGGTCTCCAGGTCGTCGAGCAGGTCGGCGGCGATAGCCTCAATGCGCTCGGCGAGTGCGTCCACGCGACGTGTGGTGAAGGCGGGGGCCACCATGCGGCGCAGGCGTCGGTGATCGCTGCCGTAGGCGGTGAACATGTTCTTCACCGCGATCCACAGGGCGAGTGGCCATGTCTCACAAACCTCCTCGAAGCGCGGCCAGTGCTGCCGGGCGTCCTTGGAAACGTCCGGGCTGATCAGCAACTCCCTCAGCAAGGTGGGTTCGCTGACGGCCCATGCGGTGACGCCGAGGATGTCGACGCGGGCCGCAGGGCCCAAGGAGTGCAGGGCGCGGATTTCGGCGTCCGGGTCGGCACCATTGGCGTCGAGGACGAGGAGTTCGGGCTGGTGGGACATGCGGGGCTCCTGTTCGGACGAGGCACGAATGCGGTGGGGAAGGGCCACAGACAGTCCGGTCGGCAGGTCGGCAGGTCGGCAGGTCGGCGCGGTCGAGACAGTTGAACCGGCCGACCCGGTATCGGGCGTGCTCGGGCCGACGGTGAACCCCGGGTCGTACAGCGGCATACGCCGCGACGCCCGCCGCGACGCCCGCCGCGACGCCCGCTGCGTCGCCGGCCGCGTCATTGCAGCGGTGACCGGCGTGGAGGCGTGCGGAACAGGGCACATCATGGGCGGCACTCCAGCTGACGGGACACCTGCTCAACGAGCCTCATCGGGGGAGGACACAGGAGCGGGGTCACGGGCGTCGCACCACGTCGGCGGGACACCCTCCGCGGGGCTTCTTCGCCGCCAGCGGCGCCGCCGACCGCAGCATCGCTGCCCGACCGGACTGCCCACCCCTCTGCGCACCACCGACCCGTCCACCGTCCTGAGCCGGGCCGTGAACGTACTGGGCGCAACGCCCCTGCCCCCGCTCCGGCCGCGAGGTCTCCGAAGCCATCGGCGGCTCCGGCACACGCAGAGAAGCGCCGTCGCTGAAACCGCGGGCAGCCGGCCGCGTGCGGCCGTCAGCCGGCCGTGGACGCCGGCCCGGCGCTGCGTGACTCGAACCCCTGCGCGCACACCACCCGCCCAAGGGCGACGACGCGCGGGCGACGAGGTGTTCCTCGCACCCGCGGAGTGCGCAGGCGGGGCCTGGCACTCCGGGGTGTTCTACGCGCATCACTGGAAGCCCGCCCTGGGCGCAGCCGCCAACCGGCCGTGCAGGAAGCGGTCTTAGTCCCGGTCCGCCCAGTCGGATCGGAGGTGGTGCATGTGTGCCCGGATGATGGTTTCCAGGCGGGGCATGTCGTCGTTTGCGATCGCGGTCAGCATGTCTCGGTGTTCGTGGACGCTGTCGGTGAGTGTGCCGTGCTTGGCCAGATACTCCAGCCCGTAGAGCCGGGTTTGGTCGCGCAGGGTCTCGACCGTGCTGACGAGGCGTTTGTTGCCGCAGTGTGCGAGGAGGCCGAGATGGAACTTCCGGTCGGCTTCGAGGACTTGTACCACGTCACCCTTGGCGGCCGCGGTTTCGATTTCGATCACGGTTGATTCAAGTCGGGCAAGATCATCTTTGTTCATGTTGGCCGCGGCTTGAAGTGTGCCGTGCACCTCGAGGATCAGGCGCATCTCGTAGACCTCGTCGAGGTCGTGCTCGCTCATCGGCACCACGCGGTATCCGCGGTTGCGGACGGGTTCCATCAGGCCCTGGTTGACCAGGGTGAGCATGGCCTCGCGTACGGGGCTCCCGGACACTCCGAGCCGCGTGGCCAGTGCCGCCGCGGAGTAGATCTCGCCGGGCTTGATCTCGCCGGATACGAGCGCCTGCCGGATCACCTCCAGTGCCTGGTCACGCAAATTCGTGTGCCGCAAGGGCTGGGATGCCGACTCGGACACGTCACCTCCTGATTTCAGACCCTTGACTTTGGATTCCGCCGTAGGCATGGTACTCGCCAACCGGTAACAGGTAACCGGTAACCGATTACCCCTGAGTAGTGCGTGAGGAAGAGGCCCGGGACACCTGCCGCGGCGATACCCCACGCCGAAGCCCCACCACGCGACGACTCACACGCGCCCGGCCACCCCGGGCCCTGTCGGTCCGGGACTGCACCTCGACGCCCCTCCCGGAGGGAAGCCAATGCTCACCATCTCAGCCGAAGAAACCGTCCGGGCACTGCCCTTCGATGCCCTCATCGACGCTCTGCGCACCGGATTCCGAAACGGCGCCCACACTCCCCAGCGGCACCACCATGTCGTCGATGCCGCGTCCGATGCGACCGTGCTGCTCATGCCGTCCTGGACCGACGGCGAGTACCTCGGTGTGAAGCTGGTCAATGTCTTCCCCGGCAACGGCTCGCTCGGACGTCCGGCACTGTCCTCCGCCTTCGTCCTGGCCAGTGCCACCACCGGCGAGCATCTCGCTGTGGTGGACGGAAATACGCTCACCCAGCGCAGGACCGTGGCGACCTCGGCGCTCGCGGCGTCCTTTCTGGCCCGCAAGGACAGTGCGGTCCATGTCGTGGTCGGCGCGGGGCATGTCGGCAGCCTGGCTGCCGACGCCTACCGCAGCGCCTTCGACATCCGCAAAGTGATCGTGCACGACCACGTGCCCGCACACGCACAACGCCTGGTGGACAGCCTGCGTGACCAGGGTGTCGACGCCAGTGTCGCCACCGGCCTGCGGGACGCGGTGGCCGCCGCCGACATCGTCACCTGCGCCACCCTCGCCACCGAGCCGCTCATTCGCGGGGACTGGCTGCGCAGGGGAACCCACCTCGACCTCATCGGAAGCTTCCGCCCCACCATGCGGGAAGCCGACGACGAGTGCCTGCGCCGCGGCACGCTCTATGTCGACACATGGGCCGCGCTGGAAGAGTCCGGCGACCTCATCCAGCCGATCGACGCCGGCGTCCTCGACCGGAACGCGATCGCCGGAACCCTGCCCGGACTGTGCCGCGGTGATGTCGCCGCCCGGCGCGACCGCGACCAGATCACCGTCTTCAAGTCCGTCGGCAGCGGTCTCGCCGACCTGGCCGCGGCTGCGCTGGTCTACCGCTCGGCCCTGAATCCCGTTCCGTGAATGCGCCCGCATCAACCAAGGAGAGGCCCGGACCGGCGTGGCTGCACCGCCGGCCGACGGGGCAGCGCAGGCTTTCCCTCCGAAAACCGGCGCGCATGAGTTCCGAGAATCAACAGGCTGCCGGGATTTCCTTGACGCAATCCTCAGCCCTCCCCGAAGTTTTTGGATGACGTCGCAGTGCCACTTCGAATCCGCAGAGGTGGAGGAAGCCCACTCAGCCAGGTCATCCACTGATCCGAGAAGTCAGGATCGTCGCCGCCGACGACCGACACCAAGGAGAACACGTGAGTACCTCGCTCATCGATGACGCTCGTTTCAGTCCATTCCACAAGAAGATGTTCGTGCTCACCGCCGGAGGACAGTTCCTCGACGGCTACCTGCTCAGTATCGTCGGCGTAGTCGTACTCGGAATAACCCACGACCTCGGGATGTCAGCGAGTGCGGCGGGCCTGATCGGTGCGTCGGCGCTCATCGGCCTGTTCCTCGGCGGCCTGATCTTCGGGCGCCTCACGGACCGCATCGGCCGTCAACTGCTCTTCACACTCCACTTCGTCGTGATCGCGGCGGCCTCCGTCGGGTCGATGTTCGTGACCGACCCGGTGCAGCTGATCGTCCTGAGGTTCGTCATCGGAGTCGCGCTGGGCGCGGACTACGCCATCGGCAGCGCCTTGCTGTCCGAGTGGCTGCCGACGGCTCAGCGCGGACGGGTCATGGGAATGCTCATCATGATGTGGTTCGTGGGGGCCACGGCTGCGTACCTGGTCGGCTACGGCCTGATCAACCTTGTGGGCTCAGGGGCGTGGCGCTGGGCGCTGGGCAGCGCCGCGATCCCGGCCGTCGTGTTCATCATCGCGCGCATCGGGACGCCTGAGTCGCCTCGCTGGCTCGTCAGCCGCGGACGCCTGGAGCAGGCCCGTGCAGTACTCACCCGCGTCTACGGTGCGGAGGCCACCCCGGAGGCGGTCGAATCGCTGAGAGCCGACGAGTCCGCGCACGGTCTGGGATTCGCCGAGGTCTTCCGGGGAATTTACTTCAAGCGCACCGCTTTCGTCGGTCTGTTCTGGCTTCTGCAGATCGTTCCGCTGTTCGCGATCTATACCTTCGGCCCGACGATCCTGGGCGCTTTCGGAATGGCCGACAGCAAAACTTCGGTGATCGGTTCGGCGCTCATCAGCGTACTGTTCCTCGTCGGTTGCCTTCCCGCGCTGCGTATCATCGAGACCCGGGGCCGACGTCCGCTGATCGTCTGGTCGTTCGCACTCATGGTCGTCCCGCTAGCGATTCTGGGACTGGCTCCAGGCGCGCCCGCCGCCGTGGTTCTCGCCTGTTTCTGCGCTTACGCATTCTTCTCCGGTGGCCCGAGCATCCTCGAATTCATCTACCCCACAGAGCTTTTCCCGACCGAGATACGCGCGACGGCGGTCGGCGTCGGCACCGCGGTCAGCCGTATCGGGGCGGCCATCGGAACCTACTTGCTGCCCATCGGCCTGCAGAGCATAGGAGTGGGTCCCATCATGCTGATCATGGCCGGGGTCACCGCTCTCGGATTCGTGGTCTGTTTCGCTCTGGCACCGGAGACCCGCGGCCGACGGCTGGCAGACGCCAGCGGCAGTACACCGGCCCCGGCGCCGGCTTCGCACCCGGCACCCTTCACCAGCCACCCCACCCAACCCTGAGACGACAGCGCCGGGCGCCCTGCTCGCCCGAGCGGTCACCACACCGATGAAGATGCCGACCGGAGGAAGTGCAGGATGACAGAGAAAGCAGTGATCGTCGGCGCGGGCATGGTCGGTCTCGCCACCGCCTACCGACTGGCCCGGGACGGACTGGAGGTCACCGTCGTGGACGCGGCTCACAGCGGGGCCGGCGCCTCCACCCGCAACGCCGGGTGGATCGTTCCGGTCATGTCGACCCCCGTCCCCGCACCCGGGATGCTGGGTAAGGCACTGCGATGGATGGCCCGGAAGGACAGTCCCCTCCACATCCGACCGTCCCTGCGCCCTGACCATGTGCGCTTCATGACCAGCATGCTGCGCCACTGCAACAGCAGGGACTACCGGCACGGCATCGAAGCTCTCGTCGCGCTCAATGAGCGAACCGTCTCGCTGTTTGACGGGTACCAGCAGGACGGGGTGCGCTTCGAATACCACCGCACGGGTCATCTCCTGGTCTTCCGCACCCGGGACGCCATGCATGCCCACCAGGCCGATTTCGCGCCGATGGAGCGGATCGGCCACACCGCCGCCCCGCTCTCCGGTGACGAGGTCCGGGACCTGGAGCCCGCGCTCGGCTCCTACGTACAGGCCGGCCTGCAGTGCGCACAGGAACGGCATGTGGACCCCGCAACGCTGGTCGAGGGTCTGGAGCAGCGCTGCCGGGAGCTCGGGGTGCGATTCCTCCACGACAGGCAGGTCACCAGCATCCGGTCCGAGGGCTCCCGGACGACCTCCGTGCTGGCGGGGGATGAGGAGATCAGCGGAGACCTGTTCGTCCTTGCAGCAGGGGTGCACTCCGGCGCACTGTCACGGCTGGCCGGGTTCCCCCTGCCCATCCAGCCGGGCAAGGGCTACGGGTTCGACGACACCAGCGGCTCGGTGAAGCTGCGGCACTCGGTGTACCTGGGCGAAGCGAAGGTGGCCATCACACCGCTGTCAGGCCGGCTCCGGTTCGCCGGAACGATGGAATTCGGCAGCTCCGACTCCACGGTCGCACCACATCGAGTGCGCGGAATCATCCGGTCCGCCAGTGAATACCTGCCGGACTTCCCGCCGGCACCGCAGCCGCACGCCTGGACGGGACTGCGTCCGATGACACCTGACGGACTGCCCGTCATCGGGCCGCTGCCAGGCAAGGACAACGTATTCGTCGCCAGTGGCCACGGGATGCTCGGGGTCACCCTGGCACCGATGACAGCGGAAATCATCGCCGCACAGGTAAAGGGAGAGGAGCGTGAGGCGGACGTTGCAAACACGGCACGGCCCTTCTCTCCCCAGCGCTTCGCGCGACGAGGCCACGGGGAACGGTCTGCTGACCGCTGACATGCCGGACAGTTCCGCCAGGCGCTTGAAGCGGCGGTCCGGCACAGGCACCGGATCACCGCGCCGCCCCGCTGCCGTGCCGCGCTGGCGGCGCCCAGCAGCGGGCTGACCTGCCCCCGGACAGAACAGCCAGGGCCGTCGGGGGCACGCGTGAATGCCGCAGTTCATGTGATCTCTAAGTCAACTGACGGATGTTGCAGCCCTGAATGAGTCCGTACGTTGGAATCCCGTGACGGGCTGCAGGCTCGGGGCGGCAGGTGATCGGCGGACACGTGTCACGACTCATCAGCTCGGCTTGTCCGACCGCCTCCCTGGCCGGCAGACCTTGTCGCGGATCACGCACGTCACCCAACGGGGCCGACCGTGGCGCACGGCCTCCGGAAGGAGCAGGAAAGGCTATTCACCCTGAGCGGGCTGAATGAAGACGGGCTCCTGCCCCCAGTGTGGGGCTGGTGGCGAGCGGAGCCTGCGTCGGCCTCCGGGACCAGGCTGCGTCTCGGAGGCCGACGTTCCCCTACATTCCGGCCGGCTGGTCTGGACCCGCCTGCACCACTGGATTCCGGCCGCTTCCATGGCGTCGGCGCCTGAGGCATGGCAGTTGCGCATGGCAGTTGCTGCCCCATGGCGTCTTCGACGGACGGCGGATGGTGGGCGTGGTTGCCGTGGAAGACCGTCCGCAGGCGAGTGGCCTCGGTGTCGATGCCCTGTGCGGCCGGCGTGCTGGAGCGCGGACCGCAGTCCGGCCGAGGCCGGTTCGGCTGCCCTGGCCGCCGGTAGGAACCCGCAGAAGTCTGCCCGGCGCCTGCCTCGCCGCTACGCACCCCACCCACGTCCACAGTCCAGCAACTCACTCACGAGCTGATCTGGAACCGATACTCACGAATGAGAAACCGACCGTGACCGCTGTGCACCCCCTCGTCGATACCTCCCTGCTGCCCTCGGGCACCCATACGGACAAAGTCGTCCGCACCGCCCACAAGTTCTACGAGCACCTCATCGGGCTGTGGGCCCCCGCCATCATGGAGGCGGCCTACGATGTTGGGGTGTTCGAGGCGCTGGCGGCCGGTCCTCTGACGGCTGACGACCTGGCGACCGCGCTGCGGACCGACCCGCGGACCACCCGTGTGCTGCTCGACGCCCTGTACGCGTACGACGTCATCGACCGTATCCGCGGCGTAGACGGCTTTTTCTACTTGCTGTCCGCCGAAGCCGAGGAATGTCTGCTGCCCGGGGGCATTTTCAGCATCACCGGAAAAATGATCCACGACCGCAGGGTCGCCTGGTCCGCATGGGCGAATCTGAGCGAGGCGGTGCGCCATGGCGCCCGCGACAGCTCTGGTGCGGAAAGCGGGAACGGGCTGACGGATGTGGATTACCAGTCACTGGTCGGCGGGATCAACTTCTGGGCCCCGCCCGTTGTCGACGCGCTCACGAACGAGCTGCGTCGACGCGGCGCTGACGGTCGAGCCCCGGCCGCGGTGCTCGACGTCGGCTGCGGGACCGGACTGTACAGCCAGTTGCTGCTGCAGGAATTCCCTGCTTGGCACGCGGTGGGTCTGGACACCGAGCGGATCGTACCGCTGGCCGTCGACCAGAGCCGGCGACTTGATGTGGCGGACCGGTTCACCACCAGGGCCGGTGACTTCCGGGACGGGAATTGGGGTACCGGGTACGGCACCCTTCTCTTTGCCAATATCTTCCATATGCTCACGCCGCATTCCGCGGAGCGCCTGATGGATCTCGCCGCGCAATCCGTGGCCGCCGACGGGACAGTCGTCGTCATCGACCAGATTCTCCATGCGGAGCGGGAGGTGAAGACACCGCAGGACCGGTTCGCGCTGCTCTTCGCAGCGTGCATAGCCAGTACCGGTGACGGAGACGTGCACACCTTTGAGGATTACGACCGCTGGTTCGCCCGCGTCGGGCTCCAGCGGGTCGCGACCTTGGAGGCGCCGATGCACCGGATCCTGCTGGCCAAGAGAGTCTGACCGGTTGCTGCGGCGGAGGCTGATCGTGCCGGCGGTGCATGCCTCCGCCGAGCCGGCGCCGCTTCCGGCCCCTGGTCCTGCACCGTCGGCATCCTGAACAATCCACCCCGCAGCCCTCGTCCGAGACCGCGCCGGCCAGTACCCGTCACCGGGCCAGGTCCTCCGTCTCCACCCCACACCAGCACCCGAACGACCGCAGAGCCTGTCCCCGTGGGGGCAGGCTCTGCGGTCCGTCGGTGGCCCCGGCTGCCCTCGTGCCGGGGCAGACCGATCAGCGCTTGACCAACGCGGCGACCTCGCGGCGGATGGTCGAGAGTTCGCCTTGCAACGCAGCGCCGGGGCACTCCGTTGCCTGCCAGTCCTTATGGCCACTGATCGCCGGGACGTTCTTCTTGACGCCATCCCTCGGGTTAATGAAGGTGATGTTCGCCTCGGGGTCGAGGCTGTGTGCCTTGGCGAGCCCTGCCAACAAGACGACAAGTTTCTCGCGAGCGGCGTCCGTCGGCTGCTGGTCGGTGAACGTTCCCAGCAGAGCGATCCCGATATTGCCCGAGTTGTAACCCTTGGTATGGAAAGCGGTGACCGCATTTCCCTCCTTGTCATGGGCCGGGATGCCGTCCTCTCCGGAATAACGTCCCTCATAGACCCGGCCTTCCGCGTCTATGAGGAAGTGGTACGCGATATCGCCGTAGTCGGCGCCGTCCTTGGAGGCGTGCTGCTCGTAGATGGCGCGCACCGTGGCCGCTGGATCAGGGTCGTTGTTCGGTGTGACGGTGTGGTGCACGGTCAGGGCTTGAACCGGGAAGTAGATCGGCTTTGAGGATTCAGTGCCGTCCTTGTAGAAGCGCTTGGCCTCGTCCGCTCCCCAGGCCGCGCGGGAGAAGTACCGCTGCCCCAACGCCCTGGTCGGTTCGGCAGGAAGGATGACCTGGCGCACCGGCCCCTTCGTCGCATCGATCGCGATCGAGCAGACGCTCTCCGCACCGTCGGGCAGGGACAGCTCATATCCGAAGGCCCCGGCCGCCGGGACGAGTACGGCGGCCGCTCTTGCGGAGTCGGTCAGCCCGGTGCCGTCCACTCCACCGGCGCAGCCGGCGCGCAGATCCTGCCAGGTGCCCATGGCCCCGTCCGCCTGGTGGAACCGGATGGCTGCCCCGCGCTTGGCCCCGACCCAGGTGAGTCCGAGGTAGTGGATGGGGAACTCCGCAGTCTGCAGGGCCTGCTGTACGCCTTCGCTTGTATCGGCGGCCTGCGCCCGCGTCTCGGGAATGTTCTCGATGCGCTTCGGGGAGTCGGCGGAATCCTCAGCGGACGCAGGCGAGGACGACGTGGTCGCCGAAACCACCGGTGCGAGAACTGCTGCTGCGGCCGTGGCCCCGAGTCCGCCCACCACCGTGCGGCGAGGGACACGGGACTGACGGCGATGGGACGGCGAAGAGGGCGTCGCGGACGGATCGGTCACGGTACTACTCCATGGTTGCGTAAAGGTGAGGGAATGAGCGTCACTTGAGCCGGCCGGGAGCGGATTCAGGTCCGCGGCTGCTCGTTCTGAGATCAACGCGCTGTCATCCAGGCCTTGATGTGGACCGCTGCGGAGGTGATTTCTCAGCGCACGCCGGGAAGGACGTCGGCGGTCTCAGGAGGCACCGGAAAGAACGTGGGACCGGTATCGGCTCCAGGGCTCTGGCGGACGGTGATCACACTCGGTGTGTCAATGAACGGGCCCTGAGGGGTAATCCAGACCCGGATGATGCCGACAGTTCGGTTCTCTGCGGTGGGACTTTCTGTGTGGCCCCGTCCAGCAGTGAGCGCCGCCAACCCGATGGTGAGCGAGAGCACGAGGAATGCCGCGAATGTACGTGTCAGGCGGTACGGGATCGCGTCAACGGTCATGACGTTCTCTTATTTCGGCAGTTTGTGTTCTTCGGAGTCAGCCCAGACGGGTGGCCATGTATCGGCTCACCCCCTTCCGTGGTCTGTCGTGGGCGTCATCAAGCTACGACCGTGCAGGGGCTGATGCATCCGTCAACTGACGGAGTTCTGTCCGCTTGGAGGAACATCTGTGAGCAGGGGGTGAGTCCCGGGAGGACGTGCATGACGGAGAGCACGGGGAAGGAAACGCTTTGTTATCGCCGTTCGTTCACCCGGAGTTCCATGGCGGTTACGGCTGCATGCGGCAGCGCGGTACCGGCCGGGCCCGCAAAGCGATCACTCACCGGCCGTGGGCGCGGAATTCTGCATGGCGAACCAGGTAGCCACCCGTGCCCGGGAGGTGAATCCGAGTTTGGTGAGGATGTGCTCCACATGCGCCTCGGCAGTGCGCGGGGCGATGACCAGCCTTGCCGCGATCGCCTTGTTCGACAGGCCCTCGGCGACCAGCGCGGCGATCTGCCGCTCCCGCGGGGTCAGTGGTGTTTCCCCGTCGGGGCGTCGCGTCGCCGCCGTCACGGGCGCGTGGTTCTCCAGCGCGTATGCGACTGCTTGCTGCCCGCGGAGTTGATATCCGTTTTGGAAGGCGGTTTCGTAGCGGTCGTCGCCGATGGCTGTCCGTGTCATGGTGATGTACTGACGGCGAACCTTCCCCATGGGGAGGTAGGAGTCCGGGGAAGCACCGATCTCGTCCCACAGGGCGGCGGCAGCACCGAAGAGGGTGGCGGCCCGTGTGTGTCGCCCTTGCCGTTCGTTCACCCAGGCGAGGGTGTCGATCCCGAAGGCCGCCCCGTTCTTGCTGTTCATGCGGTTGGCGATGCCCAGGGCCTCTTTTCCTGCCGCCTCCGCTCGATCCGGGTCGTGGTCGACCTCGATGAAGGCGAGGGCCCACAGCGCCCACGAACGCCAGAATGTCTCACCGCGCTGGGACGCCTTGGCGATGCATTCGTTGATATGGGCCACGCTCCGCTCGCGTTCGCCCCGCAGGCCCAGGGTGAGCCCGAACATGTTCAGCGCGAACAGCTCGCCGCGGGCCGAGTGTGCGGCCCGGAACCCGGACAGGGCGTCGCCGAGGAGCGATGCCGCACCCTCCAGTTCTCCGGTGAACAGGGCCACCATGCCCTGGACGAGCGTCACGAAGGCGGCTTGGCCCGCGCCGCCGAGCCGCTTGCCCAGCTCGGACGCCTCGGCAAGCATCGGCGCCACAGCGTCGAAGTCGCCCTGCAGCAGCGCATACCAGGCGTTCAGGCACAGGGCCGAGACACGTTCGTGGGTGGGTTCCGGTGCTGCCGCCAGCGCCTGATCGAGCCAGTGGCGTGCCTCCGAATTGATACCGCGGATGCTCCAGAGCTCGTCGATATTGACGGCCATGCGCAGTGCGACGATGGCCTCACCCGGCTGTGTGACGCAGAAGTCGAGCGCGACCCGCAGATTGGCGTGCTCATGCCGCAGGCGCCTGATCCAGGCCTCCTGATCCGGCCCGATCCCCTCCGCCTCGTAGCGGGCAACCAGGCCCGCGTACCAGTCGCGGTGGCGGCGTCGCACGGCAGCGCTCTCACCGGCCGCCACGAGCCGCTCCTGGCCGTACTCCCGCATCGTCTCCAGCATCCGGTAGCGCACGAACTCGTCCTGCTCTTCCCGGATCAGGATGGACTTGTCGACCAGGGAACGGACGACATGGGGTATCTCCTCGGGGTTCACCCCATCGCCGCCGGCGACATGCTCGACGGCGGTCAGATCGAAGCCGCCCGAGAAGACCGATGCGCGGTTCCAGGTCCGCTCCTCCGCCTCCGAGCACAGCTCGTAGCTCCAGTCGACCAACGCGCGCAGCGTCCGCTGCCGGGTGGGTGCACCCCGTGGGCCTCCGGTGAGCAGGCGGTATCGCTCGGACAGTCGTTCCTCGATCTGGCACAACGACAGGGCACGCAGCCACACCGCGGCCAGCTCGATCGCCAGTGGGATCCCGTCGAGGCCGTGGCACAGGCGGGCGAGCGCCGCGCAGTTCTGGTCGCGCAGGTCGAACTCGGGCAGGACGGCCCTGGCGCGCTCGACGAACAGCTGTACCGAGTCGTACTGCGTCAGTGCCTCGGGTGACAGTGTCTGCTCGGGATCGGGCACCGGCAGCGGAGGGACCAGCAAGGTCGTCTCGCCGTACACATCGAGTGACTGCCGGCTCGTCGCCAGGGTCCGCACCTGGGGGCAGTGCCGCAGAAGGGTGTCTACGAACAGCGCACAGTCTTCGATCAGATGCTCACAGTTATCGAGCACGAGGAGCATCTGGCGCGGCTGGAGGTGGTCGATGACCGTGTCGATCGCTGGGTGCGAGGACTGGTCCTGCAGGCCGAGCTTCTGCGCTGCCGTTTGAGCGAGCAGTGACGCGTCCCGCAGCTCCGCGAGCTCGATGAACCGCACTCCGTCGCGGAACCGCCCGCGCAGGCCGTCGGCCACCCGCAGGGCCAGGCGGGTCTTGCCGACCCCGCCGGGGCCGGTGAGCGTCAGCAAGCGAGATGTCGACAGGAGTCGTTTCGCATCAGCGATCTGGCGTCGCCGTCCGATGAAGCTGGTGATGCCGGTCGGCAGGTCGCGGAAACCCTCCCGAGTGTTTGGTGCAGTCCGAAGAGTCATATCGAAGCAACCAACGTCGTATACCGGACAAAATAATCGTACTGTGCCTTCAGTATGTCGCGTCGCCTCCATGGCGTGTGACTCGGGTGCGTGGCTGACGGCGGCGCGAGCCGGCGAGTGGCCGTGGCGCGTGGGTCCCGGCCGCCGGCCCCGGAGCCCCGGGTGCGCGTAGTCGGCGTTGCTCCGGGCCCGGAGCTCTGCGGCATTCGGCCGCCTCCGCCGTATGTGTACGTAACACGTATATAGGTAGCCGAATAGGTATTTCTCCCGACGTTCCTGGCCTCCTTCCTGGCGCAGGGTGAACCTGTCGCGTTGTCGCAGACCTGTCGAGTGGGAGGAACGGCTCATGGGCCCGCTCTGTCTGATAGTGATGCCGGCTCCTTTGTCGGTGCGGCGGGTGAGGGCCGCTGTCCGCGGTCATCTCGCCGCCCGCGGGCTGACCACCCACAGCACCACTGCCGAGCTCCTCGCAAGCGAACTGGTCACCAACGCGCTGCGCCATGCCCCGGGCTCGATCCGGTTGTCGCTGTCCATTCAGCGCGGCGCGATCCATTGCGAGGTGCAGGACACGAACCCCACGGCACCCACCGTGCGCAGGGCTCAATACGGGGATGAGGGCGGCCGGGGCATGCTGCTGGTCCAGCAGCTCGCCCGTGAATGGGGCAGCCGCGCCTCCGGGAGGGGCAAAGCAGTCTGGTTCGACCTTGAGCTCTGAACGGCTGTGACGACCTCACCGAGGAGAGGGACACCTACGTGAGCGTGCGATACCCGGCCGGCCGGACAGGCGGCTGCCGCACGTGTCCGCCGAAGGCGGGCCCGATCCGGCTCCCGCACCGCTGGAAACCCAGGAATTCGAGCATGCCGACGCCCGGCGCCGACCGCACCCGCGGGCGGTCGCGCGGGTGAACGTACCCCGAGACCGCGTGGAAGGTCTCTTGAGACGGCCTCCGGCGCCGGGCAGACACCCCGGCCGGCCGTACCCATCGCAAGATCCCCAGCTCGCCGCTGCCGACCACGACGTATGCACCGTCCGCGTTCCGCCCGGCGTGGGCCGGAAGGCCGGTGGGTGGCGCACAGGTCGCAGAGGGCCCTGGGTTCATAGAGGTCCGCGCGCAAAGGTGAGGGCATGGAGCATTTCTCGGGTCGCCTTGTCGGCCGTGAGGCCGAGACGGCGGTACTGGCCTGGCTGGCGGCATCGTCGATGGCAGGGGCGGGGCAGTCGGCGTTCGTCGTCGGTGAGGCCGGCCTGGGCAAAACGGCCCTGTTGGAGCTGGCCGCGGCGACCGCGGAGTCGCTGGGGATGCGGACGCTGCACACGGCGGCCCAGGAGCTGGAACGGCAGCTTCCGTTCGCTTTGATCTCGGCCTGTCTGGGAGTGGAAGCGGCGTCCACCGATGCCTCCCGGGACCGGGCGGCCGAGATTCTGCGTGGCGAGGCACGGTATGGGCTGCCGGGTGCGATGGGCGAGACGGCCGAGGTGGACTTCGCAGGCGTCGAGGCGATGCTGGGTCTGGTGGATGACTTGTGTGCGCAGCGGCCCTTGGCGTTGATTCTCGATGACCTTCAGTGGGCCGACTCGGCGAGTCTGCTGGTGGTGCAACGGCTGATGCGGTCGGCGCACCAACTGCCGCTTCTCGTTGTCGGGGCCTTCCGGCCGGTGCCTGAAGGGGAGGTCGAACGCCTCTACCAGAGCCTTGCCTTCGGCAACGGCACGGTGCTGAGGCTGGAGCCGCTGAGCCCGCCCGCCGTGTCGGTCCTGCTGGCTGACGTGTGTGGCGGTGCGCCCGGTCCGCGACTACGGAGCATGGCCGAGGGGGCGGCGGGAAACCCGTTGTACGTAGGGGAGTTGGCTGCTGCCCTGCTGCGTGAGCAGGCGGTCGAGATCCACGACGGGATCGCGGACGTCTCCGTCGGCTGTCCCCCGCCGTCGCTGACCGCACTGATCACGCACCGGCTGCGGTACCTGCGCGATGAGGTGCTGGAGGCGCTGCGCGTCGCCTCGGTGATGCAGGCCGACTGCACGGTCACCCATCTTGCGGCGGTGCTGGACCGGCCGACACACGAACTGCTCGGTATCGTCGCGGAGGCCCAGGCGGCCGGGGTGCTGCGGGACGCCGGCGACCGGCTGGTCTTCCGCCATGACCTCATACGGCACGTCCTGTACGACGCGGTGCCGGGCTCGGCCCGCGCCATGCTGCACCTGCGGACGGCGCAGGCTCTGGCGGACGGAGGAGCGGCACCGGAACGGGTCGCCGAGCATCTGCTCGATGCGGCCCCGGCGGCCGGAGGGTTCCTCATCCCCTGGCTGCTGGCATCCGCAGCGCGGCTCACCGCCCGCGCACCCGCCATGACTCTTCAGCTGATCGACAAGGCACTGGCGCTCGCCGACCCCGGCGATCCCCGTTACGACCGTCTCCAACTGCACCGCGCCCTCGCCCAGTTCTCCTGCGGCCGCCTGGCCGAGGCGGAGGAGACGGCCCGATGCGCGCTGGCCAGGACCCGTGACCCCGGAGCGGAACTCGCCCTGCGCTGGACCATCGTCCATGCCGCCTTCGTGGGCGGCCGGCCCGACCTGGCACTCACCGAGGCCCGCGATGCGGGTGGCAGCGCGGGCCTGCCGGTGGTCGAGGCGACCCGGTTCCGGGCGTTCGGTGCACTGTGCCTGTTCGCCCTGGGCAGGCTGCGCGAGGCAGGAGCGGTCGCGCAAGCGAGCCGCTTCGCGGCCGAGGAGGCCGGCGACGGCCCTGCCCTGGCCAATGCCCTGCACGTCCTGGCCGCCAAGCGTTTCCTTGAGGCGCCGGGCTCGGAGGCGCTGGAGCTGGCCCGGCAGGCAGCGCGGGTCATGCCGGGAACGGCTCATCCGGCGCAACGGATCTGGCTGGAACTCTCCCTGGTCAACCACTACACCAGCCTCGACCGCGGCGACGAGGCGCAGCGCACGCTCGCGGCCGTCCGCACGGCAATCGAACGCACCGGAGGCATCTTCCGGCCCTGGTACCACCTCTCCTGCGCCATCCTCGCGTTCCACACCGGCCGCTGGGACGACGCCCTGACCGACATCGAGGCCGGGCTCGACCCCGGCGAGCATGTCGCGATGAGCCGAGCCCTGCGGGCGCTGGCAACACTGATCGCGGTACACCGCGGCCAACAGAGCACCGCCGCAGCCGACCTGACCGCCGAGGCCGTGGCCTGCGGCAGTGGAACCCTCGCCTGGTACTCCGAGTTCCTGCCGCTGTGCGCCGACGCCCTCATGGACGAGGCCCAGGACAAAGCCGAGCGCGCTTACACCCGGCTCGCGACGGCATTCGACCGAGGCATCGGCGACCTGCCCGGCCAGCTGACCCTCTGCTTTCTCACACCCGACCTCGTCCGGCTCTCCCTGGCCCGCGGCGACTCCGCCGACGCACGACGCTACGCCCACGCCGCTCAGGAGCGAGCCGAGCACAGCGGTGCGCCGTACCACCTCGGTGACGCCTACCGGTGCCAGGGACTGCTGACCCGGGACCCCGACCTGCTCCTGGAAGCGGCTCGCTGCTACCACGAAGCACCCAGACCACTGAGCGAGGCACATGCCCTCGCCGACGCCGCGGAACTCCTCGCCCACCGCGGACTGCCGGCCGAGGCCCGCGCCCGCCTCGATCAGGCGCTGGAAATCTACGCCCGCCTGGACGCTCTCTGGGACGCTGCCCGCGCGACCTCCCGCCTGCGTGTCCTCGCCGTCCACCGAGGCACCCGAAGACCACGCAGCAAGGACCGCCGGGGCTGGGAGGCACTCACGAACACCGAACGCCTCGTCGCCGGCCATGTCGCCGACGGCCACTCCAACCCCGAGATCGCCACCCGCATGAACATCTCACGACGCACCGTCAGCACACATGTGTCCAATATCTTCAGCAAGCTGGAAATGACCTCACGCGTCGAACTCGCCACCGAAGTGATCCGCCGGCAGAAACCCGGCCATGCACACGCACAGGACTGACCGCATTCCGTCAGCCAACGCATGCAGGCGAAGTGATGACAGAGGGTGGCTGCGCTCGGAGTGGCCCGTCCAGGCATGGCCCGCGACGCCCGCCGGGCCAAGGGTCCTGGACCCTGTGACCTTCACCCCCCGTTCGCTGCTTACAATCTGACGAACTGTAACCGGGCTCCGGGGGGACATATGGGCGGGTACTTCAAGGTCGAAGCCGACGATCTCAACCGTCTGCTGAAAGACCTGCACGACAGCCAGGAGAACATGCGCAAGGCGCTCGCGGCGCTGAAGGACGTGGGGCCGAAGAGCACCGGGGCGGAGACCCTCGACAACGCCTGCGACGAGTTCCACGACAGCTGGGACAACGCGATCAAGAAGATCGCCGACGGCACCCAGGCCATCGAGGAGAAGCTGAAGCAGACGAAGAGCAACTACGAGGCGGTCGAACACGCCTTGCGTGACTCCTTCAACAAGGGCCGCAAGTAGCCCCGTCACGCACGCGCTTCTCGCCCTTCCTTCTGCACACAGCTCACCCGCGATCGCTTCGGCAGGTGTCCCATGAGTAATCAGAACTTCCCCGCACTCGGCTTCAACCCCGCTCCCGGCCACCTGGAGAGTGTCGACGACCTCACCGGCAAACTCGATGCCGCGATGCGCTCCCTGAGCTCCGCTCACTCCGTCCTGCACCGCCTCGGCAGGGGCGCCGGAGTGTGGGAGGGCGAGGCCGCCCGCGCCTTTGCGGGACAGGTCGGAGACCTGCCGAAGTACGTGAGCGACAGTCGCGACGCCATGCGCGACGCCGCCACCCAGCTCAAGTCCTGGCACACCGCGCTGGCGTCGTACCAGCACAAGGGCCGCCAGTACGAGGCGGACGCCGCCGCGGCCAAGAATGAGCAGAAGACCCGCACCGCCGAGCACGAACGCGCGGAGGCGGCCTACAACAAGGCCGCCTCCGACCCTGCCCTGAGTCTCGCCGGGCAGTACTACACCAGCAAGACGGAACTGGACTCCGCTCAGGCGAAGATCGACGCTGCGAGCGACCGCCTGGACAAGGCGAACAAGACGGTCGACCTCACCCAGAAGCGACTGGACTCCGCGACGTCCGAGCTGGAGTCCATCATCAAGAAGGCGGAGGATCTCCTCGACAACCACCAGGATGAGGCGCGCAGCATAGCCAGCCGCATCCGCAAGGCCACCGAAGGCGCTCCCACCCCCGGATTCTGGGAGGGCCTCGGCGATGCCTTCACCCGCCTCGGCCACTCCATCCAGAACTGGTGCACCAAGCACGCCGACCTTCTCAAGTCGATCGGCGACGCGCTCAGCATCGCCTCCAGCATCCTCGGCGTCGCCTCCCTCCTCACGCTGTGGTGCCCGCCGCTCGCCGGCGCCCTCGCGCTCGCCGGCGGCGCACTGTCCGTGGGAGCACTGGCCGCGCACGGCGCGGCAAAGCTCGGTGGGGCAGATGTGGGGGTCATGGACCTGGTCGGCGACGGTCTCGGGGTGCTCCCGGTCGGGAAGTTCGCCGGGGCGGCAGCGAGGGGGGTGAAGGTCGGTATGAAGGTGACCCGCATCGAGGGACAGGCGGTCAAGTCCATCGACAAGGTGAAGAAGATCGAAGCACTCAAGAACGCGGGCTTCGAAGGGAAGAAATTGGAGGGAACGACCAAACTGGGTCGCCCCATCGTGGAGGGGACCGAAAGGTTCTCCGCCAAGAACTTGAGCTTGGGCAATCGCGCCAAACTCGCATGGACCAGCCACGTACAGGACACTGTGGGCGCAAGCATTAAGGAAGCGGGCCTCAGCAAGGGCCTGACCAAGGTCATGGAGAGTCGTTTCACTCCGACAGGGGTGAAGGACTCCCTGGGCGCCGCCCTCCGCGCCGACGGCTCCATCGACCCCTTGTCGTGGTGGAGCAAGGGCCCGCAAGTTGCCCAGCAGGTGCCGGGCATCGCGATCGATGCCCACACGGCCCTCACTTCCCCGGGTACGCCCGCCGCCGGGAGGCTGTGATGAGTGCCCTGAACCGCGAGGTGTCGATCGAGTTCGAGACACCCGACATCTTTCACGAACTCCCGCTGCACCTCCCTGCCGAAGTCCTTGATGCCGCCCTGTGGGAACTGGCCGAGAAGATCTGGCCGGCGGGCACCGAGTTCCAGCGCGAGACCACCGCGCTGGTCTATGCCGACCTCACGGACACTCTGATGGCCGACGGGGTCATGTACGCCTCACTGGGCCTCTTCGAAACGGAGGACGGGGAGGTCAGCACCGCCAACCTCATCTCCCGTGTGGAGAGCGTCGACGAGGAGGAACCTGCCGTCGTCGCCGCCTCCGTCCAGGAAGAACTGGCGCTTCAGGAGCACCGGGATGTTCATCAAGTAGACCTTCCGTGCGGCCCCGCTGTGCTCTCCTTCCACTCCACCGAAATCGACGGCGACTCAGCACTCTCCTCACTCGCCTTCGCCCATGTCGAGCTGTATGTGCCGTCCTCCGTGCCCGGGTGGCTGGCTGTCCTCTCCCTCTCCACGCCCAGCTTCGCCGAACTCCCTCGATACGTCGGTTGGTTGCGGCATATCGGCGAAACCCTCACCTTCCGCCTCGCCGCGCAGCCCGAGGAGGAGTTCCCCACACCCACCGACGTCCGCTCGGTGTTCGGCTAGGAGGAAACAATGGACAGCTCCACGAAGGTTTGGTTCCACGCTCGGAACCCCTCGAACAGTGAGCCCGGCGAATGCGCCTTCCCCCTCAAATATGTCGTCGCGCCCTTTCGGGGCGAACCATTCGCCTACGCCACCGAGGGCACACCCCCGAACTGGGCATTGCCTCCCGGCACCGAACCTCGCTACACCTTGTACCGCACCAAGGACACCTCAGAGCCCATTGTCATTCTCGTCGCACAGGGACAGCAATTCACGGTCCTGACCCCCGACCATCACGTCCTGGCTGAACTCCGACTGCCACCACCCGAGCAAAAATGGCGCCCCGTCCGTGAGATCGCGCGGTCGAAGCAGCCCCTCCTGCGGGCCCGCGGAGCCTCCATCAGCTCGATCATCAAGTCGGTGCTCTGCATTCCCCTCATCCTTTTCGAGTTCATCTGCTATTTGCTCACCGAAGGCGACATCGTCATCGACCCCCCGATCCGCACCGTCTGGAAAACCACCCAAGGAATGTGGAAGCGCACGGCACTCAAGCAACGCATGGGAGAGCCCACCTACCGCGTCTACGGCAAGCATCTCGACCACCGCATCGCCTACGCCCAGTCAGTGGCGGGCCTCTGGCGAGCGGACCGTGACGACGACACGTAGGCCCGATGGGCCCGGCGCACCCGGCTCTGTTTCCCCTCCGGGTGATGGTGTACCTCCGGTACCGCTCCGTCCCGGATGCGGTCGTCCTCCGTATCCGGGGAGTCGGCCGTCCCGTTACTCCACACCCAGATCCGCCGAACTCCCTTGACGGGTCGACTTCTTGCGGTAGCTCAGTGAAATCCTCACCTCTCGTCTCTCCGCGCAGGCTGAGGAGGAGTCCCCCACACCCGCCGATGTCCGCTCGGTGTTCGGTTAGGAGAAGACCATGAAAAGCTCCACGAAGGTTTCGTTCCACACTACGTACCCCTCGAAAAGTGAGCCCGGCGAATGCTCCTTCCCCCTTAAATGGGTCGTCAGGCCCTTTCGGGGCGAGCCATTCGCTTACGTCGCCGCGGGTACGCCCCCGAACTGGGCGCTGCCTCCTGGCACCGAACCTCGCAACACCCTGTACCGCACCAAGGACACCTCAGAGCCCATCGTCGTGCTCGTGGCACAGGGACAACTGTTCACGGTCCTGACGCCCGACCACCAGGTCCTGGCTGAACTCCGACTGCCACCACCCGAGCAGAGGTGGCGCCCCGTCCATGAGATCGTGCGGCCGAAGCAGCCCCTTCTGCGGGCCCGTGGAGCCTCCATCAGCTCGATCATCAAGTCGGTGCTCTGCATTCCCCTCATCCTTTTCGAGTTCATCTGCTATTTGCTCACCGAAGGCGACATCGTCATCGATCCCCCGACCCGCGCGGTCTGGAAAACCACCCAAGGAGTGTGGAAACGCAAGGCACTCAAGCAGCACATCGGAAATCCCCGCTACCGCGTCTACGGCAAGCATCTCGACCATCGCATCGCCTATGCCCAGTCAGTGGCGGGCCTCTGGCGAGCGGACCGTGACGACGAGGGGTAGGACCGCGGGCCCGCCCGCCAGGGCACGGTGCCCCCTCCGTGCGACGACGCGCCCCGGCAGTCATCCCTCCGATACGCCTCAAGTTGCTCGGCGGCGTTTCCGTCGTGCAGAGCACACCAGCCGCCGCATCCTCGCCTTGCTGGGGCCCACCCCCTTGTTGGGGCTCACCCCCTTGCTGGGGCCCACCCCCTGACCTGCGAGCGGTGCCCTCTGCCGATCGCGCAGTGGGTGCGTACGGGAAAGAAGGGAAGCGCTCGCCATGAAGACGCCGGGGCGGGCGATTGTGCTGGTCGGAACGTCGGGAGCGGGTAAAAGCTCAACGGCCGAAGAGCTCCAGAAGATCCTTTCTGATCCCTTCCTCGTCCTGGGACTGGACACCTTCTTCGGCATGCTGCCCCACCGGTGGACCAGTGAGGGAACGGAGCACGCCGAAGGGTTCTCGTACCTCAGGGATACCGATCCGCAGGACAGCTGTCCGCGCCTGCGGATCGGCTACGGCGCGGTCGGCGCGCAGCTTCTGGCCGGTATGCGCCAAGCGGTCCAGGCGCTCCTCCGGGAGGGGAACAACGTCATCATCGACGAGATGCCGATCGACGCCGGCATCGTCCCGGCCTGGCGACGCGACCTCCAGAGCTTCGCGGTGATCTGGGCGTACCTCACAGCTCCCCTTCCGGTGCTGGAGGCAAGGGAAACCGAACGGTTCCCCGAGAGATTCCGTGGACTCAGCAGAGGTCACTTCGATGTATGCGCTCCGGAATCCTTCGACCTTCTCATCGACTCCGCCGAACTCAGCCCGGAGGAACGCGCCCGCCGTATCGCGGCGGCGCTTCCGTCGTCTCGTTGACCTGCGTCTCGTTGACCTCAGTCTGGTCCGGTCCTCCTCCGATCCTCCGGTCCTCCGGTGCAGTCGCAGGTGAAGTGCATGCGGGTGCGGCGGGGAGTCGTTCGGGTGCGGCGACGTGCCGTGCGCATCCCGGCGTGGTGATCTGGTCGTCCGGGCCCGTCCGGCCGTCAGGAGTGCCGGGCGGGAAGGGGAAGGTGAGGACGATGGAGCTGTTTCCGGCGATTCCGTACGACGAGTGGCGGGGCACCAAAGAGACGCTCCATCGCTTTGCGCAGGTGGTGGGGAAGGTCCGGCTTGCCGCCAGCGCTCGGCGTAATCACTGGTGGAACGTTCCCTTTCACCTCACCGGACGCGGCATCACCACCCGGCCGATGGGGCAGCTCGACGGCAATCCGATCTTCGCGATCGATTTCGACTTCGTGGGGCATCAGCTGGTCGTGGCGACGCTGGACGGCCGGGCGGTCTCCTTTCCGCTCGTCGGCCAGTCCGTAGCGGCCTTTCACGACGCCCTCATGGACGCGCTGGCCGCGCTGGATGTCCGGGTGCGGCTCACCATCCCCCGGCCGTTCGACCTGCCCGACGCCGGCCGGCCGTTCGCCGAGGACACCGAGCATGCGACGTACGATGCCGGGCATGCCACCCGCTACTGGCAGGTCCTCAGCCAGGTGGCGTCGGTGCTGGAGGAATTCGCCGCGGGCTATGAGGGGAAGGTCAGCCCGGTGCACCACTTCTGGCACACCTTCGACATCGCGCACACCCGGTTCTCCGACCGGCACATCGACCAGCCCGGGCAGGTGGACCCGGTGACCCGGGAGGCGTACTCCCGGGAGGTCATCAGCTTCGGCTTCTGGTTCGGCGACGACTCCTTCACCGCACCCGCGTTCTACTCCTATACCGCTCCGGAGCCCGCGGGGCTGGCCGAGGAGCCGCTGCAGCCCGCGGCGGCACAGTGGTCCAAACGCGGGGGCAGCCACTTGGCGGTGCTGCCGTACGACGAGGTCCGTGCCGCGGCCGATCCCCGTGCCGCCGTGCTCGGTTTCTATGAGAGCGCGTATCAGGCCGGCGCCCGGTGTGCCGGATGGGACCGTGAACGGCACGCCTGCCCTGGCGGGGTGACGGATCCGTGTCTGCGGACGGAGCCAGGAGGGACCCCTTAGACGACCGGCGGGCGGCCCAGTCGCGTCATCCGCCACACCGTGCGCCAGCGCAGCGGACGGCGCCGGCCGCACGGGGTCCGTACTCCTTCGGCGAAACCGGCGGCCCAGGCGCGCAGGCCCGCCACCGAGGGGCTGCGGACGGCCGTCAGTACGGTCCATACGCCGAGGTAGAGCGGTACCAGGACGGCGGGGAGGTGCCGCCTGGCCAGCCAGACGCGGTTTCTGGCGACCATGCGGTGGTAGACCGCGTGCCGGGTCGGTGAGGTGTACGGGTGCTGCAGTACGAGCTCCGGGGCGTAGCGGATGTGCCAGCCGTCGTCCAGGGCCCGCCAGGCCAGGTCGGTTTCCTCGTGGGCGTAGAAGAAGTCGTCGGGCCAGCCGCCGATCCGGTCCAGCATCGCTACGGACAGGGAGTGCCCGCCGCCGAGGAACGTGGTGACCAGACCTCCGCGCGCCGGGTCGCCGGCCCGCAGACGGGGGACATGGCGGCGCTGGGTGCGGCCCCGTTCGTCGGCGATGCGGAAGCTCACGATTCCCAACTTCGGGTCGCGGGTGTGCAGTTCCGCGAGCCGGCTGAAGACGTCCGGGCTGATCAGCAGGCCGTCGTCGTCCAGGTCGACCACCACGTCGACGTCCCCGAGCTTGCGCAGCTCGTCCAGGGCGACATTGCGGCCGCCGGAGACTCCCAGGTTGTCGCTCAGCTCGACACCGAGGGCACCGTGCGGCAGCGGGGGGAGCGGTGAGCCGTTGCCGATGACCACGATGTGAGCCGGCTGGAGGTCCTGCTTGGCGACCGAGTCCAGCAGCGCACGCAGTTCGGCGGGACGGTTGCCCATGGTCAAGATGGCGACGCCTACGCGCAGATGACGCACAGCAGTTTGCTCCATTCTTGGCGGTCTTGTCGGGATGCTAGCCGTCGGGTGCGGCGACTGCGTGCCGCAGCGCTTCCCCGGCGACATCCAGGCGCTGAACGCTGGGGAACGTTCTTGTCATGGATGGTTGTCATGGATGGCGGGTCGGCCCCGGGCGGGTGTGGTGGAGAGGTGGTTTCGCCGGGGCGGCCGGGAACCGGTGGGCGGGACGTCCCGGCGGGCCGGCCCGCCGGGACGCGGTGGCCGGGTGCCCGGTCGCGGCGCACCATGGAAGGACCGGGGGGTCTGCACGGATGACCAGGGGGGTGGATGGAGGAAACCCTCATGATGGAAGTCAAGACGGTCGACAAGCCGGATGAGCGGCGCGACTTTCCCCGGGGTCACCTCGAAGCCCTGCACCTCACCGGACTGGACTTTGCCGTGGCCACCTTCGAGCCCGGCTGGCGCTGGTCGGAGTCGGTGCGCCCGATAGCCATGACCGACAGCTGCGAGGTCCACCACAACTGCTTCGTGGTCCAGGGCCGGATGCGCATCAGGATGAACGACGGCGCGGAGTCCGAAGTGGGACCCGGCGATGTCTTCGTCTGCCCGCCTGGTCACGACGCCTGGGTCGTCGGGGACGAGCAGTGCATCGTGTACGACTTCGCGGGCGGTATGGCGAAGGAGTATGGGAAGGCGAAGAGCTAGGGAGACACCCCTGGGGGAATGACCGCTCAGAGCGTGGCCGGGGCGCGGCCGGCGGTTGCCGCGTCGGCCGGCCGGGTGGCGTGTGGTTTGCCACGTGAATCCGGATGTCTAGGAACGCGATCGGTGGGCAGGGGTGCGGGACGGTCCGGCGTGCGGAATACGTCACGGGTTGATCCCGTTACCGCAGCCGGAGACCGACTGACAATCGCCGACAGACCGGAAGCAGGGAAACACGCATGAGCACCATTGAGCTCACCAAGGAAAACTTCGACGAAATCGTCTCCGGCAACGACTTCGTCCTGATCGACTTCTGGGCCGAGTGGTGCGGGCCGTGCAAGCAGTTCGGTCCCGTCTTCGAGAAGTCTTCCGAGACGCACGACGACCTGGTCTTCGCCAAGGTCGACACGGAGGCGCAGCCCGAGCTGGCGCAGGCCCTCCAGATCCAGTCCATCCCGACCGTGATGATCGTCCGCGAGAACATCGCGGTCTTCGCCCAGCCGGGCGCGCTGCCCGCGGAGGCCCTGGAGGACGTCATCGGCCAGGCCCGTGCGCTGGACATGGACGAGGTCCGTGCGTCGGTCGCCGACGCCCAGCAGGGTGAGCAGGCCCAGGCCGCCGAGCAGGGACAGCAGGCGCAGGGCTCGTGAGCGACCTCCTTCTGGTCCGGCACGGCGAGACCGAGTGGAGCAGGGACGGCCGGCACACCAGCTGGACCGATCTGCCGCTGACCGCCACCGGTGAGGAGCAGGCCCGCGCACTGCGGCCGCTGCTGTCGGACCGGAAGATCGGGCAGGTCTACACCAGCCCGATGGAGCGGGCGCTGCGCACCGCCGAGCTGGCGGGCCTCGCCCGCCCGCAGATCGACGCCGACCTGCGGGAATGGGACTACGGCGGCTATGAGGGCATCGCCACCGCCGAGATCCACCGCAGCCGGCCCGGCTGGTATCTGTTCTCCGACGGTGTTGCCGCGGGGCCGGAGGAGCATCCGGGCGAGTCGCCCGAGCAGGTCGGGGCGCGCGCCGACCGGGTGCTGGCGCGGCTCGCGCCGCAGCTCGCCGACGGCGAGGGCGATGTGGCGCTGGTGGCGCATGCGCACTTCCTGCGGGTGCTGGCCGCCCGCAGGCTCGGGCTGCCGCCCGCCGCCGGGGGGCTCTTCACCTTCGAGACCGGGGCGGTCGGCGTCCTGGGGACCGAACACGACCGGCCCGCGGTGATCGCCTGGAACGCCCGGAGCCTGTGAATCCTGAATCCGGAGATGGTGAAGCTGGAGCCTGTGGATCCGGAGACTGTGCATCTGGAGACTGCGAAGCTGGAGCCCAGCCCGTGAAGCTGGCGCCTGCGAAACCGAGCTGGTGGGCCCGGAGCCGGTGAACCCGGCGCCCGCGAAGCCGAACCGGTGAGCCCGGAGCCTGCGAACCCAAGCCGGTGAGCGCGGAGTCCCGCAGGCGCGTCCGCCGGGGCGCTACGGGTCCATCGGATCGAGGTGCAGGGGCTGCACCTTGCCCTCGATCATGGCGCCGAGCCCCATCACGGCACAGGTGTCGGGGCGGTCCGCGGTGTGCACCGGCATGTTCGTGGCCTGATGGATCATCGGCTCCAGGCCGGGAATCAGTGCGCTGCCGCCCGCGAGCACGATGCCGCGCTCCCCGAGGTCGGCCACCAGATCCGGCGGGCAGCGGCGCAGGACGGTCCCGATGCCGTCGAGGATCGAGGTCAGCGGGGTGGTGATGGCGTCCCGTACCCGCTCGGTGTCGACATGCACGGAGCGCGCCATCCCGCTGACCACATCCCGGCCGTGCACCTCGGTGGAGCCGGGGGTGACCCCGTCGCCGCCGGAGAGAATCATCTGCAGCGGGCGTACCGCCTGCCCCGCCAGCATCAGCTCATGGTGCAGCCGCAGATGCTGGATGACCGCGTGGTCGATGGCGTTGCCGCCCACCGGCACGGTCTCCGCGGACACGATCGAACCGAGGGAGAGCACCGCGACCTGGGTGGTTCCGGCGCCGCACACCACGATCATGGTGGCCTCGGGCTGCTCCACCGGGAGACCGGAACCCACCGCCGCGGCGACCAGGGTGTCGACCAGCTCCACCCGCCGCGCCCCCAGCCCGGTGAGCGTCTCCACCGCCGCCCGCTGGGCCAGCGGCTCACTGCCGTACGGAAGGCAGACCGCGGCCCGCATCGAGGGCCGGCGCCGCCAGGTCCTGCGCAGCTTGTCGCCGACCAGGGTCCGCAGCAGCCGCTGGGCCATGTCGATGTCGACGATGGTGCCGTTGGAGACCGGGCGCACCACACGGATGTAGTCGGGGGTGCGGCCGTCCATCACCTCGGCCTGGGCGCCGACGGCCAGCAGCGCCCCGCTGCGGGTGTTGATGGCGGCGACGGTCGGTTCGTCGACGACCAGCCCCTGGTTCTTGACATACACCCTGGTCCGGGCCGCGCCGATGTCGATGGCGGCCGAACAGCGCCGCAATTGGGCGAGGCTGATGGTCATGGGTGATTCCTCCCCGATGGGCCGGTATGGACGAAGCGCTCGTGCGGCCGGTTCGCAGGGACCGCTCGTGCGCCATCCTCCGGTCGCGTGGGGGCCGCCGCCTGCTGGAAAGGTCCGCTCGGGGGACGGGGGCGGGGCGGTTGCGGCGAAGGGGTGACGCGGTGGGGAGAGGCCGGTGCGGCGGGCCCTCAGCCGGCCAGCCGCTGGTACAGCCCCCAGGTGAATTCGGGGACGATGTTCTGCGGGGTGCCGTCGGGGCCGGGCGCGGTGCAGGCCAGCCGCCAGCGGGTGGGGGCGCTGCCCTCCATGGGGCGGGCCGGGGCGAAGGCGCGGGCGACCTCGTCGACGGTGCAGGACCAGGGCGTCAGATCCGCGGTGGTGTGCAGGTCAGGGGCGGTGGCGCCGGGTGCCCGGACGAGCCAGGCATTCCAGACGGCGCCCCGGGTGCCGGTGAGGACCTCGAACCGCAGCGCGGGCCAGAGCGGAACGGGCCAGGTCAGGGCCTCGCAGTTCAGATCGCCGAGGCGGCGGGCGGTGACGGTCTCGGGGGTGCCGAGCAGCGCACGATACGGCTGGACACCGCCGGGCGCTCGCGGGGCGTGCATCCGTGCCTGCCAGCGGCGGTTGGCCTCGCGCATCTCGGCGCGGGAGACCCCCAGGGTGCGCAGCGCGTCCTCGACCAGACCGGGGTGGTGGTCGGCCATCCGGCGGAGCAGGACGAGCTGGAAGGCGACCGGGCCGGGCGGGCCGGAGGGGGCGCCGGAGCCGCCGCGCGGGTCATTGTCGGTGGTGTGGTCCATGAGGGACATGGTGGTGGACGGTGCGGTCCGCGGGGCGTCCGGGACGCTCACCGTCGGGCAGGAAGAGCACGGAGTTGACGTAGCGGCGGTGCGGGGCGAGGGAGCGGCGCAGCAGCCCGTGCTCGGCGACATGGCAGGTGCGGGACTGATGGGTGGGCAGATCGAAATCGGCCAGCGGCAGCCAGCGGTCGTCCGGCAGCACCCAGCCGCAGTAGCCGTACCCGGCCGTCCAGTCCAGGACGGGGGCCAGGGGCTGGATGCGCGTCTCCAACTCGACGAAAAGCGCCGGGAGTTGATGTTCGACGGTGTGTGCGGCGCCGCGCAGCACCGCCAGCTCCGCACCCTCCGCGTCGATCTTGATGAGGGTGACGGACGCCAGCCCCAGGGCGTCCAGCGGGAGGCAGGGCACCTCAAGGGCGGCGGTGTGCAGCTCACGGCGTACGAGCGAGGACACCCCGCGGTCGCCGCGGCCGCCCGGGGGCAGCCAGAGGGTGGCGCAGCCCGTGTGGTCGGCGGCCGCGGCGGACACCACCTCGACATGCGGGGGAGTGACCGAGGTGAGCAGACGGGCCAGGTGGGGGACCGGTTCGAGGGTGATGACCCGGTCGGCCCGCCGGGCCAGCCGCCGGGTCCACGGGCCGTACCACCCGCCGACGTCGACGGCCGTGCCGCCGGGCGGGCAGAAGTCGGCGAGCCGCCGCAGCTCCGGTTCGAACCGTGGATAGAGCCCGGCCGCCAGCGCCGACACCAGCCGGGCCGGCAGCCGCGGCCCCAGCCGCGCGGCGAGTGTCACGACCCCGGGTCCCGGTCCGCGAGCCGGCGCAGCGCGCGATGGTGCTCGGCGTCGGTGAGCTGTTCGCCGGAGGTGGGCAGGAGCTGGGGGATGCCGTCGAGGACCGGATAGCGGCGGCGCAGCCGGGGGTTGTAGAGGGCGTCACCGGGGACGAGCAGCGACAGCGGGCCCTTGTCGAGGGGACAGACGAGGATCTTCAGCAGCGGGTCATCGGGTTCCATGGATCGGCTCCGGGGCTTCGGCGGGGGACGCGGGGGCGGGCGGGTCATGGCGGGGCAGCGCGAGCAGGACCGCCACGGCGACGGCGGTGCCGCCCAGCCGCAGTGCGCGGCGCAGCGGATCGGCGGGCAGCGGCTCACCGAACGCCACGGTGCCGCAGACGACGGTGAACACACAGGAGACGGTGGTGCAGACGGGGACGATCACGGAGGCCCGGCAGCGCTGCAGCGCGGTCTGCGACAGCACCAGGCCGGTGGCTCCGGTGACCAGCAGGAGGTACGGGTAGGGCGAGCGGAGCAGCCGGCCGGCGGCGGCCGGGATGTCGTGGCCGGTCAGCAGGCCGGAGACGCCCTTGATGGCCAGTGAGCTGACGCCGTAGAGCAGACCGACGGCCACGCCGTAGGGGACACCCGCCGTCGGCAGCCGGTGGCGGCGCCGGGCGCGCCGTTCCGCCGAGCCGTACAGCAGCAGCCCGGCGGCCAGCGACGGCACCGCGATCATCAGCAGCGTGCCGGGTGGCGCGGTGCGGGCGACGGCCCGTGCGTCCTCGCCCTGGAGCGAGGCGATGACCAGCGCCAGCGCGACCAGGACCGCCACGATGGACTGCCGCTCCCGGCCGCTGGTCCGCTCGCCCAGCACCACCGAGGACAGCAGCAGCAAGAGGACCAGGCCCGAGACGAAGAGGCCCTGGGCGGCGGCGAGGGGCAGGGTGCGGTAGACGGCGAGCTGGGCGGCGAAACCGGCGGCCAGGGCGAGCGACCCGGCCAGCCACAGCGGACTGGACAGCAGATGGCCGACGACCCGCCCGGGCTGCCGGGTGCTCAGCGCGGGCAGCCCGGCCAGTGCGCGCTTCTCCAGCACGAAGCCGGTGCTGTACAGGACGTTGGCGAGCAGCGCGGACGCCACGCCCCACCACGGCATCCCGCTACTCCCTTCCCCGGCGGGCATGGGCGAGCAGGATCGAGGCCAGCGACGGGACATGGCACGCGGCGCGGTCCAAGGGGCGCAGCGGCCGCGGCACATCGTGATACGGCGCACCGGCGATCCGTACGACCTCGAAACCGGACGCCGCGAGGAAGCTGCGCAGGGCACGGGCCGTGTAGAGCCGCAGATGGCCGACGACCTGGGTGCCGGGCCGGCCGTGAATACGACGCATGCTCACCTCCGAGAAGACGGGCTGGACCCCGGCGAGCAGCAGCCCGCGGTTGTACCAGGCGGCGAGGTTGGGGGTGGACAGCATCAGATGGCCGCCGGGGCGCAGGACCCGGCGCAGCTCGTCCAGGGCGGCGTCGGGGTCGACGAGATGCTCGATGACCTCGCTGAAGAGGACGGCGTCGGCGGAGCCGGCCGCGAACGGCAGCCCCTCGTCGGTGAGTTCGCCGCGTACCGCCCAGGGGATCCGGGTCCGGGCGCGGCGCAGGGCGTCCTGTGACCAGTCGACGCCGACCAGGCGGTGACCGGCGAGCACCTGCGCCGCGGTGGCCGCCGCCGAGCCGTCGCCGCAGCCGATGTCCAGGATGGTGGCGGCCGGCACCCCCGTGCGGACGGGCCCCAGGGCACGCGCCAGCAGCCGGGCCTGCCGCCGGCTGCGGGCCGCACCGGAGGCGACCGGCACGGCGGGGTTCTCGTAGAAGTCCCGCAGCGCGGCGGGGGGCCGGGTCATCGGGCCGCTCCGCCGGCCGGGGGCGGGGTCCAGGCCGTGGCGGCCAGGGAGGAGCGGAACAGGGCGCCGAGCCGCGCGCCGGCCGTGTCGTCCAGGAGGGCCGGGGACCAGCGCAGCGCCAGCTGGATCCGGCCGGCCACGGAGACGGTGGTGACGGTGAGACCGCGCGGCATCCGGGCCGGGGCGGAGAACCACACCGCGGTCGGACGGCCGGCGTCCCCGAAGTCCAGCGGGTAGGGGATCCGGCCGAGGTTGGAGAGGAGAGTGGTGGAGGTCCAGGGCGCGGCGGCGGTACGCAGCGCGCGGGTGACCGCGCCGCGCAGCCCGACCGGAACGACGGGCGCCGTCAGCACCGTTGCCGGGAGCCCGAGTTGGCGTCCGGGAGGCGCGGCCTTGAGGGCGCGGGTGCGGGCGGCGGTGCGCCGCAGCAGCCGGGCCACCGCGTCCGGGTCGGGCGGATCGGCGGTGAGCGGCCCGGCGTCCCGGCGCTCCTCGGGGCCGAAGCCGACCGGCACCAGCCGGGTGCCGTTGCCGATGGGCATCTCGACACCGCGCGGCCGGTCGTCGACGGGCATGGTGACGACGACGGGGGCGGTGGCCGGGGCGCCGGCCGTGCCGGGCGGGCGGTCGGGGGTGTGCAGCCGGTTCCAGCGGGCGACCATCAGCCAGGTGGCGACCAGGAGTTGGTCATTGACGGTGTACGGCGCCGCCCGGCCGGGGGCGCGCGGCGGGCGGGCCGGGACCGGCAGTTCGGCCAGGAGCATGCCGTTGCCGGGCCGGGCGCCTTGTGGAGCGCGGCCGGGGTCGGCGGCGACACGGGCCGGCCGGGAGAAGCGCTGCCCGGCCCCCGGCTGGTCGTCGGCCTGCGGCCGCTCCGTACCGGGACCGGCGGCGCGTACGGGCGGCGGGACAGGGGGGTTGCTGGCGCCGCCGTACAGCTCGGCGGCGGTGGCCAGCACCCGCAGACACGCCGGCCCGTCCAGTGCGGTGTGGTGGAGGGTGAGGAGCAGTACGGTGCCGCCTTCCGTCCCCTCGATCACCTCCAGCCGTACGGGAGGCGAGGCGTCCAGCGGCGGGCAGCCGTCGAGCGCGCGTCGCCGGGCGCGGGCCAGCGCATCGGGGCCGGGCGGCGGGAAGTCGACCGGGTCCACATCCGGGGCGGCGGTGAGCTGCCAGGTGTAGCGGCGGTGCCACCAGCGGACCGGCGCCTGGCGCATCAGGATGCGCGGATGGCGGGCGAGCGCCCGGTGGAACGCGGTGCGCAGCCGCACCGGATCGACCCGGCCGGGGAGGTGCACCTCGATGTGGACGGTCTCCGGCTCGGCTTCGTCCAGACAGTGCCGGGAGATCTCGTCCACCACGGGGAAGGGGACGCGGGCGACGACGATGCCGCGGGTCTGCTCCCCCCCACCCCCGAACCCACCCCCCGCCCCCTCCCCCGAAGGGGGAGAGGGGGAGGGGGCGGGGGAGAGCTCGTCCGGGCCGCCGGGCGGTTCGCCCCGCCCGTCGGGCGGTTCGTGCCGGGCCGGTTGCAGTGCGGTCATCGGGTGGTGCCCTCCCCGCTGTTGTGGGTCGGCGGTACGGGCCTGTGGTGGGTCGGTTGTGTGGGGCGGGGGTTGGTTGGTGGTGTGGGCTCGTGGTGGGTCGGCCGTATGGGACCGCCGTTGGTCGGCCGTACGGGACCACTCGGCCGAGGACGGCGCCGCTCGGCCCAGTTCGGTCCTGCGCCCGGTGCCCGTCCCCGGGCCACGATCGGAGGCCCGGCAACGGCCGCACCTCCGTCTCCGTCCCGCATCCGGCGCGGAAGCGGCGGTGGCGCGGGTGGGCCTGATGGGCCGGAGGGGCCGGGCGGATCAACCCGGCCGGAGGGTCCGCCCCGGCCGGAGGGTCCGCCCACGCCGGACGGCCCGGACGGCCCGGACGAAGCCCTCCCCGGCCCGTCCGGATCCGCCCCCGGCCCGTCCGGATCCGTCCCCGGCCCGTCCGGCGCCCCCGGCCCCTCCACGGAGACCGGCCGCCGTGACGCTCGGCCCGGCACGGTGACCACCGCCGCCGTAAGCGCCAGCAGCGCCAGGGCCTGTGCGGTGCCGCTGAACGCGCCCTCGCCAGCGGCGTGCGGCTCGCCCGCCCCGAGGGCCGCGACGACTCCGGCACTCACCATCGCCACCAGGGCCAGCGGGACGAGGAGGTACGGCCGGAAGTGCGCCACCAGCGCCAGGGCCGGCACGACCAGGGCATAGGGCCCGGAGGCCAGGGCCAGCACCGCGGTCAGCGTCAGGACGCCCAGGACCCAGGAGGGGGCGGGTGGGGGCAGCGCCTCGGGCGGCGGGGTGCGAGGGGTGCGGCGGACGAGGGCGGAGCCGATCAGGAGCGCGACTCCGAGGGCACCGCCGGCCAGTCCCAGGTCGTAGGCGACGGCCGGGGCGTAGGAGAGCTCGACGGTCCCGCCGGCCCCGGCCGGGACGAGGAAGGCCTGCTGCCAGCCGTCGACCCGGAGCGGGGTCAGCCGGCGGCCGTTGAGTGTGGCCTGCCAGCCGTCGTTGGCGTTCTCGTACATCTGGAGATAGACGGCCCGGCCGGCGCCGACCGCGACGCTGCGACGGTCCCCCGACCAGTCCTCGGCAGTGACCTTCCGCACCGGCGCGGCGGACTCCCGCGCCGGTCCGGCGTCCGTGGCACCCGTGGCGTCCGTGGCACCCGTGGCACCCGTGGCGCCCGTCTGCGCGTCGGTGCCCCGCCGCAGGGTCACCTCCGTCAGTGCCAGCGGCCCCTGGTCGCCCGCCTCCACCCGGTGGCGTCCCGACGGCAGTTCCAGGCGCCCGTCACGGGCCGGTCCGGCGCACAACCGCACCTCGACCGGGCGGCGTTCGGTGAGGTCACGGACGTAACCGGCGGCCTCGGTGGCGTGCAGTACCCCGTCGACGGCGAGCATCGGGCCCTGGCCGCAGCCGACCGAGAAGCGGGCGCCGGCGGCGGGTCGCGGGGTGCGGTAGGAGTCGAGCGCGGGGATGTGGATCTCGCTGAGACCGACCGGGAGTTGGAGTGCCTGGCCGGCGACCGGGTTGTGGAGGGTCAGCGGTGTGACCTTGCTGATGGTGATGTCGAGGCGGTCGGTGGTGATCGGGTCGAAGCGGGCCTGCCCGTTCTCGTCGACGCCCGCGGTGGCCGCCCCGTCCGGCGAGTTGACCAGGATCTGCTCCGGCCGGGTGGAGACACCGCCGGCCGCGGCCAGCACGATCTGGTCGATCTTCTTCCGGCCGGGCCAGCGCAGATGCACGGTCGGCCGGTCACCGGCGATCCAGGCGGTGGTCAGATCGCCGTCGACGAGGTTGCGGGGGCTGAGCGACCGGCCGAGGCCGAAGCCGGTGGAGTCGGCGGTGGCGGTGATCCGGTCCCGCTGGTCCGGTGCGATGCGGTCCAGGAGGCGGTCGAGTTCGGGGCCGGGAACGGCCAGTGCTTTGCCGGAGATCCGGTACGGGGCGGCGGCGCCGGTGCGGAACTGGCGGTGCAGCCCGACCTCCGCGGAGACCGGGGAGAGGCCGCCCGGGTCGCTGCCGCGGTGCAGCGAGAGGATCTCGGCGGGCGCCTCGGAACGCTCGGCGTCGGTGGGGAGTTGCAGCAGCCGGGTGACCTGGACGCCGGGGACGGAGATCTCCCGGAAGCCGGCGCCGGAGAGCCCGGCGCGTGGGGTCTGCGAGCCGAGGATGGTCACCTTCAGCCAGGTCGCCCGGCCGGCCGGGGCCTTTACCCGCTGCGGTGTTCCGTCGGGGCGCAGGGTGTCCTGTGTGCTGCCGCGGTCGGTCTGCACCCGTACGGAGGTCGGGGCGGCACGCAGCCCGTCCCCGGGCAGCGGGGTGAGGGACAGCGAGGACGGAAGGGTGGTGGGCCGGGTGAAGGCGATCCGGACCCACTGGCCGGCCGGCTTCCCGGCGCTGCCTTCCGCCCAGGCGGTGTCCGGGTTGCCGTCGAAGGCGTTGACCGGGTCGTACTGCGGCAGGTGGAAGAGCCAGTTGCCGCTGCTGGAGGCGGTGACCGAGGAAGCGCCACGGAGCACGGCGGTGGTCTGATGGCCGGGCCCCGTGGTCGGCAGGATCTGCCGGGGCGGGCGGCCGGGGTCCTGGACGCTGTCGGGGTGGTTCCGCTCCCCGGCGGTGTAGGTGTACGAGGTGTTGCTGTTGACCAGGCCGAAGCGGGTGTCGGCACGGCGCAGGCCGTCGGCGGTCAGCTGGAGCGGCGGGGTGCCGAGGCCGGGGTGGCGGTCGCCGGTCAGCACGGTGGGGCGGTGGCGCAGGGCGGGGTCGGCGGACAGCTGGAGGAGGGCTTCGGGGCCGCCGCTGAGCTGCGCGGTGTCCGCGACGGCCCGGGTGGTGACCGGGCCGGGCTCGGGGGTGTCCTCCGGCCGGTAGATCTCGACGGCGCGCTGCCGCGGATACAGGCCCTGGACCTGCAGGGGCGCCCCGGCGGGGATCCGGCCCCCGGTGGTCAGCGGACCGAAGGCGGCCGCCTTGCGGTAGCCGGACGCCTGCAGGGTGCGTTTGACGGTCTGCGGCGGGACGTAGCCGATCTGGTCCGGGTCGAGATCGTTGCGGACGACCACGTCGTGCAGGCCGGCCCGGCCCAAGTAGTCGCGCAGCCCGGGGACCTGGGCGCCGGTCAGCAGCGCCTGTTCGACGGCGTCCAGGGCGCGGCGGGCGCCCGGGGTACCGAACGGGACGAAGTCGCGCTGCGCCCAGGGGGAGGTGGCGAGCACATCGAGCGGCTCGTCGATGGGGGAGCCCCAGGTGTAGATGCCGTGCGCGGTCGCGGGGACGACCAGCGCGCGGCTGTGCGGGGAGTGCTGCTGGAGCCAGGCAGCGGCCCGTTCCCAGGAGGCGGGCAGCCGGGTGAAGGCGCCGGGCTGGAGGACGGTGCCGGTGAGGAAGGGCAGGGCGAGGGCGGGCAGTACGAGGAGCGCCGTCACCAGCGGGAGGCGGCGGCGGGCGGGGAGCCGGCGGGTGCCGCGGCGTTCGGTGGCGACCGCGAGCAGATGCGCCAGGCCCAGGGTGAGCGCCAGGGCCAGGCCGGGGGTGAATTTGTAGATGTTGCGGAACGGGCGCAGCCAGCCGTTGAGCCAGTCCTGCCACAGGCCGTGCAGCGGCCCGCCCAGCGCGCCGCCGTACCCCGCCAGCGCGATCAGCGCCACGGCCAGCGCGGTCAGCAGCAGCCAGCGGCGCTCGGGCAGATCACGGCGGGCCAGCCCGGCCAGGCCGAGCCCGGCGGCCAGTGCCGAACCGAGCACCGCGAAGGGCCGGGCCGTCATGGTCCAGCCGGCCGGCAGCCAGGGTTCGCCGAAGTTGAGGTAGCCGACCCAGTTGCCGGCGCCGCGCAGCAGTTCGGTGGCGGACATGGTGCCGGTGGTGGTGTCGGCCTGCTCGATGAACGGCAGGAAGTTCTCGCCGTGCAGGCCGAGCAGCAGCAGCGGCACCACCCACCAGGCGGTGGCCAGCACGACGCCGGGCAGCCACCAGGCGAGCAGCTTCGTCCGGCGCGGCCCCGTACGGGAGAGCAGATACAGGCCGGCGGGCAGCAGCGAAGCCAGTGTCGAGGCGGCGTTGACCCCGCCCATGAAGGGGATCAGCAGCGCCGAGCGGGTGGCCGCGATACGGGCGCCGGCCTGCGTGTTGGTCAGCGGCAGCAGTACCCAGGGGAGCAGTGCGCCGGGCAGTGCGGCGGCGGAGGTGGAGCCGATGACGAGGGTGAAGGTCGGCCACAGGGCGTAACAGGCGGCGGCCAGGAGCCGGGCCGGCGGGGTGCCGACGCGGAGCCGTTCGGCCAGTCGCAGCGCACCCCAGAACGCGGCCGTGACGATCAGCGACATCCACAGCCGTTCGGCCAGCCACACCGGAACATGGGCGAGATCGGCCAGGCCGTAGTAGGGGAGCGTGGGAAAGGCATAGCCGATGTACTGGTCGGCGATGCCGCCGAAGCCCGCCCGGTCGTGCCACAGCTGCCCGAGATCGGCCAGGAACTTCCATGGGTCGGTCGTCACGCCCAGCTTCGTTTCGAACGTCATCTTCCCCGGCGAGGGCGTGAGGAAGCCGGCCAGGGCGAGCGCCCAGAACGCGAACAGCCAGTGTCTGCGCCGGGGGTGGCCGGGCGGCGGGGCGGGGGCGGGCGTCGGCCGTCCCGGTGCGTCGGGCGATCCGGGGGACGGGAACGGCCTCAGGGTCTGGGTCATGGCAACCGCCGGAGGATGAGGAGGAGGTTCCAGGTGGCGACCTCCCGGACGCCCGGGAGGCGGGGGATGGCCTCGGCGAGGAACGGCGCATAGCGGGAGCGGGCGGTGACGAGGGCGATGTCGTCGCGGTCCCGGACCTGGCGCAGGGTGCGGCCGATGTGCACGGCGAAGAGGTTGACGCCCAGGGTGTGTTTGGCCGGGTGTCCGGTGCGCCGCCGGTAGCGGGCACGGGCCCGCTCCGCGCCCAAGTAGTGCCAGGGCGCGGTCTCATGGCCGCCCCAGGGGGAGAACCAGTTGGTGAAGGCGACGTAGATCAGCCCGCCGGGGCGGGTGACCCGGATCATCTCGCTCAGGAAGGTCTGCGGGTCGGCGACATGCTCCAGGACGTTGGAGGAGAAGCAGATGTCGACGGCGCCGTCGGCGAGCGGCAGCAGATAGCCGTCGGCGGCCACCGCGCCCTCGGGGGGCGGGCCGTGCGCGGTCAGCTCTGCCGTATCGGGCTCGAAGAGCCAGCCCAGGGCGCCGCGGCGCCGGAACTCCGCGGTGAAGTAGCCGCTGCCGCCGCCGACATCGGCGACCACCGCGCCCCGCAGGGATACATACCGTTCGACCTGGTCGGCGGCGTCCCGGGCGAGCAGCCGGTAGCAGTGCCCGGGGTCGGTCCGCTCCCGCAGAAAGGCGCGGAACAGGGTGTAGGACCTGCGCAGCGAGGGGTCGCGCACCGGGCCTTCACCGCCTGGCGAGCGGGTCGAGGACGGCCTCCGCGGCGACCGCCCGGAAGCTCTGCACCGTATGGCTCCAACGGAAGCGGGCGGCGCGCCGTTCGGCGGCGCGGCCCAGGGCGTCGCGCCGCCGGGCACTGAGGGCGAGGGTGCACCAGTGCGCGGCGAACGCACTCTCCCCGCGGGCCAGCAGCCCCGTGATGCCGTCCTCGACGGAGTCCCGCAGGCCCGGGATGTCGAAGCCGATGGCGGGGGTGCGGCGGGCGGCGGCCTCCATCACCACCAGCCCCCAGCCCTCGACGAGCGAGGGATGCAGCAACAGCCAGGAGGAACCAAGTAGTTGGTGCTTGCGCTCTTCGGAGACATGGCCGGTGAAGGTGACACCGGGCCCGGCCGCCGCGGCCAGCCGGGCGCGCTCCGGGCCGTCGCCGACGATCACCAGCCGGCCGCCGGTCACCGGCCGGACCCGCTCCCACAGCCGCAGCAGCAGATCGATGCGCTTGTACTCGACGAGCCGCCCCATGGCCAGGAACAGCGGCTCCGGCGCCTTGGGAACCGGAGGGCCGGGATCCGCCACGCCGTTGTACACCAGGCGGATCCGGCCGGGGTCGACACCGAGGCCGCGCAGCGCGGACGCGGTCGAGCCGGAGACCGCCACCATCAGATCGCGGCGGTGCGCACCGGCCAGCGCCCAGTGCTCCAGGCGACGGCCGAGCCGGGCGGCGGGCCCCGGGCAGCGCAGCCGCCACAGGTCCGTATGGACATGGTTGACCAGGCACAGCGTCGGACCGCGGTGCCACAGCGGCGCCAGGTACGGCATACCGTTGCAGACCTCGACCAGCAGATCGCAGTCACCGACCCGGCGCGCCAACTGGCGTGGCACACGCAGGAAATGACCGGCGTCGCCACCCGCGGACACCACCCGGTAGCCGCGGGCGGGGGCACCGCCCTGGTCATGGGGGTCCCCCCGCTCGGGCGAAGCCGGGAGCGGGGGAGGAGCCGGGAGCTCGGGGGACGGCGGCCCGCCGCACAGCAGGGTGACCTGGTGGCCGTGGGCGGTGAGCCCTTCGGCGAGCCGGTCCACCAGCAGCTCGGAGCCGCCGGCGGCGGGGTTGCCCAGATCGCGGCGGGCGAGGAAGACGATCCGGCGGGGGAACGGCGGTGGCCCCGCGCCGGGTGGCCCGGACACCGGGGCAGCGGGGGCGGGTGCCGCGGGGGGCGGGGACGGGCGTACGTGCTGGGGCATGTGCGATCCAACTCGTCTCAGGGTGCGGTACCGGCGGTGGGGGACGTACTGCGTACTGAGTCGTGCGGGCCGTGCTGCATCATGCGGTGCCGCGGTCCCACCGTGCGGCGGGGCGGAGCGGCGCTCGCGGCACTGTGCTGTGGTGAAGCGGACGTGCGCCGAACGGCAGGCCGGCCGGCTGCGTGTGGGGTGGACAGTGTTCGCCCGCCCCGTTCGCCGCGGCTACTCACCGGGATGACAAAAACCGCGCCGATGCGGGCTGATGGTTCATCACTTCGCTCAGGGCCGGCCGGTCGCCCGCCGTCCGCGGACCGCCCACACCACCCCGGCCAGTGCGAGCACCCCGCCCGCCGCCGCGGCCGTGACCGGCAGCGTCCGGCCGACCAGCGCCAGCTTCTCGCTGTCCGCCTTCGCCAGCCGCACCTGCGCCCGCTGTGTCGCGGGCGTGAACGCCAGCCGCTCGCCGCGCAGCAGCGTCACCGCGGTACGCCGGGCGCCGGGTGCCCGCAGCGTCTTGAGCGGCGAGATCGCGGCATGCATGATCCGGCCGGTGCGCGGCTCGACGACCAGCTCGATACCGGAGTTGGCGTACCACTCCTCGGCCTGGATCTGGCCCTGCCGTGGCCGTCCGACGAGCCGGCCGGGGACTTGCCGGCTGCCGGTCCGGGTGGGCGGCACGGTCCCGGTGAAGCGGTAACCGGGGTAGCCCTGGACCCGCTGGGTACCGGCGAAGCGGAGCGGGACGGCGGCGCCCAGAGTGTTGTCCCACCAGCGGTAGCCCGTCTTCTGCACATCGAAGGGGAACTTGAGGTAGGCATCGCCGTCGAAACGGGTCGGGGCCTCCTCGCAGCAGTGCACCGGAGCATTGCTGTGCCGGTCGGTGACCCAGCGCTCGGTGGTCCACTGGAACGCCCGGCGCGGGTCCTGCAGCGCCAGTGTCTGCGGGGTGTCGACCGTCGTGGAGACGTCCCACACGGCCCGCCCGCTCTTCTCGCTCGCCGCGACATCGCCCAGTACGTGCCGGGTGATGGTGATCCGCCGGCGGTCCCTGGTCTTCAGCGCTGCGGTGTCGAAGTAGCTGCCGTTGCCGGTGAAGACGGTGGTGACATCGACGTCGATCGGCGTGACCTTGGCCCGTGGCGCGACGTACCAGGCCAGCAGGGGTGCCAGGACCAGCAGAAAGACGCCGAGACCGAGGACGGCCAGCGACAGGGGCGAGGCGGTGGGGGCGGCGGTGGCCGCGGTGGGGGAGGTGGTGGGCTTGCCGGATACGGGCATACGGGCACTCCTGGAAGCGGTGGGGGAATCACGCTCTGGTGCACGTGCGGCGCCGCGCGGCGCCATGGGCCGGGAACGTAAAGGAACTCTTGACAGGGCGTCAATGCCCTTCCACACTCGGCAGGCACCACGACTCCAGTGGTGCCGCGCTGTGGGACGCGGCACCGGGCCGGCCCCGAGGGACCGTGCCGTGTGCCGCGCCAACCTCGACGGAGACCGCATACGGGCTCCGGCATCGACGAAGGGCTCGCCGCGCCATGCACCGAACGCTCGCCGCCGCGCTGACCGCGCTGACCGCCGCCCTCCTCGCCGTCGGCGTCGCGCTCGGCATCGTCGCCGCCCTGGACGCCACCCCCGAGCAGCCGAACGTGCCGCTGGTGACCTTCGACCGGAGCGGTGAGTAGCGGGCGGGGCCGGGGAGGCGGGGCGTGCTGAGGAGGTCCGGGTCATGGTGACAGCCGTCCGCTCGGCCTGGCGGGAGGTCCCGCCCTACCAGGTGCGGCAGTTCGCCGCCCTGGCGCTGGAGGAGGTGCCCGCCCTGGCCCAGGACATCCTCCGGGAGATCCGCCACGAGTACCCGCAACTTCCGCTCATACTCGATGAGTTCGGGGAGCCCCGGGCGCTGGTGGGCATCCGCCAGTCGCTGGAGCACTTCGTCGCCCATCTGACGGCCGGTCCGGACCGTCCGCATGTGCATCCGCGGGTCTTCCAGGAGTTCGGCCGGGGCGAGGGCATCCAGGGCCGCAGCCTGGACGTCCTGCAGGCCGTCTACCGGCTCGGCGTCCGGCTGGCCTGGCGGCGGCTCGCCGAGATCGGCCAGCAGGTCGCGATCCCGGCGCCCGCGATGTACGAGCTCGCCGAGTCCGGCTACGAGTATCTGGACGGGCTGGTCGCCGAATCCGTACGCGGCTACGCCGAGGCCGCCGCCCGCCAGGCCGGTGAGCGGCTGCGGCTGCAACGGCGCCTGATGGAGCAGCTGTTCACCGTCCCCGGCAGACGGCGGCGCGGAGCGGGAGCGGCGGACGGGGTGCCGCCGGCCCTCGCCGAGCGCGCCGCCAGGATCGGCTGGCCGCTGCCCGGACGGGTCGCGATCGCGGTCCTGTTGCGGCCGGCCCGGGAGGCGGTCGCGCCCGCCGTCGCCCCGGACGTCCTGCTGGACATGGAGAGTGAACGGCCGCGGATGGTGGTGCCCGAGCCGGACGCCCCCGGGCGGCGCGAGCTGCTGGCCCGCGCGGCGGCCGGCTGGTCGGGCGCGATCGGCCCCGTGGTGCCGCTGCTGGACGCCGCGGAATCGCTGCGCTGGGCCGGGGCCGCGGTCGATCTGGCGGAGCGCGGACTGCTGCCCGCGGGCGAGCTGCTGCAGTGCACTGAGCACACCGAGGCGCTGGTCCTGCTGCCGCCGGAGGAGCTGATCGAGGACCTCACCCGCCGCCGTCTCGCCCCTCTGGACAGCTGCGGCCCGGCCCATGGCAGGCGGCTCGCGGAGACCCTGCTCGCCTGGCTGGAGACCCGCGGCGGCGCCCCCGAGGTCGCCGCCCGGCTCGGCGTCCATCCGCAGACCGTGCGCTACCGGCTGCGCCAGATAAGGGAGTTATGGGGCTCGGAGATCGACGACCCGGACCGCCGCTTCGAACTGGAGCTGGTGTTACGGGCCCGGCGGCTGCGCGGGGAGCTCAGTTGACCCCGCCGGGGTCCGCCGCCCGGCCCTCCACCAGCGCCGCCATCCCGTCCAGCAGCCGGGCCAGCCCGAACTCGAACAGCGACGTCAGATTCACCACGTCCTCGTCGTGCCCCGAGATCCCCCCGTACATGGGGTAGGAGCCCGAGGTGAGGATGCCCTCGAACACCGGCTCCATGGACGCCATCCACTGTCCCTGGTCCAGCCCGGTCTCCTGCTCCGCCTCCAGATCGTCCTCGAAGCCGGCGGCGGTGGCGCGCACGTAGTTCAGCAGCGTGATGGCCATATGGATCAGCGTCACCGGGTCCAGGCCCGTCACCCGCGCCATGGTCCACTCGATGAGCGCCATCGCCCGCGGCATCGGCTGCGGCCGGGTGATCGACAGATAGTGCGCCAGCCACGGATGCCGCTGGTAGAGCTCCCATTGCAGCCGTGCGCCCGCCTCCATCCGCGCGCGCCAGCCGTCCGGTGCCGGGTGCGGGAGCTCGACGTCGCGGAAGGCGGCGTCCGCCATCAGCACCACCAGCTCGTCCTTGTTGGCCACATGGCGGTAGAGCGCCATCGAGGACACCCCGAACTCGGCGGCGACCCGGCGCATCGACAGCGCCCGCAGCCCCTCGGCGTCGGCGATCTTAAGGCCGGCCCCTACGACGCTCTCGCGGCTCAGCCCGCTGTCCGTCTCGCGCGGCCGCCGCTCACGCGGGAGTTCGGAGCGCGCGGTCCGCTGCGGCTGCGGCTCCGCCACCACCGTGCCCACGCCCGGTACGGCACGGACCAGCCCCTCCTGGCGCAGTGTGGTGAGCACCTTGGTGGCGGTCGCCATCGCCACCCCCCACTCCTGGGTAATCCGCCGGGTCGAGGGCACCCGGTCGCCCGGCGTGAGCTCACCGGTGTCGATGCGGCGCCGGATCTCGTCGACGATCCGGCGGTAGGGGGGCGGCGCTGACTGCTCCACTGGGTGGCCTCCGTACTAGTGCACCAGGCGGATTTCGCTGGCTGTGAGGGTAACAGCGGCGGTCCCACCAGGGCATTGCACTAGGCAAGTGCACTAGTGTGATGCACCTCCAATTCCCTTATCGGTCCGGCTGTTTGCACCGTAAGCGCGCCCTGCTTACCGTGTCACCCATGTCGTTTACTCCGTACACATCCACTCCGAACACCTCCCCGCCACCGGCCGGCCGCCGGGAGTGGACCGCCCTGGCCGTCCTCCTGCTGCCCTGCCTTCTCGTCTCGATGGACGTCTCGGTGCTCTACTTCGCGGTGCCGTTCCTGACCGCGGAACTGGAGCCCAGCAGCGTCCAGCAACTGTGGATCCTGGACGTCTACGGCTTCGTCCTGGCCGGTCTGCTGATCACCATGGGCGCGCTGGGCGACCGCATCGGCCGCCGCAGGCTGCTGCTGACCGGCGCCCTCCTCTTCGGCCTCGCCTCCGGGGCGGCCGCCTACGCGCAGAGCGCCGAAATGCTCATCGCCGCACGGGCGTTGCTCGGCATCGGCGGCGCGACCCTGATGCCGTCCACGCTCGCGCTGATCCGCAACCTCTTCCATGACGCCAAGCAGCGCGGCAAGGCCGTCGCGATCTGGTCGTCGGCGATGATGGGCGGCATCGCGGTCGGCCCGGTGCTCAGCGGGGCGCTGCTGGAGCACTTCTGGTGGGGTTCGGTGTTCCTGATCAACGCCCCGGCGATGGTGCTGCTGCTGGTCTGCGGCCCGCTGCTGCTGCCGGAGTTCAAGAACCCGGCGGCCGGGCGCTTCGATCTGCCCGGCTCGCTGCTGTCCCTGCTCGCGATGCTGCCGATGGTCTACGGAATCAAGGAGATCGCCCGCGACGGCCTGGCGCTGCGGCCCGTCCTCGTCCTCGTGGCCGGCCTGCTGGCCGCCGCGGCCTTCGTCCACCGCCAGCGCACCGCCCGCCATCCGATGCTCGACCTGGCGCTGTTCCGCCACCGCGGGTTCAGCGTCTCGGTGCTGATGAATCTGCTGGCGATGTTCGCGGTCGTCGGCTGCGCGGTCTTCTTCACCCAGTACCTGCAGACCGTACGGGGGATGAGCCCCATGGAGGCGGCGCTGTGGAATCTGCTGCCGACCCTCGCGGTGGGCGGTATGGCACCGGCGGCCGCCGCGCTCGCTCAGCGGATGGACCGGGCCTGTGTCATCGCCCTGGGATTCGTTATCGCGGCCGGCGGCTTCGTCTGGCTGTCCTGGCTGGAACCGGGCTCGGCCCTGTGGTTCGTCCTGGTGGCCTCGTCGGTCTATGCCTCGGGCCTGGTGATGGTGATGTCACTCGGCAACGAACTGGCCATCGGCCTCGCTCCGCCCGAGCGCGCCGGCTCCGCCTCGGCGCTGCTGGAGTCCGGCACCGAGCTGGGCGGCGCGCTGGGCATGGCCATCCTGGGCAGCATCGGGAGCGCGGTCTACCGCGCGGACATGGACGACGCACTGCCCGCCGGCCTCCCCGCGGACGCGGCCGACGCCGCCCGCGAAACACTGGCCGGCGCCGCCGCCGTGGCCGCCGAACTCCCGGGCCGGGCGGGCGAGGCACTGCTGACCGCGGCCCGCTCCGCGTTCACCGACGGTCTCCAGACGGCCGTACTGGGCGCCGCGGGCGTGATGGTCTGCGCCGCGGTACTGGCCCTGGCGCTGCTGCGGGGGCTGCGGACACCGGGAGCCGAGGGGGAGGCGGACGCCGCCGGGGTGGCGGGTGCGGCGCAGGGCACCGCCGTTCCGGCGCGAGCGGAGGCAACCGGTACCTCTGCGCCTTAGCCGGGGTGTCGCAGGTTCGCATCCGGCCGGGGCATCGCGGCGTTCCGCGGACGGGCCGGCGGCCGCTGCGGAACTGCACGACCTGCGGCTTTGCACCACGGGCATCGTCAGGGGGTCGTACGCCGGGCAGGGGCGGGGACGGCCTCCGGGGCCGGCGCGCGGTCCGTGCTGATGCGCAGGGACTTCACCAGCTCGCGGTACAGGGCGTCTGTCGCCAGCAGTTCCTCGTGGCTGCCCTGGACACGGATGCGGCCCGCCTCCATCACCACGATGGTGTCCGCGTCGATCACGGTCGACAGCCGGTGGGCGATCGTGACCACTGCACCAGTGGCCGCGCGGGCGCGGACGCAGTCGTGGACGGCAGCTTCGGTCAGCCCGTCGAGCTGGGCGGTCGCCTCGTCCAGAAGCAGGACGTCGGGGGTGCGCAACAGGGCCCGTGCCAGGGCGATGCGCTGGCGTTCGCCGCCCGAGAGGGTCGTGTCGGACAGCGGTGTGTCGAGGCCGTCGTCGAGGGCGTCGATCTTCTCGGTCAGCCGGACGTCGTGCAGGACCCGGCGCAGTTCCTCGTCCGTCGTGTCGGGGCGGGAGAGCAGCAGGTTGTCGCGGAGGGTCCCCGGCACGATCGGGGTGTCCTGCTCCACGTACGCCAGTCGCGCCCGGGTCTCCTCGTGGGTGTGGTCGCGGTACGGGTGGCCGTCCAGGAGCAGTTCGCCGCGCGTCGGCTCCAGAAAGCGCAGGAAGAGGGAGAAGAGGGTCGTCTTGCCGGCTCCCGACAAGCCGACGATCGCGGTGTGCCCACGCCGGGCGACCGCCAGGTCGATGTCCCGTACGGCGGGTTCGGCGTCGGGACCGTATGCCGCGGTGACCTGCCTCAGCGCCAGCACGGGCACGTCGTGCCGCTGGTCCCGGCAGGACGCGGGGCTGGCCGAGTGCGCCGGCTTCGCGGTGCTCTCGGTCGCCAGGTCGGCAGTCTCACGGATGCGCTCCGCGGCGGCGATGCCGGCCTGGAGCGCGCTGACGTTGGTACTCAGCTCGGTGATCGGCTCCATGAGCCCGAACGCATACAGCAGGAAGGCAATCAGGCTGGAGACCTCCATCTGCCCCTCGCCGACCCGCCAGGCGCCCACCCCCAGGATCGCGATGGTCGCCAGCTCGATGCCGGACAGCGAGGCCGTCCAGGCAAGCGCCTCGCGGCGGACGGCGTGGATGCCGTATTCGGCGGAGGTGCGTGCCTCGGCCAGGATCCGCTCGGCCGTGCGGTCCTCGGCGCGGCTCACCTTCACCGTTCTGATGGCGCGCAGTGTGCCCGCCAGCACGCCACCGAGCCGGCCGAGGTGCTCCTGGGCCCGCTGCTGCGCTGCGGCGATCCCGGGCATCAGGACCGCGAACAGCACACCGGTCAACGCGACTGCCACCATCGTGGTGCCGAGCAGCACGACGTCGAGCACACCCATCAGGACGAGGGTGCCCAGCAGCATGACCGTCCCGTTGACCAGGCCGATCAGCGCGCCGGTGGCGGCCTCGCGCAGCAGTACCGTGTCGGAGGTGACGCGGGTGACGAGCTCACCGGTCGGCCGCCGGGTGACGGCTGGCACGGTGGCCCGCAGAAAGCGCCGCACCATCGCCTCACGCGCCTCCAGCACCACACGCTCTCCCACGGTGCCGAGCAGGGTCCACTGCCGGAACCGGACGGCACCGCCGACCACGAGCAGTAGCAGCAGCGCCACCACAGGCCCCTTCAGCGACGACGAGGTGCCCAGCGCGTCGAGCACCCACTTGGTGACCATCGGTGTAGCAAGCCCCAGTGCCGACGCCACCAGTCCCAGAAGCAGTGCCCCGACCAACGCACCCTTGTGCGGCAGAGCGAACGACCACAAGGTCCGCAGGCGCGGCGCGGCACCGGTCCGGGGGAAAGGGTGACGAACAGTCATGTCACCGAGTGGAATATGCCCGCTCTGCAAGTGCAAGCGAATTGCGTCCGGTGTGGCCGGTGCCGGACGCGCATGAGCACCGGGTGCTGACGGGCTGTCAGTTCTCTGCCGCTGGCGGACGTTGGCTGTCGGTGACCGCTCCGGCACAGGGTGGCGGGTGCGCCCCCGGACACGTGCATTCCGGACACGTGCATTCCGGACAGGTGCATTCCGGCGCATGGCCGGACGTTCGGCGAACGGTGCGCGTGACGTGGAGGCGGCGCACGCCGACCGTGTGGAGTGGGCGTCGAGGCATTGTCCGTGGCGGCCGGTGGCCCGGGAGCGGCCCAGGTGGCGGTGGGCGCCGTGCGGCGGGTCCGTCGGCGCCCGCCCGCTCACTCGGGGGCGACGCCCAGCATCCGCTGCAGCAGCTCCTTCAGCAGCGTCCGCTCGGCGGCCGTCAGCCGGCCGAGGGGTTCGCGCGCGAAGTCGAGTGACGTCCGCAGCGCCGCGGCCGTGCGCGCGCCCTCCTCGGTCGGGGCGGCGAGCTTGACGCGGCGGTCGGCCGGATCGGGGCGGCGCTCGACCAGGCCGCGGGTCTCCAGCCGGTCCACGATGCCGGTGATGTTCGACGGCTCGCACTTCAGGCGCTGGGCGACCTTCCGCATGGGCAGCGGCTCCAGCGAGAGCAGGCTGAGCACCCTGGCCTGCGCACCGGTGAGGGAGTGCTCGGCCGCGGCCTGCTCGTACTCCTCGTAGTAGCGGGCGACGACGGTGCCGATGAGGTCGACGACCTCGACGGTCAGAGGGTCTGCGCGGGGGGTCATGCACACGAGGATACCCATTTACTTGACAACATGAAATATCGAGGAGCATGGTTGTTTCATCACCTGAAGCATTAGGAGGATCGCGCTTATGTCCGCACTGCCCACGACCAGCCGCGAATGGCACCTCGTCGCCCGCCCCCACGGCTGGCCCACCCCGGAGGACTTCGCGCTGCGCGAGGCCGCGGTGCCCGAGGTCGGCGAGGGTCAGATCCTCGTCCGTACACAGCACTTCTCCGTCGACCCGTACATGCGCGGCCGGATGAACGATGTGAAGTCCTACGTCCCGCCCTTCCAGCTCGACCAGCCGATGGAGGGCGGCGCCGTCGGCGAGGTCATCGCCTCGCGCGCCGACTCCATCGCCGTCGGTGACCATGTCCTGCACGGCCTCGGCTGGCGTGAGTACGCGGTCCTGGACGCCAAGCGCGCCGCCAAGGTGGACCCGTCGCTGGCTCCGCTCACCGCCTACCTCGGTGTGCTGGGCATGCCCGGTCTGACCGCGTACGCGGGCCTGCTGGAGGTGGCGTCCTTCAAGGAGGGCGACGCCGTCTTCGTGTCCGGCGCGGCCGGTGCGGTGGGCAGCGAGGTCGGCCAGATAGCCAAGCTCAAGGGCGCCTCCCGGGTCATCGGCTCCGCCGGCTCCGACGAGAAGGTCAAGCTCCTGGTGGAGGAGTACGGCTTCGACGCCGCCTTCAACTACAAGAACGGCGACGTCCGCAAGCAGCTCAAGGAGGCCGCCCCGGACGGTATCGACGTCTACTTCGACAACGTCGGCGGCGACCACCTCGAAGCGGCCATCAACTCCCTCAACGTCCATGGCCGTGCCGCCATTTGCGGCATGATCTCGATGTACAACGCCACGGAGCCGAGCCCCGCGCCCCGCAACCTCGCGATGGTGATCGGCAAGCGCCTGCGCCTCCAGGGCCTGCTGGTCAGCGACCACTCCGCGCTGCAGCCGAAGTTCGTCGAGGAGGTCTCCGCCTGGATCCGCTCCGGCGAACTGAAGTACAGCGAGACCAAGGTGTCCGGCATCGAGAACGGCGTCGAGGCCTTCCTGGGCCTGCTGCGCGGCGAGAACACCGGAAAGATGATCGTGAGCCTGGAGGGCTGACGGAAGGCCGGGCCACAGCCGGGACGGGGTGGGGTTGGGGAGGGGAGGGGAGGGGAGGGGAGGGGGGAAGCCGGAGGGCCGTGTGTCTCCCCCTCGCCTCCTCACCTCCCTCACCCTCTTGCCCCCGCCCGTTAGGCTCGGCGGCACGCCGTCGCGATCCGTGGGCGCGAGTCGCGGCGAACCACAGGAGGATTCGGTATGTCCATCCAGACCGTCGACGTCGTCTATACCGCCGTCGCCACCGCTGAGAACGGCCGTGACGGCCGCGTCGCCAGCGACGACGGCAAGCTCGACGTGGTCGTCAACCCGCCCAAGGAGCAGGGTGGCAGCGGCGCAGGCACCAACCCCGAGCAGCTCTTCGCGGCCGGTTACAGCGCCTGCTTCCAGGGTGCGCTCAGCGTCGTCGCCCGCCGGGAGAACGCAGATGTCTCCGGCTCCCGGGTGACCGCCAAGGTCGGCATCGGCAAGACCCCGGACGGCGGCTTCGGCCTCACCGTCGAGATCGCCGTCTCGATCCCGCAGGTCGACGCGGCCACCGCCCAGGACCTCGTGGAAAAGGCGCACCAGGTGTGCCCGTACTCCCATGCCACCCGCGGCAACATCGAGGTCAAGCTGACCGTCGCCTGACCCACGGCGCTCCGGCGCTTTTCCACCGGGCCGCATCCCGTGACGGGGTGCGGCCCGGTGCTGTCTGCGACGGGGTGAGGGCGTGCATCGCAGGCAGGGCGCGGGGTGTTGCTCCGGGGCCGTGCTGCGGTCCTGCTCTCGGGTCCTGCTCTCCGGGCTTGCTCGCCGGGCCTGCTCTCCGGTCCGTTCTCCGGGCCTGCTCTCAAGGGGAGTTCGCCGGGGCCGCTCTCAAGGGGTGCTCTCCGGGCCCGCGTTCCAGGCCCGCGTTCCGGGCCCGCGGTCTGCCGGCGTTCCTGGCCGGCGTTCCGGTCCGGTTTCCCTGCATGTGCGGCCTCAACTCGCGCTATTCTTGCGGGGCTTCACCGCGTTCCTCCCTGCAGCTCCGCCGGCGGTCGGCCGGCGGGGGCCCTGGTCTCCGGGGCCTGTCCGGAGGAGCGAGGAGGAGCGATGGACGATCAGGACACGGAGCAGGAGAGCGACCGGTGGGCGCCGTCTGACAGATGGCAGGTCGTCATCGGTGCGCTGGGCCTGCTGGTGGCGATCGTCGCTTGTGTGGGGCAGTTCGTCCGGTAAGTACCGGGCCGGGCCCCACTGGGTCCGGACACGGCCGACGCCCGCTTTCTGGGCGGGACGGTCAACGGGGGAGTGCCCGGGCTCGACGCGTCCCGCACGTCCCGCACGTCTCGCGTTTCCCCGCACTCCTCGCGCTTTGCGCACCTGCCGCGTTCGCACCTTGCGCACCCGCCGCGGTCCGCGCCTCACACGCCTGCCGCCTCGCAGCCCGCCTCCGGCCCCGCGTCCCGTGCCCCTCGCGCCTCCTCCCCCCTCCCGCGCCCCTCCCGTCAGCCGCGCCCCTCCCGCCTCCTCCCGTCACCCCGGCCCCGCACTCCTCCCGCCATCGCGTACGCCCCCGCCCCGCACCCCGATGTGACGCAGGCAACATTCACCCCGTCTTGACGCACCACCCGTGTAATCGATTTCGTATCCCCCACGCCTTCCTCACGAAAACGATTACACGGCGATCAGGGCACACCGCTCCCCGCACGGGAGGCGCTCGCCCAGACAGACAGACAGACAGACCGCCCGACCGACAGACCCACCGACCCACAGACCCACCCACCGACCGGCAGACAGACAGAACGGCAACGGCGCCATGGCGAACATCAAAGATGTGGCAGAGCGGGCAGGAGTCTCCGTCGCCACGGTCTCCCGGGTCCTCAACGGGCACAGTCCGGTCGCCGAGACCCGCGAGCGGGTGCTCGCCGCCGTACGGGAGCTGGGCTACCGCCCCAACAACGTCGCCCGTGCGCTGCGCACCGCACGGACCGGTGCGCTCGGCCTGATCATCAGCGATCTCACCAACCCCTTCTTCACCGAGCTGGCCGACGCCGTCGAGGACGAGGCCCGCAGCCTCGGCTACAGCCTGGTCATCGGCAATGCCGGCGAGCGCCCCGACCAGCAGGACGATTACATCCGCACCCTGCTCGACCGCCGGATCGACGGCCTGCTGGTCAGCTCGGCGGGCACCGGCTCGGCGATGCTCAGCGAGGTGGTGGCCTCCGGCACCCCGCTGGTGCTGCTGGACCGCACCGTGCCCGGCGTCGACGCCCCCTGCGTCCGCGCCGACGGCCGCACCGCGCTCACCGAGCTCGCCGCCCATCTCGCCGCCCTCGGCCGCCGCCGCCCCGCGATCATCGTCGCCCCGGCCGGCACCCCCACCGGCGACGAGCGCCTCGGCCTCTTCCGTACGGCGCTGGGGGGCTACGGCCTCACCCTGCCCGACGAGCGGGTCGGCGCCACCCCCGACCTCCAGCACACCGGCGGCCGTCAGGTGATGAGCGCCTTCCTCGACCTCGCCGAGCCACCGGACGCGGTGCTGGCCACCGACAACCTGATGGCGCTGGGCGCGATGGACGAACTCCGCGCCCGCGGCCTGCGGGTCCCCGACGATGTGGCGCTGGTGGTCTACGACGACGTGCCGTGGTTCGCCCACACCGATCCGCCGCTGACCGCCATCTCCCAGCCCACCCGCGAACTGGGCCGGGCAGCCGTCCACACCCTGCTGGCGCGGATCGAGGACCGGCCCGCCGACTCGGTGCTGCTGCCGGCCCGGCTGGTCATCCGCCGCTCCTGCGGCGAGCTGCCCACCCCCTGAACAGGCCCGCCCGGCGCCCGGAGCGGCACTCCGGCTCCGGCTCCCCCGGCCGGGCGGGCCACCCGAGTCGGCCTTCACCGGCCACCCGAGTCGGCCTTCACCGGCCACCCGAGTCGGCCTTCACCGGCCACCCGAGTCAGTCACCACACAAGCCACCCGAGGAAGAGAGGGGCAGCGCATGACCGGCGTCAACGACGACGAACCGGGCGGCCGCGAACTGCTGCGCGTGGAGGGGGTGACGAAGTCGTTCCCGGGGGTCCGCGCGCTCGACGGCGTGGACCTGACCCTGCGCACCGGTGAGGTGCATGTCCTGCTCGGCGAGAACGGTGCGGGCAAGAGCACCCTGATCAAGATGCTCTCCGGCGCCCACCGCCCCGACGGGGGCCGCCTCCTCGTGGACGGCGAAGAGGCCACCATCCGTTCGGCACAGGACGCCGAACGGCTCGGCATCGCCACCATCTACCAGGAGTTCAACCTCGTCCCCGGTCTGACCGTCGCCGAGAACATCTTCCTGGGCCGGCAGCCGCGCACCAAGCTCGGTCTGGTCGACAAGAAGGAGATGCGGACCCGGGCCGCCGAGCTCCTGCGGCGCGTACGGCTCGATGTGTCCCCGAACACCCCGGTCGCCGAACTGGGCATCGCCCGCCTCCAGATGGTCGAGATCGCCAAGGCGCTCAGTCTTGACGCCCGGGTCCTGATCATGGACGAGCCGACGGCGGTGCTGACCTCCGAGGAGGTCGAGACCCTCTTCGAGATCGTCCGCGAGCTGCGCGACACCGGCGTCGGCATCATCTTCATCACCCACCACCTGGAGGAGATCGGCGCGCTCGGCGACCGGGTCACGGTCCTGCGGGACGGCCGCTCGGTCGCGGAGGTGCCGGCCTCGACGGACGAGGACGAGCTGATCCGCCTCATGGTGGGCCGGGACATCGCCGAGCAGTACCCGCGCCGGCGCCCCGACGCGCCGGGCGCGCCCCTGCTGCGGGTGCGCGGGCTGACCCGTCACGGCACACCGGCCGGGCCGGTCTTCGAGGGCATCGACTTCGAGGTGCGGGCCGGTGAGGTCGTGGGCCTCGCCGGGCTGGTCGGCGCGGGCCGTACCGAGGTGGTCCGGGCGATCTTCGGTGTGGACCGCTATGACGCCGGCACGGTCGAGATCGACGGCAAGGAGCTGGCCCGCGGCGATGTCCGGGCCGCGATGCGCGCCGGGCTCGGCCTCGTACCCGAGGACCGCAAGGGCCAGGGCCTGGTGCTGGACGCGTCCCTCCAGGACAACCTCACCCTCGCCCGGCTCGACCGCGACACCCGCGGCGGGCTGGTGGACCGGGGTGCGCAGCGGCGCGAAGCGGCCACCGTCGCCGCACAGTTGAAGGTCCGGATGAGCGGCCTGGGCCAGAGCGCCCGCACCCTCTCCGGCGGTAACCAGCAGAAGATCGTCATCGGCAAGTGGCTGCTGACGGACACCAGGCTGCTGATCCTCGACGAGCCGACGCGCGGTATCGACGTCGGCGCCAAGGTCGAGATCTACCAGCTGATCAACGAGCTGACGGCGTCCGGCCGCGCGGTCCTGATGATCTCCAGCGATCTGCCCGAGGTCCTCGGGATGAGCGACCGGGTGCTGGTGATGTCGCAGGGCCGGCTGGCCGGTGAGCTGTCGGCGGAAGAGGCCACTCAGGACGCCGTGATGGAGCTGGCACTCCAGTCCCCGCACGACACGAGTACAAAGCACCACGACGAGAGCGCGATGGAGGGCTCCGATGTCCACTGAGGTGAAGACAGGAGCCGCCGCCGAGGCGGTGGGACGGGCACCGGACCGGGACGGCTTCGGGCCGTGGTTCTCCCGGGCGGTCCTCAGGAACGGCCCGCTGGGCGGGCTGATCGCCCTGGTCGTCGTGATGGCGGTGCTGTCCAGGGACTTCCTCAACGGGCAGAACCTCCTCAACGTCGGCGTCCAGGCGTCGGTCACCGCGATCCTCGCCTTCGGAGTCACCTTCGTGATCGTCTCGGCCGGTATCGATCTGTCGGTCGGCTCGGTCGCCGCGCTGTCGGCCACCGTCGTCGCCTGGGCCGCCACCAACGAGGGCCTGCCCGTCTGGATGGCCGTCCTGCTCGGCCTGGCGGTCGGCGCGGGGGCCGGTCTGGTCTCCGGCGCGCTGGTCGCGTACGGCAAACTGCCCGCCTTCATCGCCACGCTGGCGATGCTCTCGGTCGGCCGCGGCCTGGCCCTGGTGATCTCCGGCGGCTCACCGATCCCCTTCCCCGGCTCGGTCAGCGCGCTGGGTGACACCCTCGGCGGCTGGCTGCCGGTGCCCGTGCTCGTCATGATCGCGATGGGGCTGATCGCCGCGCTGGTCCTGGCCCGTACGTACGCCGGCCGGGCGATGTTCGCGATCGGCGGCAACGAGGAGGCGGCCCGGCTCTCCGGCATCAACGTCAAGCGCCGCAAGCTCGCGATCTACGCGCTGTCCGGGGTGTTCGCCGCGGTCGCCGGCATCGTGCTCGCCGCCCGGCTCACCTCCGCCCAGCCGCAGGCCGCCACCGGCTACGAGCTGGACGCCATCGCCGCCGTCGTCATCGGCGGGGCCAGCCTCTCCGGCGGCTCCGGCAAGGCCTCCGGCACCCTCATCGGGGCGCTGATCCTCGCCGTCCTGCGCAACGGCCTCAACCTGCTGAGCGTCTCGGCGTTCTGGCAGCAGGTCGCCACCGGACTGGTCATCGCGCTGGCGGTGCTCCTGGACACGCTGCGCCGCCGGAGCGCGCGATGAACGCCCGGCGGAACACCTGGCGGAACACCCGGCGGAACGCCTGGCGGACCGTCCGGCGGAACACCCGGATCAAGGCGTCGCTGGCGGCCGGGCTGGCCGCGACCGTCACCCTGGGCCTGGCCGGCTGCGACCGCGGCGGCAACACCGACCTGGGGCTCGCGCTGTCCACGATGAACAACCCGTTCTTCGTCGGCATCAAGGAAGGCGCCCAGGCCGAGGCGGACGCCCGCGGACTGCACCTCAACATCACCGACGCGCAGAACGACCCCACCCAGCAGATCAATCAGATGGAGACGTTCACCAGCCAGAACGTCAAGGCGGCCATCATCAACCCGGTCGACTCCGACGCCGCGGTCCCGGCCGTCGGCGTCGCCAACCGGGCGAAGGTGCCGGTCATCTCCATCGACCGGGGCGTCAACGGCGGCAAGGTCGGCTCGACCATCGCCTCCGACAATGTCGCGGGCGGCCGGCTCGCCGCGAAGACCCTGGCCGATTCGCTCGGCGGCAAGGGCAAGGTGGCCTTCCTGGAGGGACAGCCCGGCACCTCCGCCGCCCGCGAGCGTGGCAAGGGCTTCGAGCAGGGCATCAAGAAGTACCCCGGTATCAAGGTCGTCGCCCGGCAGCCCGCGGACTTCGACCGCACCAAGGGCATGGACGTGATGACCAACATGCTGCAGGCGCACCGCGACATCGGCGGGGTGTTCGCCGCCAACGACGAGATGGCGCTGGGCGCGTCCAAGGCGCTGGGCGGCCGCTCCGGCAAGGACGTCAAGGTGGTGGCGTTCGACGGCACCCCGGACGGGGTCAAGGCGGTCCGCGGCGGCACCCTGACCGCCACCGTCGCCCAGCAGCCGCAGCTCCTCGGCAAACAGGCCGTGGACTGGGCGCTGAAGGCCTCCCGCGGTGAGAAGCTGCCGCAGTCGGTCAAGGTGCCGGTGGTGCTGGTCACCGCCGAGAACGCCGCGAAATTCGATGACTGACAGCGCGGCCCGGCACGTCCGGCGGGCCGCCGGGCAAAGACAGGTGAGAAGAAGTGGGAGAGCGGTGCATGTATGACGTCCTGGTGGTCGGCTCGGCCAACGCGGATCTGACGGTACGGGTCGACCGGCGCCCCGGCGCGGGCGAAACCGTGCTCGGCACGGACCTGGTCGAATCGGCCGGCGGCAAGGGCGCCAACCAGGCGGCCGCCGCGGCCCGGATCGGCGGGCGCACCGCACTGCTGGCGCGGGTCGGCGGCGACGCGTACGGGGAGCTGCTGCTCGGCGCCCAGCGCGCGGCGGGCACCGATGTCACACCGGTCATCGTGGACGAGGCGGCCCGCACCGGCACCGCGATGATCATCGTCGACCCGGACGGTGACAACAGCATCGTGGTCTCGCCCGGCGCCAACGCCGCGCTGACCCCGCAGGACGTGGCCGCCGCGAAGGACACCATCGCCGCCTCCGCCGTGGTCTCCCTCCAGCTGGAGATCCCCATGGAGTCCGTACGGGCCGCCGCGGCGGCCGCCGAGCAGGCCGGTACCCGCGTCGTCCTCAACCCCTCGCCGGCCCCCACGGCCGCGCTGGCCCCCGAACTCCTCTCGGTGGCCGATCCGCTGGTGGTCAACGAGCACGAGGCGCGGCAGCTCTCCGGGCTGACCGACGGCACCCCCGCCCAGTGGGCGCAAGCACTGCGCGACCAGGGCGCCCGCTCCGTCGTGGTCACCCTCGGCGGCGACGGCGCGCTGGTCCTGGACGCCTCCGGCGCCTCCGGCGTCCCGGGCGTACGCGTCAAGGCCGTGGACACCACCGGTGCCGGCGACGCCTTCACCGGCGCCCTCGCCACCCGTCTGGCCCGCGGCGACGGGCTGCCCGAGGCGGCGCGCTTCGCCGTACGGGTCGGCGCCGCCGCCGTCACCAAGCCGGGCGCCCAGCCGTCCTACCCGAGCCGGGCCGAGCTGGAGGTGCTGGCGCCGGAACAGCCACAGGGCTGAGGCCGGCCCGGCACCGCCCGGCCGTACCGGCGCCGCCACCGCGGCCTGCGCGGCTGCGCGGCCGGCCGGGCCGCGCAGGGACGGCAGCCGGCGTCACTGCTCGTCCCGCTCCTTCGGCCCGTACAGCGCATGGTCCGCGCCGGTCGCCAGCGCCCAGTAGCGGTCGCCGTAGGACCAGTGCCACCACTCGGTCGGGTAGTTGACCAGACCGGCGGCGGTCAGCGCGGCGTTCAGTACCCGGCGGTGGGAGCGGGCGGCAGGCGTCAGATCCGGCGCACCCGTGTAGCAGGCACCGTCGCTCTCCTCGGGGGAGGCATTGATCGGTGTCCCCATGTCGACCTCTTCCCCGTCGGCGGTGACGAGGGTGAGATCCACCGCACCACCGGCACTGTGCGGCGCGATCTCGGGCGGCGACACATAGCGGCTGGCGGCCCGGTGGAGGCGTGCGGCGTCCCAGTCGGGGTGAGCGGTGCGCAGTTCGTCCGTGTACTCCTCGAAGTAGTGGCGCTGCAGCCCCGGCGGCCGGTAGCCCTCGACGAACTGCAGGCGCAGCCCGTCCGGCAGTGACTTCTGCGCCGCCAGCAGCCGTTGGAGCACGCCGTCCCGCAGAAAGGCGAAAGCGCCCAGCGTGTCGTGCCGGTTCTCGGCCACCAGCAGCGCGGGCGCCGCGGTCCGTACGTCCACCAGCGGCTCACCGCACTCCTTGACGGGGATCGCGGCCACCGCCGGGTCCGCCATCAGCGTGATCCGGTCGCGGACATCGGTGAGCACCAGCTCCGCACCGTCCCCCGGCCCCGTCCCGGTCCACTCGGCGGCCGCCGCCACGCGTTCGCCGGACGGCAGCCAGGCGCCACTGAGGCCACACCCTGCGGGGCCGTTCCCGGTGCCCAGGCCGTTGGCGAGCAGCACGTGCAGCCCGTGGTCCCGCGCCGGCTCCGCATACCGCGCCACGCGCTCCGCCGAGCCGTGGAAGGAGCTGGCGAGATACACCCGGCAGCCGTCCGCCGCGGCCCGTGCCGGCACCTCGGGGAAGCTGTTGTCGAAACAGGTGGCGAGCGCGAACCGGATGCCGCCCAGGGTGAAGCGGCCCTCGGTGGTGCCCGGCGCGAAGACCGTGTTCTCGTCCTCGAACAGATGGATCTTGTCGTAGCGGGTGACCAGGGCGCCGTCCGGGCCGATGACGAAGGACGAGATGGCCGGGCGGGACCCGCCACCGGTGGCGCGGCCCGCCGCGTTCACGACCGCCGCGGCCCCGGTCGCCCGGCAGGCCTCCCGTACGGGTGCCAGCCGAGCATCGTCATCGGTGACGCTCATGCCCAGGGGATCGGCGGCTATCAGGTCCAGGTCGTAGTGCGTCAGCGCGAGTTCGGGGAAGACCACCAGCCCCGCGCCGCGCCCGGCGGCCTCGGTGAGGAGCCCGGCCATCCGGGCGGCATTGGCCTCGATGTCGCCCGGTACGGGGAGGAATTGTGCGGCAGCAATGATCATCCGCCCATGATGCCGGGCGGGCCGGGCAGGCCGGGCGGTCCGGCGGTTTTTCCCGCCGTTGGACCGCCTGCCTGTTGGGCCGCCCGTCCACCGAACTGCCCGCCCGCCGGGCCGCCCGTCCACCGAACTGCCCGTCCGCCGGGTACCGGCTACTTCCGTGCCGTCGTCCGCGCCTCCGCCGCTTCCGCTGCCGTCTCCGCTACCGCCTCCGACGCCGCGACCGTCACGACCGCCCGTACCTGCCCGGTGATCGCGATCCGGTTCCGTACGAACACCGGGTCGGTGACCTTGCCGTGCGCCGGGTCCGTGTTGCCGGGGCCGAACTCCAGCACCGGAGTGTGCAGATGCCCGCCGGGGATCGCCGGCCGTACCGCGTCCCTCAGCAGCGTCGCCCGGTAGGCGATCTCATTGGACAGATAGTCCCCGCCGCCCCCGGCACGGGCCGTGGAGCCCGGGGTCGGGCCGTCCGGCCGGTCGACCGGTGCGCCGCCGCCCGCCGGGATCTCGGTGACGGCGGTGTGGTCGACCACCGGATACGGTCCGGTGCCGGCCGCCACGATCCGCGCGTACGGCAGGCTGGTGGTCGTCCACTGCGGCTGCGGCCGCACGGTCGGCACCCCTGCCGGAATCGGCACGAGCTCCGTCCGCGAGGCCCGCGCGTTGTCCGGATAGCCGCCCCGCCAGGCCCCGTTGGTCCGCTCGACATCGAACTGTCCGGGCCGCCCCTGACTGACCGTCGTGAACAGATCGGCCTGCCGCGGCCCGCGCCGGAAGTGCGGCAGCAGGGTGCGCTCCACCGTGCCCGCCGCGAAGTCGGCCCACCGTACGGGGAAGACCGCGGTCTCGATCCGGGCCGGCTTCCCGGAGGCGGTACGCACCGTCGTCCCGTCCAGTGCGAGCGCCGCCGCGCCCGAAGGATTGCTGCGCCGGGCATCGGCGTCCAGCTGGAACGGGTCGAAGCCGGTCACCACGATCCGCAGGACGCCCTTCCCGGCGGGCAGTTCGATCGAGTCCTGCCCGCGCGAACTCCGCTCCAGCGACCCGAGCAGGGCGTTGCGCCGGGCCTCGGTCAGGTCGAACTCCGGCCGCCACTGCCCCAGTTCCTTCGTCATCCCGAGCCGTGCCCAGTACAGCGGCCGGTCGTCGTCGCGGCTCAGATCGCCCCCGCCCGGCCCGCGGCCCTGCGCCCGGTCCACGGCCCGCCGCCACAGCGCCCGCCCCTCGTCCGCGACATAGCGCCTGGCCTCCGGGTAGCTCGTCACCCGCGCCAGCCCGAGCGCGAACTCCCGCTCCCACACGTCGAATCCACTGCGCCGCAGGATCTCCCGCGGCGCCGCCTGCGCCAGCCGCCCCTCCTCCACCGTGGTGTCCGCCGCGGGGGCCGCGGTGGCCGGAGCGGTCAGGGACAGCGGGACGACGGCCGTCAGCGCGACACCGAGCGCGCCCATCCTGGTACGTATGCGTCTCATGGGGCGAGTAAAGCGGTGTGCGCGCGGGGGCGGAAGAGCCGCCGGCCTCGCCGCCATCCTGTTCCGGCCGCCCTTCGGCCCGGCCCTCGCCCCGGCCCGTGCGCGTCGGATGACCACGGATAGGGTTCCTGATCCGGTCCGGACCAGTCCGGTCCGGTCCGGTCCGCCGCGTCCGGCGCTTTCCACGAGACTCAGGGGGATCTCCGTGGCCACACCGCCACCACCGCACGGCCCGTACCCGTATGCCCAGCCGTACGGGCAACAGCCCATGGGGCCCTACCCGCACCAGCCCGCGGGCGCCTCCCCGCAGCCGCCCGTCGGCCCGTACGACCCACAGCCGGGGCAGCCGTCCCCGCCCCCGTACGACCGGCAGCCGCCCCCGTACGGCCCGCACTCGCACCCCCACCCGCACTCGCATCCCCACCCGCAGCCGTACGCCGCCGCCCCGGGCTGCCAGTTCTGCGGGGCCCGGCCCGCCGTGCAGGCCACCGTGCGCGGGCACCAGGGCATCCTCTTCCTGATGCGGTTCCTCAGCCGCGGCGGAATGTTCTGCCGCTCCTGCGGACTGGCCACCTACCGTGAGATGTCCGCGAAGACGCTGTGGCAGGGCTGGTGGAGCCCGCTGTCGGTGGCCATCACCCCGGTCACCCTGCTGATGAACCTCGGCCCCCGTGGCCGCTTCCGCAAACTGGCCGCCCCCGCAGGCGGTTTCAGGCCCTCGCTCGATCCGGGCAGATCGCTGCTGCGCCGGCCGGTGGCGCTGCTGTTCCTGGTGCCGATGGCCCTGGTGGTCCTGGCGATTCCCACCTTGTTCGTGCTCGGCGCGTTCGTCGAGGGGGCCGGCATCGGGAAGGTGCCCACCCTCGCCGTCGGGGACTGCGTGCGCAACGAAGGCGACTGGCAGGACCAGGATCTGGAAATCGTCGACTGCGGTTCGGCCGAGGCCGAATACAAGGTGACCCGCAGGCTCGACACCTCGGAGGACAAGTGCGTCAGCGGCGAGATGCTCGCCGACATCGAATACAGCCCGGACAAGATGACGATTTCCTGCCTCGCCTCCGCCCGCTAGCGGCACCCGGGCCTACGCGATCTACAGGGCTGACCTCAGGGGTCAGCCCTCGCCCGGCCCCTCGCCGGACTCGTCGCCCGGCCTCCCGCCGGACTCGCCGCCCGCCCCCTCGCCGGACTCCTCGCCCGGCCCTTCACCGGGCCCGCCGGCCCGCCCCTCCCCGCACCCGAGCAGCGCCAGGAAGTCCCGGAAGGCTGCCGGCATCTCCACCTCCTCCGGGTCCAGCAGCCATTGCAGCTGCAGCCCGTCCATCACGGCGACCATCAGGGGCGCCGCCCGCTCCGGGGTCAGACCGCCGGGCAGGGTGTCGCCGCATTCGGCCCGCAGCGCCTCGGCCATCGCGGCGCGTACGGCACGGAAGCGGGATTCGAAGAAGGCGCGGGCGGGGTGGTCCTCGGTGACGCTGTCGGCGGACAGCACCGTGTAGGTCTGGACGAGGCCGGGGCGGGTGGCGTTGTAGTCGACGAGCTGGGCGAGGGTGCCGGTGTGCCGGGTGCCGGCCGCCGCGGCGGCCGAGGCCAGATCCCAGCGGTCGCGCGTCTCCAGCACACCCACCAGCAGCAGCTCCTTGGTGGGGAAGTGGTGCAGCAGCCCCTGCTGGGTCAGTCCGGCGCGCTCGGCGACGGCGGCGAGCGAGGTACGGCGGTAGCCGCGCTCGGCGATCAGCTCCATGGCGGCCTCCAGGATGGCCGCCCGCCGCTCCGCGCGCTGGGTCTCGCGCCCGCCGCCGGCTCGCCGTGCGCCCGGTCCGCCGCCGCGGGATCCGTCCTGGTCTCGTGCAGTCACCAGCCGAGCGTAACCCTCCCGTGGAGATCCCGTACGACTGATGTAACGGAAAGGTAACGGTACCTACCGACTGGCAGGTGGGACGGTAAGAATCCGGACAGGGGGTCCGCACGTCCATAACAGGGAACACCGGAGAGCCGCATGACCGACGACCATCCTCACGGCCCCGCCGCTGACACCGCGCACCATCATGCCCGTGGCCGCGCGCACGAGCACACCGCGGCCGTCGAGCGGGCACTCGCCGCGCTCGACCTCGACACCAAGGTCCGGCTGCTGTCCGGCCAGGACATGTGGACACTGCCGGCCGTGCCCGCGATCGGGCTGCGGTCGCTGGTGATGTCGGACGGTCCGGTCGGAGTGCGGGGCCAGGAGTGGAACGCCGGGGACCCCTCGGTCACGCTGCCCAGTCCCACGGCGCTGTCCGCCACCTGGGACCCCGAGCTGGCCCGCCGGACCGGTCACCTGCTCGCCCAGGAGGCCCGCCGCAAGGGTGTGCACGTCCTGCTGGCGCCGACCGTCAATCTGCACCGCTCACCGCTGGGCGGCCGGCACTTCGAGTGCTACGCGGAAGACCCGCTGCTCACCGGCGTGATCGGCGCCGGGTATGTCCGCGGGGTGCAGGAGGGCGGCGTCGGTACGACCGTCAAGCACTTCGTGGGCAACGACGCCGAGACCGACCGGCTCACCGTCGACAACCGCATCGCTCCCCGCCCGTTGCGCGAGCTCTATCTCGCGCCCTTCGAGCACATCGTCGAAAACGCCCGCCCCTGGGGCGTGATGACCGCCTACAACCAGGTCAACGGCTCGACGATGACCGAGCACCGCGCTCTCGTCCAGGACGTCCTCCGCGGCGAATGGGGCTTCGACGGCTGCAATGTCTCCGACTGGACGGCCGCCCGCGACACCGTGCGCGCCCTGCGCGGCGGCCTGGACGTGGCGATGCCGGGTCCCCGTACGGTCTACGGCGCGCCGCTCGCCGAGGTCGTCCGTAAGGGTGAGGTGGCCGAGGCGGAGGTGGACGAGGCGGTGCGCCGGGTGCTGCTGCTCGCCGCCCGCACGGGATGCCTGGACGGGGTGCCGGCCGCGGTCGGCCCGGCCGAGGTCCCGCGGGGGATCGACGGCCGGGCGGTGGCCCGTGAGGTCGCCCGGCGGGCGTGTGTCCTGCTGCGCAACGAGCCGGTGGGCGGCGCACGGCGGGCGCTGCCGCTCGATGCGGCCACGGTCCGCAGCGTCGCCGTCATCGGGGCGGCCGCGCGTGAGGCGCGGGTGCTCGGCGGCGGGTCCGCGACCGTCTTTCCCGACGCGGTGGTCTCCCCGCTGGAGGGGCTGCGCGCCGCGCTGCCCGAAGACGTCGAGATCACCTTCGCGGCCGGCGCCGATCCGCGCTCCCGGGTCCCGGCCGCCCGCGAGGGCTTCGCCCTGCGCGCCCGCTACCTGGCCGCGGACGGCCGGCCGCTCGCCGAGAGCGCGCAGGGCTACGGCAAGATGCAGGTGATGGGCCGCCTCCCCGAGGGCGTCACCCGGCAGGACCTGAGCGCCGTCGAGCTGGCCGGCAGCTTCACCCCGCGGCACACCGGCCGCCACACCCTCGCCGTCGCCGGCACCGGTGAGCTGCGGCTGACCGTCGGTGGTGCGGTGCTCTTCGACGGCCGTTGCGCGCCGGAGGGCGGCGACCCCTTCGAGGCGTTCCTCAACCCCGCCGAACGGCAGGTGACGGCGCAGCTGACGGCGGGCGAGCGCATCGATGTCACGCTGCGGTTCGTGCCGGACGGTTTGGTCCTCGGGGAGGGGCCGACCGCGCTGCACTTCCGCCTCGGCCACCGGGCGCCGCAGGCCGATGCGGACGCGGAGATCGCCGAGGCGGTCCGCGCCGCGGCCGACGCCGATGTGGCGGTGGTCGTCGTCGGCACCACCGAAGAGGCCGAGTCCGAGGGCTTCGACCGCGGTGATCTGCGGCTGCCCGGCCGCCAGGACGAGCTGGTCCGCCGGGTCGCCGCCGCGAACCCGCACACCGTGGTGGTCGTCAACTCCGGCTCCCCGGTGGAGCTTCCGTGGCGTGAGCAGGTCCCTGCCGTGCTGCTGAGCTGGTTCCCCGGCCAGGAGGCCGGGGCGGCGCTGGCGGACGTCCTGCTCGGCGCCCATGAGCCGGGCGGCCGGCTGCCCACCACCTGGCCGGCCCGTCTCGACGACGCCCCGGTCACCACCGTCACCCCGACCGGCGGCCAACTCGACTACGCCGAGGGCATGTTCATCGGGTACCGCGGCTGGCAGCGTTCCGCCGCCGCGCCCGCCTACCCCTTCGGGCACGGCCTCGGCTACACGGACTGGGACTACGAGTCGCTGGACACCACCCCGGACTCGGTGCGGGTACGGATCCGCAACGCCGGTGACCGGCCCGGCCGCGAGGTCGTCCAGATCTATCTGGCGCCCACCACGGACGCTGCCCCCGATGCCCCGGAGCGCCCGGTGCGCTGGCTGGCCGGCTTCGCCGTCGTCGAGGCCGGTCCCGGTGAGAGCGTCGAGGCCGAGATCCCGCTGCCGGACCGCGCGTTCGCGGTCTGGGAAGCGGAGGAGGGCGGCTGGCACCGGGTCAAGGGCGTCTATCTCGTCGAGGCGGCGCGCAGCGTCGACGACCGCAGGCTGACGGCGGAGGTCACGGTCGGCTGACGGGACCGGAGGCGGGGGCGCTCCTCCCCAGGGACACCCCCGCCGGTCTTTGCGGCCCTTCAGGAGGGCACCACCGACACATCACCGCCGCTCGTGCGTGCCGTGACCTTGTGCGCGGAACTCTCGTCCTTCGGGACGGAGACCTTGCGGGTGCCGCCGCTCGTCTCGGCCTCCACGGCATAGGAGCCCTTCGGCAGACGGATGGTGACATTGCCTCCGCTGGTGCGGCCCGACACTTCGTCGGGCGCCGTGGACAGCGCCAGATCCACATTGCCGCCGCTGGTCCGCGCCTTCGCGGTGCGGGCCGTGGAGTCCTTGACGGTGATGTCGCCGCCGCTGCTCTCCGCGTCGATTCCGCCCGTGGCGCCGCGGACGGTGATGTTCCCGCCGCTGGTCCGCAGATGGACCGAGGCGTTGCGCGGCAGCAGCACCCGGTAGGCCACATCGCACCGGCGCCCCATGCCGCAGTCCTCGGCCTCAAGCGTCAGCCGGCCGTCCTTGACGCCGTGCTCGGTGCTCGGCTTCTGCTTGTTGTAGACGTACTTCTCCGTCACCTTGACCGGGCCGCCGGCGTCGACCGGGACGACCTCGATGTTCCCGCCGTGGGTCGTCGCCGACAGTGCGGTGACCTTGCCGGGCACGGTGTACGTACGCTCCGCCTCCTTCGTCGGGCCGGAGTCCGACAGCGAGCAGCCGGTCATCAGCGCGGCCAGCGCCGCACAGGACAGCACGAGATGAGGGGTACGCAGGCGGGCCATGGTGAGAGGTCTCCAGGGGCAGGCAACGAACGGAAACGGAAAGGACCGGACAACCGATCACCGCCATTGTTCCGTCCGGCCCGCCCCGTGGCGTCGCCGCACAGGATGACCTTCGCCCCGCCGTGCCCTTAAGGGTTTCCCGCACTCCGCGACCGCACCGAGAAGCCGTACACGGTCTCCGAGCGATAGGTCTCGCCGGGCCACAGCACCGTGCTGGGGAAGTCCGGGCGGTTCGGGGAGTCCGGGAAGTGCTGGGTCTCCAGGGCCAGTCCGGCCGCCGGCCCGTAGGGGACGCCCGAGGTGCCGGTCAGGGTGCCGTCGAGATGACCGGCGGTGTAGAGCTGCAGACCGGGCTCGGTGGTGGCCAGTTCCAGCGCGCGGCCGGACCGCGGGTCGTACAACTCCGCGACCGTACGCGGCGCGTGGCACACCCCGCCGTCCAGCGCGAAGTTGTGGTCGAAGGCGCCGCCCACCGCGCGCGCCGTCCGGAAGTCGAAGCGGGTGCCGGTGACATCGGCGGGGGCGCCGGGCACCGGAATGCCGCTGTCGTCGCACGGCGTGTACCGGGACGCCGCCAGCCGCAGCTCGTGCCCGGCGGCGCTGCCGCTGCCGTCACCGCCCAGATTGAGGTACGTGTGGTGGGTGAGGTTGACGACGGTCGGTGCGTCGGTCCGTGCCCAGGAGGCGATGCGCAGCGTGCCGTTGGGGGAGAGGGTGTATGTCACGCGCACGTCCAGCGTGCCGGGGAAGCCCTCCTCGCCGTCCGGGCTGACCCGGTGCAGCTGCACCCCGCCGTCGACCGGCCGGGCGTCCCACACCACCCGGGAGAAGTTCCGCAGCCCGCCGTGCAGGCTGTTGCGCCCGTCGTTCGGCGTCAGCTCCCAGGTCCGGCCGCCGAGCGGGAACGAGGCCCCGGCGATCCGGTTCGCATACCGCCCGACCAGCGCGCCGAAGTACGACCCGCCGTGCGCGACATACGAGGCGAGGCCGGCGAAGCCCAGCGCCAGCTGCCCCCGCGTCCCGTCCCGGTCCGGGGCCTCCACCGTCTGGATGATCCCGCCGTAGGTCAGGACCCGGACCCGCACCCCGCCGGGGCCCGACTCCAGGGTCCAGCGGTCGACCCGCGTACCGTCCTCCAGCGCGCCGAAGTGCTCCCTGCTGACCTGCGTCGTCATGGCTGCGAGCCTATGCCCGCCGGTCACCGGGCGGTGCCCGGGGAACGCACTCAGGTGCGGCGGCCGGGCCGGGTGATCGCGCGGAACGCCAGTGCCGCCAGTTCCTTCTGGCCGCCGGCGCCGGGGTGGAACCAGTCCCAGTTGCTCAACTGCCGCCCCGTGAAGCGGTAGTCGAAGACCGACTTGTCGAACCGGCACAGCGGGTCCGTGCCGCACACCTCCGCCAGCGCGGTGTTGTATGCCATCACCCGGCCCCGGACCTTCGCCCGCCGGTCGTGCGCCGCCGGCGTCAGATCGTCCGGATCGCGCAGCATGGACCCGCAGATGCCCAGCTTCCACACCTGCTTGCCGAGCGGGTTCTTGCGCCCTTCCGACCACAGCCGCAGCAGATCCGGCACCGCCGCGACATACACCTGGGTGTGCGGCAGGGCGCGCCGCAGATGCTTCATGGACCGCGCGAAGTCGGTACGGAAGGCCGCCGTCGGGGTCATCGTCCCCACGTCGCGCCGGCAGGCGTCGTTGGCGCCGATCAGGACCGTGACCAGCTCCGGCTTCCGGTCGACGGCCGCGGTGACCTGGTCCGGCAGCTCGCTCATCAGCGCACCGGTCCTGGCGAGGTTCCAGCTGTGTGTGGCGGGGTGTTTGACCAGCCGTCGGGCGAGGCTGTCGACCTTGGGGTCGGTGCCGGTGGCCCAGGAGACCTGCGGGCAGTCGGAGAGGACCGTACAGGCGTCGAAGCCGACGGTGATGGAGTCGCCGAGGGCCGCGATCGAGCCGGGGTCGGTGCGCCAGACGGGCGCCTTTGCGGCCTTCCGCTTGCCCGCGGCGCCGGACTGCGGAGCGGAGCCGTCACCGCTACAGGCGGTGAGGGCGATCACCAGTGCGGAACCGATGGCGACGGTGCGTGAGGTACGGAGGCCGAAGCGGCGCGGCCGGCGGCGAAACGGCCGATCGATCCGCGTCATCCCCTGTCCCCCTCCGGCGTGCGAGTGATATCTCTTCGGGTACCGACGGTACGTCACCCCCTCGACCGGCACCGCGCGATAGCTTTGCCCCGTGCTTGCCGGGCGGTGACCCAAAGTGGCAAGTGCAGTCGGCACAGACAAATTACATCACGTCATTTCCTGTCCCTTTTGCGGCAAATTCCGCCTAATGGTGTTTACTGTAGGTCACCAGCATGCTGGTGCCGAAGTGACCACTGGGGCAGAATGGCAACTGTCCCGGCCGCAACCGGAACGGGCACGAGGCCGCTGGGGAAGGCGAACCTCGAACCGCACTGGAGGTCCCGGTGACGACACGTGGAGTTCTGTACGTCCACTCCGCTCCGCGCGCGCTGTGCCCGCACGTCGAATGGGCCGTCGCGGGCGTCCTCGGTGTGCGCGTCAACCTCGACTGGATCCGCCAGCCGGCGTCCCCGGGCACCTGGAGAGCCGAGTTCTCCTGGCAGGGCGAAGCCGGCACGGCCTCCAAGCTGGCCTCCGCGCTGCGCGGCTGGCATCTGCTGCGCTTCGAAGTGACGGCGGAACCCTGCTCCACCGCGGAGGGCGAGCGCTACAGCTCCACCCCCGATCTGGGGATCTTTCACGCCGTCACGGGCATCCACGGCGACATCCTCATCCCCGAGGACCGGCTGCGCGCCGCGGTCGCCCGCTCGGCGCGCGGCGAGACCGAGCTGGCCGCCGAGGTCGCCAAGCTCCTCGGCAAGCCCTGGGACGACGAACTGGAGCCCTTCCGCTACGCGGGCGAGGGCGCCCCGGTCCGCTGGCTCCACCAGGTCGTCTAGCCGGCAACCGGCGGGCCCCGCCCCCGACACGCGGCGGCAGTTGCCTTCGAGCCCGCTCGACGTCCTAGCGTGCCGTCATGGCCGACAACACGTCATCCGACACTCTGTCCGTAGCGGTGCTCGGCACCGGAATCATGGGCGCGGCGATGGCCCGCAATCTCGCCCGGGCCGGTCTGGACGTCCGCGCCTGGAACCGGACGCGCGCCAGGGCCGAGCCGCTGGCCGCCGACGGTGTCCGCGTCACCGGCACGCCCGCCGAGGCGGTGGACGGCGCGGCGGTGGTCCTCACGATGCTGCTCGACGGGGAAGCCGTCCTCGACGCGCTGCGACCGGCCGCGACCGCGCTGACGCCCGGTGCCCTGTGGCTCCAGATGAGCACGGTGGGGACCGACGCGCTCGCTGCGCTCGCCCGGTTCGCCGACGAGCACCGCCTGCGGTTCGTGGACGCGCCCGTCCTGGGCACCAAGGCGCCCGCGGAGCAGGGCGCGTTGACGGTCCTGGCGGCCGGGCCGGAGGACGTACGGGAGCGCGCCGGGCGGGTCTTCGACATCATCGGGAGCGCCACCCGGTGGGTCGGCGAGGACGGTGCGAGCGGGGCCGCCAGCCGTCTCAAGCTCGTCATCAACAGCTGGGTGCTGACGGTCATCAACGGCACCGGCGAGGCGCTCGCGCTCGCCGAGGGGATCGGGGTGGACCCGCGCGACTTCCTCGCCGCGGTCGCGGGGGGATCGCTCGATCTGCCCTATCTGCGGCTGAAATCCGAGCTGATCCTGTCCGAAAACTACCCGGCGAGCTTCACGGTCTCCGCCGCCCGCAAGGATGCCCGGCTCATCACGGAGGCCGCCCAGGGGGCCGGGGTGCGGATGGATCTGGTGGCGGCGGACGCGGAACGCTTCCGGCGGGCCGAGGAGCAGGGACACGGCCAAAAGGACGCCGTAGCGGCGTACTTCGCGAGCTTCGACGGCTGAGACACACCGAGGGCCCGCCCGGTGGTCACCGGGCGGGCCCTCAGGGGGTGCTGAGCGTGCCTCAGACCGTACGGAAGGCGAGGACCACGTTGTGGCCGCCGAAGCCGAACGAGTCGTTCAGGGCCGCGATCCGGCCCTCGGCCGGCAGCGCGCGGGGCTCGCCGCGGACGATGTCGGCGTCGGCCTCCGGGTCGAGCTGGCCGATGTTGATCGTCGGCGGGGCGATGCGGTTCTTGAGCGCGAGGACCGTGGCCACCGTCTCGACGCCGCCCGCGCCGCCCAGGAGATGGCCGGTCATCGACTTCGTGCTGGTGATGGCCATGTGGTCGACGTCGTCGCCGAACGCCTTGCGCAGTGCCCTGAGCTCGCCGACGTCACCGGCCGGTGTCGAGGTCGCGTGCGCGTTCACGTGCACGATCTCGGCGGGGTCGAGACCGGTGTTGTCGAGCAGGTTCTGCAGCGCCGCCGCGATGCCGTTGCCGGACGGCTCGGGCTGCGTGATGTGGTGGGCGTCGGCCGAGATGCCCTGGCCGACGGCCTCCGCGTAGATCGCGGCACCGCGGGCCTTGGCGTGCTCCTCGGACTCCAGGACGATCACGCCCGCGCCCTCGCCGAGCACGAAGCCGTTGCGGTCGACGTCCCAGGGGCGGGAGGCGCCCTGCGGGTCGTCGTTGTTCTTGGACATCGCCATCATGTTGCCGAACGCGACGATCGGCAGCGGGTGGATGGCGGCCTCCGTGCCACCCGCGACGACGACGTCGGCGCGGCCCGAGCGGATCATCTCGATCGCGTAGCCGATGGCCTCGGCGCCCGACGCGCACGCCGAGACCGGCGTGTGCACACCGGCGCGGGCGTTGAACTCGATGCCGACGTTGGCGGACGGCGAGTTCGGCATCAGCATCGGCACGGTGTGCGGGGAGACGCGGCGTACGCCCTTCTCCTTGAGCACGTCGTACTGGTCGAGGAGGGTCGTCACACCGCCGATGCCGGAGGCGATGACGGCGCCCAGACGGTCGGGGTTGACCGACGTGTCCTCGCCCGCCTTGGCGGTGAAGCCCGCGTCCTTCCAGGCCTCCTGGGCCGCGACGAGCGCGAACTGCGCCGAGCGGTCCAGCTTGCGGGCCTGCGGACGGGGAATGATCTCGGACGGTTCAACGGCGATCTGGCCGGCAATACGGACCGGCAGATCGGTGGCCCAGTCCTGTTCGAGGGTGCTGACACCGGAGCGTCCGGCGAGCAAGGCCTGCCAGGTCGAAGCGCTGTCGCCACCCAGCGGTGTGGTTGCGCCGATACCGGTGACGACCACGGTGCGATTGGTCGCGTTCACGGGAATTCTTACTCCACGGGTAGAGGGGTCTGAATCGACGGCGCCACCGCGGGGTGGCGACATGCGCGGGAGCTGGATCAGCTCTGGTGCTTGAGGATGTACTCGGTCGCGTCGCCGACCGTCTTGAGGTTCTTGACGTCGTCGTCCGGGATCTTCACGTCGAAGCGCTCTTCGGCGGCGACGACGACCTCGACCATGGACAGCGAGTCAACGTCCAGGTCGTCGGTGAAGGACTTGTCCACCTGGACGTCCTCGGTGGGGATCCCGGCGATCTCGTTCACGATCTCGGCGAGACCGGCGACGATCTCTTCCTGAGTGGCGGCCATGATGGCGCTCCTTCGGTCATTTTAAGGGGAAACTGCGTTACTTGCGGTGATGATCCGTGCGGCGGCCGACACATCCGAAGACGTACGGTGCTGCGCAGATCTTGCCTAGGGGAGGGTAACGACCGTCGCGGCGTAGACGAGACCCGCCCCGAAGCCGATGACCAGCGCGGTGTCGCCGCTCTTGGCCTGTCCGGTCGCCAACAGCCGCTCCATGGCGAGCGGAATGGAGGCGGCCGAGGTGTTGCCGGTGGTCTCCACATCGCGGGCGACCGTCACGCTCTCCGGCAGCTTCAGAGTCTTCACCATCGAGTCGATGATCCGCATGTTGGCCTGGTGCGGGATGAAGACGTCCAGGTCATCCGGGCTGACCCCGGCCGCGTCCAGCGCCTGCTGGGCGACCTTCGCCATCTCGAACACCGCCCACCGGAAGACCGCCTGGCCCTCCTGGGTGATGGCGGGGTAGCGGATCTCCTCCGGAGCCGGGCGCCCCTCGGGGGCGTCCCCTCCGGGGACCGGGGTGGGGCGGTAGACGTCCCAGCCCAGCGTCTGCTTGATGGTCTCGGCCTTGTCGCCCTCCGAACCCCAGACCGTCGGGCCGATCGCGGGCTCGTTGGCCGGGCCGACGATCACCGCGCCGGCCCCGTCACCGAAGAGGAAGGCCGTCGCACGGTCCTCCAGGTCGGTCAGGTCCGAGAGCCGCTCCACGCCGAGGACCAGCACATACTCCGCCGAGCCCTCGGTCACCAGGCCCTTGGCCAGGGTCAGGCCGTAGCCGAAGCCCGCACAGCCCGCCGAGATGTCGAACGCGGCCGGCTTGCCGGCACCGATACGGTGCGCGATCTCGGTCGCGATCGCCGGGGTCTGCTTGAAGTGCGAAACGGTGGAGACGATCACGGCGCCGATCTGCTCGGGCGTGATGCCGGCGTCGGCGATGGCCTTGCCGGACGCCTCGACCGACATGGTCGCGACGGTCTCCTCGGGGCCCGCCCAGTGGCGGGTCGCGATACCGGACCGCGAGCGGATCCACTCGTCGGACGAGTCGATGTGCTTGAGGATCTCCTCGTTCGGCACGACACGGGTCGGGCGGTAGCCGCCGACGCCCATGATCCGCGCGTACGGGGCGCCCTTCGAGGGCTTGATCTTCGAGGTCATGCGCTTCGGACTCCTATTCGGCCGGTGCGGATTGCTCGGCGATCAGCGTGCGGGCCGCGTCGAGGTCGTCGGGCGTCTTGAGGGCGAGGGTCCGCACGCCGGGCAGTGCGCGCTTGGCCAGGCCGGTGAGCGTGCCGCCGGGAGCCGCCTCGATGAGCGTGGTCACCCCGAGCTCCTTGAAGGTCTCCATGCACAGGTCCCAGCGCACGGGGTTGGCCACCTGGCCCACCAGCCGCTGCACCAGCTCCTGGCCGGAGGAGACCAGCGCTCCGTCCTTGTTGGAGACGTAACGGGTGTGCGGATCGGCGACCGACAGCTGAGTGGTCGCGGATTCCAGGGCCGAAACGGCGGGTGCCATGTGGTGAGTATGGAACGCGCCGGCCACCTTCAGCGGTACGACCCGGCGAGTGCCTTCCGGCTTGTTCTCGACCAGCGTGGCGATCTGCTCGGCGGTACCCGCGGCGACGATCTGGCCGGCACCGTTCACATTCGCCGGGGTCAGGCCCAGCTGCTCCAGATGCGGGATGACCACGGCCTCGTCGCCGCCCAGCAGCGCGGCCATACCGGTCTCGGTGATGGCGGCGGCCTCGGCCATCGCCTGGCCGCGCCGGCGCACCAGCGTCATCGCGGCCTCGTCGGTCAGCGTGCCGGCCAGCGCGGCGGCGGCCAGCTCACCGACGCTGTGGCCGGCCACCGCGCCGGCCTGCGTGGCGACGTCGTCGGTCGTGGCGAACAGCTGCCGGGCGGAGAGCAGGGCGGCCGCCACCAGCAGCGGCTGCGCCACCGCGGTGTCGCGGATCTCCTCCTCGTCCGCCTTCGTGCCGTAGTGGACCAGGTCCAGGTCGATGGCGGCCGACCAGGCGCGGAGCTGGTCCTCGACACCGGGAAGGTCGAGCCAGGGAGTCAGGAAGCCGGGCGTCTGAGCGCCTTGGCCGGGAGCGACGAGTACGAGCACCCTCACACTCTCTCTTGTGGGTGGTTCCGCCCGCCCGTGGGGACAAGGACGAAGAACCATCGGGGGAATTGTTGGTGTCCGACAAAAGTCTAGGGTTGTGCCTCACTGTCAGCCAGGCGCCCCAGAATCAGTGCGATACGGAGGGTGAAGGCCGAGCGCACATCGGAGGGTGACCAGCCGGTGACGTCCGTCACACGTCGCAGCCGATAGCGCACGGTGTTGGGGTGCACGAACAGCATCCTGGCGGCCCCCTCCAGACTGCTCGCCTGCTCCAGATAGACGCTCAGCGTCTCCAGCAGCGCCGACCCGGCTTCCTCCAGCGGTCTGTAGATCTCCTCCACCAACTGCTCGCGCGCGACCGGGTCCGAGGCCATCGCGCGCTCCGGCAGCAGATCGTCCGCGAGCACCGGCCGCGGGGCGTCCGGCCAGGCGGCACACGCCCGCAGCCCGGCGGCGGCGGCCTGGGCCGAGCGGGTCGCGGCCAGCAGATCGGAGACGACCGGGCCGGCCACCACGGGGCCGGCGGCGTACGGGCCGATCAGTGCCTTCGCGGTCTTCAGCGGATTGTCTGAACCACCCGCGATCACTACCAGGCGGGAGCCCAGCACGCCGGTCAGGACCTGGAGCTTGGCGTGCCGGGCGGCCCGCCGGATGGCCTCCACGGTCAGCTCGCTGTCCCCGTCCGGCGCGGTGCCCAGCACCACACACACATGCTCGGGGGAGTTCCAGCCCAGCGCCGCCGCGCGGGAGACCGCGCCCTCGTCCGCCTCCCCCGACAGCACCGCGTTGACCACCAGCGACTCCAGGCGGGCGTCCCAGGCGCCACGGGCCTCGGCCGCCTGGGCGTAGACCTGGGCGGTGGCGAAGGCGATCTCCCGGGCGTAGACCAGCAGCGCCTCGCGCAGCACGGACTCGTCGCCCGGGGCCGCGACCTCGTCGATCGCGGACTCCATGACCTCGATGGTGGTGCGGACCATCTCCACGGTCTGCCGCAGCGTGATCGCCCGGGTCAGTTCGCGCGGCGCCGTACCGAAGACATCGGTGCTGATCGCCTGGGGGGTCTCCGGATGCCGGAACCATTCGGTGAACGCGGCGATACCGGCCTGGGCGACCAGGCCGATCCAGGAACGATTCTCCGGGGGCATCGCGCGGTACCACGGCAGCGTGGCGTCCATGCGGGCAATGGCGGCGGCCGCCAGCTTGCCGGACGAGTTCTCCAGGCGCCGGAGGGTCGCGGAGTGCGGGTGCGCGTCGCGCGATGCGGGTTCAGACACGGGACAAGCCTGCACTATCGGGGCGGGGAGGGGAGGGGGCGGGGCTACCGTGGGCCCATGATTCAGGTGCGGAGAGGCCATGAACGGTATCCGGGCGGGGACGCGGAGGCCGGGATCGAGTCGCTGCACGCGTTCTCCTTCGGGCCGCATTTCGACCCGGAGAACCTGCGCTTCGGCGTGCTGATCGCCTGCAACGAGGAGCGGCTGGCGGGGGGCGCCGGATTCGACGAGCACCCCCACCGCGACACGGAGATCGTGACCTGGGTGGTCGAGGGGGAGCTGACCCACCGCGACACGGCCGGGCACGAGACCACCGTACGCCCGGGCGATCTCCAGCGGCTCAGCTCGGCGGGCGGCGTCCGGCATGTGGAGCGCAACGACGGCGACGGGCCGCTGTGCTTCGTCCAGATGTGGCTGGCGCCGCACGAGGCCGGCGGGGAGCCGTCGTACGAGGTGGTGCGCGGGATCGCCGACGGCACCCCGTACGCGGTTCCGCGGGCCGGCGCCCTGCTGCATGTGCGCCGCCTCGCCGACGGCGAGCGCACCGCGGTCCCGGATGCCGCACGGGCCTATGTGCAGGTGGTGCGCGGCGCCGTCCGCCTCGGCGACGAGCGCCTGGAGGCCGGTGACGCGGCGCGGATCACCGACGGGGAGGGGCTGGAGCTGCGGGGGCTGGCGGCGGCGGAGTGCCTGGTGTGGGAGATGGGGCCGGAGCCCGCGTACGGGTGAGCCGGTGCGGGCCCGGACGGCCGGTGCCGCTCGGGCCCGTCCGAACTCCGGGTCAGGCCGCCGCCAGCTCGGCCAGCACCGCGTCCGTCAGCGGCGGCCAGGCCTCGATCGCCCACGGCCCGAAGGCCCGGTCGGCCAGTGCCACACAGGCCACGCGGGCGTCCGGGTCCACCCACAGGAACGTCCCGGACTGTCCGAAGTGTCCGAACGTACGGGACGAGGACGAGGCGCCCGTCCAGTGCGGTGACTTGCCGTCACGGATCTCGAAGCCCAGCCCCCAGTCGTTGGGCTTCTGGTTCCCGTAGCCCGGCAGCACCCCCGACAGACCGGGGAAGACGACCTGGGTCGCCGCCGCGAGTGTCTGCGGTGCGAGCAGCCTGGGTGCCTGCAGTTCGGCCGCGAAATGAATCATGTCGGCGACCGTGGAGACCCCGCCCTTGGCGGGTGAGCCGGGCAGCTCCGTCGCGGTCATCCCGAGCGGGGCGAGCACCGCCTCGTGCAGATACTGCGGGAAGGGGATGTCGGTCGCCTTGGCTATGTGGTCGCCCAGCGCCTCGAAACCGGCGTTGGAGTAGATCCTGCGAGTACCCGGCTCGGCCATGATGCGCGGCTCGTCGAAGGCCAGCCCCGAGGTGTGGGCGAGGAGATGACGCACCGTGGACCCCTCGGGCCCGGCCGGCTCGTCCAGCTCGACGGCGCCCTCCTCGACGGCCAGCAATGCGGCGTACGCGGCCAGCGGCTTGGTCACGGACGCCAGCGGGAAGCGATGCTCCAGGGGGCCGTACGCTCCGGCCACCGATCCATCGGCTCGTACGACGGCGGCCGCAGCGGTGGGCACCGGCCAGTTCTCGATCATCCGCAGGCTCTGCATGCCCACGAGCTTAGGGGCCGGTCCGGCGTCCCCAAATTCCGGTCAAGTCTGCCGGTGATCGGCGCTTGCTTGGAGTGCGCTCGAAGTCTCTAGCGTTGAAGACGTCGAGAGGCATCCGGCGAAAACGCCGGGAGACGTCCGGCGCGACAGGGGAGACGGGGCATGACGGTAATGCAGAGCGGACCGGCGGCGAGCGGCGCGACCGCGATCGGGAGGCCGCCGGCGAAGGTGCGTAACTGTGGCACCGCGCCCCCGCATCCGCGGCCCACGGGCCGCGACCAGTACACGATCAGCGAGGTGGCGGAGCACACCGGGCTCAGCGCCCACACTCTGCGCTGGTACGAGCGCATCGGCCTGATGTCGCACGTGGACCGCACCCACACCGGGCAGCGGCGCTTCACCAACCGCGACCTCGACTGGCTGAGCCTGGTGACCAGGCTGCGGCTGACCGGAATGCCGGTCGCGGACATGGTCCGCTACGCCGAGCTGGTGCGGGCGGGCGAGTGCACCTTCGCCGAGCGGGAGCAGCTGCTGACCGCGCATCGCGAGGACGTACGGCAGCGCATAGCCGAGCTGCAGAGCACGCTGGACGTACTCGACTACAAGATCGACATCTATGCCGACGCCCGGCGGGCGTCCGAGAGGTTCTGAGGTCTCATGGGTAGCGAGAAGATCGAGACGGTCGAGCTGGGCAACGGCGGACCGCGGGTCGGAGTGCAGGGCCTCGGCTGTATGGGCATGAGCTTCGCCTACGGCCCGACGGACACCGACGAGGCACGGGCCACGCTGGAGCGCGCACTGGAACTGGGCGTGACGCTCTTCGACACCGCCGACATGTACGGCATGGGGGAGAACGAGAAGTTCATCGCCCCGTTCATCCGGGCGCACCGCGACGAGGTCGTGCTGGCCACCAAGTTCGCGATATCCCTCGACCCGGACGACCCGTCCAAGCGCCTCATCCGCAACGACCGTGCCTACCTCCGCCAGGCCGTCGAGGGCAGCCTCCAGCGCCTGGGGGTGGACGAGATCGACCTGTATTACATGCACCGGCGCGATGTGAATGTCCCGATCGAGGAATCGGTCGGTGCCATGGCCGAGCTCGTCGCCGAGGGCAAGGTCAAGCACCTGGGCCTGAGCGAGGTGACCGGCAGCGAACTGCGCGCGGCGCAGGCCGTGCACCCGATCACCGCGCTGCAGTCCGAGTGGTCGCTGTTCAGCCGGGACATCGAGGACGGTGTGGTGCAGGCGGCGGCCGAGCTCGGCGTCGGTGTCGTGCCGTACTCACCGCTCGGCCGGGGCTTCCTGACCGGTGCGTTCGTCCAGGCCGAAAGTGAGCTGGGCGCGGACGACTTCCGCCGCCAGCAGCCCCGCTTCACCGGCGACAACGCGGCCGCCAACGCCGCGCTGCTGGAGCCGGTCCGCGCGATCGCCGACGCCCATGGCGCCACGCCCGGCCAGATCGCGCTGGCCTGGGTGCAGCAGCAGGCCACGGCACGCGGCCTGGCCGTCGTCCCGATCCCCGGCACCCGTAAGCGCAGCCGGATCGAGGAGAACACCGGGGCGACCCGGATCCAGCTGACCGAGCAGGACCGGGCGCTGCTGGAGCCGATCGCCGGGAAGGTCGCGGGGGCACGGTACGCCGACATGTCGTTCACCTCGGCGGGACGGGAGTAGGCCCCGCGGGGCGGGGCCGAGGGTGTCCTGCCCCTTCCCGGTCAGGCGCGGGGCGGGGCCGAGGGCGCCCCGCCCCTTCCCGGGCAGCGCGCCCCGCCGCGGACACCCTCAGGCCAGCCCCAGCGCAAAGGCCCCGAACCCGGTGGCCAGCAGCGCCATGGCGGCCCGGCGGACCCGGGTGACACCCGTCCAGGGCGCCTCGAAGCGGCGGGTGGTGCGGCCGATCAGGAGCAGTGCGGCGGCGAAGACCGGCAGCCAGGCGAGCCGGGCCAGGACCCAGCCGAGGGTGTCGGGAGCCACCGTCAGCCCGGGGACCTGCCCCAGGAAGGACGCCGGTACGGCCAGCGAGAGCATCGCCGTCTGGTGCCAGCACAGGATCGTCAGCGCGGAGAGGTTGACGATCGCCACCGGTGCCCACAGGACAGGCCGGCGCAGCAGCCGGGCGAGCCGGTCACGGAGCAGGACCGCGGCGCCGGACTGGGCGGCGGCCAGCGCCAGGACCAGCAGCGACGGCGGGTGGGAGTTGGTACGGTCCTGCCCGGGGACGCCGACCATGCTCGTCGGGTAGTGGAAGAACAGCAGCAGCGCGGCGAACACCGCGGCGCCGCCGAGCAGCAGCGACCAGGCGGCGCGTCCGCCCAGCCGCCGCTCACCCCAGGACACGCCGAGCTGATAGGCGAACATCCAGCCGGGCAGCAGGTTGAGCAGACTCAGCCACGGCGGCATGGCGTCGGCGTACGGCCCGTAGCGCAGGAAGTCCACCGCGGCGACGGCCGCCGCCAGTGGCGCCGCGGCCCAGGCGCCCATCCACCGGGCGGCGCGAAGGCAGCAGGGCGTCAGCGCGGTGAGCACCGCGTACACGCCGACGAACCACAGCGGCTGGATCACCAGCGTCGCCCCGGTCCGCAGGGTCGCCTCCGGCACGCCCACGCCGTACAGGAGGGGCAGCAGCACCGCCCACACGGCCGTCACCCCGAGCACCGGACGGCCCAGCCGGACGAGCCGGCCGCGCAGCCAGACCCAGGTGGACTCGCCCCGTCCGGTGGCGCGCCGGAGGGACAGCACCGACGCATGCCCGCCGACCAGGAAGAAGATGCCGAGCAGCTGCAGGACCCAACTGGCCGGTGCGAGCTGGCCGACGGCGGTCAGCAGGCTGGCGTTGTGCAGCGCGCCCCCGGTGTCGAGGGTGAAGCCGCCGATCAGCCAGTGGCCGGTGGGGACGGCGAGCAGCGCCAGCGCCCGCAGCCCGTCGAGCGCACGGTCGCGGTCCGCGGGCGTGCGGTCCGCCACGGCCCGCGCGGCCGTGGCGCCGATGTGCGGGCGTCTGCCGCGCCGGGCGGTGATGAGCAGCCTGGACATGGTGGTGTCTCCCTCTCCCGTGGGTGTGACGGAGGGAAACGTAGGGAGCAGGTATATGACGCGGCGTCACACCGCGGAGCCGACTCCCGGGTACTACGGGCGTAGGGGGGCCCGGCCGCGCTCGTCCTCAGGAAGGAGAGCCGGGCAGGCAGGGCAGGTGCTACCGCTCACCGGGCGAGACCAGCCCCGACTCATACGCGAAGATCACGGCCTGGGCGCGGTCCCGTAGCCCCAACTTGGCGAGCACCCGGCTGACATGGGTCTTCACGGTCTGCTCGGCGACGATCAGGGCATCGGCGATCTCCTGGTTCGACAGCCCGCGGGCGATCAGCTCCAGGACCTCCGTCTCGCGCGGCGTGAGGCCGTTCAGCCGCAGCGAGGGCCGGCCCTTCCGGGTCACCGGCCCCGAGCGGGCGAAATCGGCGATCAGCCGCCGGGTCACGGACGGCGCCAGCAGCGCCTCACCGGCCGCCACGACCCGGACCGCGGCGATCAGATCGGCCGGCGGCGCGTCCTTGAGGAGAAAGCCGGACGCCCCGGCGCGCAGCGCCTCGTAGACATAGTCGTCGACGTCGAACGTGGTCAGCATCAGCACCTTCGGGCGATGGGTGACGCCGACGGGCGGCTCAAGCAGCTGACGGGCCGCCTCCAGACCGTCCATCTCCGGCATCCGCACATCCATCAGCACCACATCGGGGTGCGTCCGGCGGCTCAGGGCCACGCCCTGCACACCGTCCGGGGCGTCGCCCACCACGTCGATATCGCTCTGCGCGGCGAGCAGCGCGGCAAAGCCCGCACGCACCATGGCCTGGTCGTCGACGATGATCACGCGCGTGGTCATACGGAGTGGGAATCCTTTGTGGAGAGGGGCGACGCCGGGGCGGTCGGCGGCGGGAGAGGAAGCTGGGCGGCGACCCGGAAGCCGCCGTCGGGCAGCGGACCGGTGTCGAGCGAACCGTCCACCAGCCGGACCCGCTCACGCATACCGATGAGGCCATGACCGGTGCCGGTGGTCTCCAGCGGCGCGGACGGTGCGGACGGCGCGGAGTTGACGACCAGCACCGTCAGCCGGGTGCCGTCCGCGGCCGGCGTCACCGACACCCGGGTCCGCGCCCCCGGAGCATGCCGCACCACATTGGCCAGCGCCTCCTGAACGATGCGGTACGCCGACAGATCCACCGCCGGTTCGAGCGCCACCGGCGCCTCCGGCAGCGCCAACTCGACCGGCACACCCGCCCGTACGGTCCCCTCGACCAGCTTCGGCAGCATGCCGATCCCGGGCTGCGGGGTCTTCTCCGGGCCGTCGTGCTGCTCCGCCTCCTCGCTGCGCAGTACCCCGAGCAGCCGGCGCATCTCCGCCAGTGACTCCCGGGCGGTCGCCGCGATCGAGCCGAACTCGTCCTCGGCCTCCCGGGGAATCCCGCTGATGCGGTACGGGGCACTGGCCGCCTGGACCGTGATCACCGACATGTGGTGCGCGACGACATCGTGCAGTTCACGGGCGATCCGGGCGCGCTCCTCCAGCAGCGTCCGATGGGCGCGCTCGGCCTCGCTGATGGTCTCCTGCTCGATCAACTTGCGCTGGGCGTCGCCGCGTTCGCGCAGTGTGGCGCCCATCATCAGCACCACACCGGCGAGTACGAACAGCAGCACCCAGGTGCTGGTGCTGCCGTCGGGGGTGAACACCTCGGAGAGCACGCCCGCCACACCGGTCGTCAGCCAGACGGCGGTCAGGGTGCGACGGCGCTCGCGCAGGGACAGCGCCAGCATCAGGGCGAGATAGCCGACGATCTCCGTGGGCGGCCAGGGCCAGGCGCGGCCCGCGACGCCGTCGGCGCCGATGAGCGCCACGGCACCGATGACATCCGCCGCGAAGATCACCCACCAGGCCTGCAGCGGCCGGGTCACCGCGAGCAGCAGCGGCACGGTCTGCGCGGTGGCGAGTGCGCCGGCCGGCCCGCCGTTCAGGCCGTAGTCGTTGCTGAGGACGTTGATGCTCGTCGGCAGCAGGGACACCGCGAACCCGAACGCGACGACATAGGGCAGGCGGCGCAGCCAGGGACTCCGGACGCTGCCCAGCAGCGGGGTGCCGGGCTCGGTCGGGGTGCCGAGCTCCACGGCCAGGACACGCAGCGCCTGGCGTGCGGCACGCAGCACCCGTTGACGGGCCGGCTCACGCACGGGGCCGGGAGCCGGCCCGCGTTCGGGGGTGGAAGATCGTTCGGTCATCGCGCCCTCCATCTAAGCGGAGCGCGGCGGCCACGGCGTCATACCAGGGGCCGGGCTTTCGCCCCGTACCACGGTATGACGCCCTGCCCGGCCAACGGGCCCCCGATCCCGCCACGTTCCGGAAGACAGGCCCTACAGCTCTGCGAGCAGCTCGGCCTTCTTCGTGCTGAACTCGTCGTCGGTCAGCAGCCCGGCACCGTGCAGCTCGCCGAGGTGCCGTATCCGGTCCGCGATGTCTGCGGGATCGCGGCGTGTCTCGCCGGTCCGGTGGCGTACCGGCGCGCCGTCCGGTGTCTCCTGCGCGGGCTCGGTGGCGCGTACGGCCTGCAGCACCGAGGCCGCGAACGGCAGCGACTCGTGCACGGGGCCGTACCCCAGCCCGAACGTCACGGCGGCCGGATCCTGGTCCGCCTCGCCCGTTCCCGGCTCGCGGGCCCCGCGCTCCAGCAGCCGCAGATAGCCGTTGAGGATCTCCGGCGACCGCCATTCGATCCCGGCCAACTCGCCGACGGGGAAGGTCTGGTCGCCGCACTTCCACTTCGCCGAGGACGCGCCCGTCCAGAACCACCGGAAGGCGACCGCATGCCCGTCGAAGGACGCCTTGCCGTCATACGCCTTGAAGTGCAGCGGGGGCTCCGGCGCGGCCACCAGATGGCGGTCGGCGGGCTCCTTCGCATCGGGCCCGAGCACCGTGCGCAGCTCGTCGGCGTAGTACTCGGCCAGCGTCTCGCGGTCGGCCGGCAGCACCAGCCGATAGGGATCGGCGTCCTCCTTGAGCTGCCCGTTCGCCGCTTCCATCAGGGGGTCGGCGCCGTGCCGGGGCACGGCGTGCAGCACCACCGTGCCACGTCTGCCCCCGGTCACCTCGACGGAGCTCAGCGCCTCGTACGGAATGCGTCGCTCACCGAGCGCCTGGAACAGCTTCGGCCTGCGGATCCCCCGTTCGAAGCGGATGAGTACGGAGTCCGTGTCGAACTCCCAGACGGCGTGAAAACCGGCCAGAACATCACCCATGCGGCTCATCGTATGCGGGCGGTTGCCCACCCGTCCCCCTTCCTGACACCTCGGGGGCGCCTGCAGAAGCGGCGCGTGTCACTCCGGTCACCTGCGCCGGCCCTCGCCTCGTGGACGTCTCCGCCGCCGGACGCGGTTCCCGCAGGCACGGCCCGTCCCCGGGCGCCGGGCCGTGCCTGCGGGAGCCGGCCCGCGGCCCCGCGGTCCTCAGACCAGACCAGTGCTGCACTTCGGATCGTCGGACGCGCAGTCGACGGTCCCGGCCGCGCCGACCCCGACGAGCGCGAAATTGCGCAGACTGCGGGTGCCTGGCGCGAAGTAGCCGGCGTGCCCGATGGCGCCGTCGGCCGACAGGAGCCGGGAGCCGAAGGACGGGTCGACCGGGTCGGCGCCGTGCCCGAGCCCGCCGACCTCCAGGTTCGGGATGTCCTGGATCCAGTCGTCGGAGTCCCGCATCGCCCAGACCCGGGCCCGGGTGCCCAGCCCGGAGCGGCTCTCGGCCCGCATGCCGGGGCTGCCGGCGACCGCGATGTCCTCCACGTTGGACGGCAGGTCCCGGGCCGCGACACCGCACACCACGGATCCGTAGCTGTGGCAGAACAGCGAGACGGCATCGGAGGAGGACAGCGAGTTCACCAGGGAGCGCAGCCGGACCGCACCGGCGGCGGCGAGCTGCCCGGTGGCGGCCTCGACGCCGACACCGGCCGGCGTCGTGTAGTCGGCCCAGGCGATCACGGCCGTACGGGCGCTCGGCCGGGCCTCCCGTTCGGCGCCGTAGAGGGCGCGCGCCATACCGACCGGGGCGGTGGTCGCCCGCGCGGTGCGCTCGAAGGTCGTCAGATTGGTGTCCACCCCGGGCACCACGACGGACACCCGGTGGGCCGCCGGGAGATTGCCGAAGACCTCGGCGGCCCGGCCGCCGCCGGCCGGATCGAAGGCCAGGATCTGCCGGCCGGGGCTCATCATCGATTCGAGGCGGTGCATCAGCCGGCCCGCCTCCTGGCGGCCGACGGGGGTGAGCCGGTGGTCGCTCATCCGGCGTTTCTCGACGCGCCGGGCGTCGTCGATCGCCAGCCGGTTGGCGCGGTAGCGCAGCTTCACGGGGGCGCCGCCCAGATTGCCGACGACCAGCGGATAGCGGGCGGCGAGCTGCTGCTTCTCGGCCCGGTTGAGCGTGGCGAAGAAGGCCCGGAGCGCGGCCGGCGGACCCTGCGGGTCGGGCAGCGGGCGTCCGAGGAAGGTGGCGTGCTGCCAGGAGGTCCTGGCGGTGGCCAGTGGGTTGGCGTCTTCCTTGGTGCCTCTGACTGCCGTCCAGCCGGTTATGGCAAGCATGACGAACACCACCGCCAGAGCGAGGGCGGCACGCCACGCGGTGGACTGCAGGAAACCGGAGGAGGGGCCGAGGCCCGAGAAGGAATTCACCGCGAGCCACCCTAGGAGACCTGAGAGGGCGTCCGCTGTGACCGTGAGTGATATCACGTTTCACGGTGGGTATTTCGACCAAAACGGACACCTATTGGTGATTTCCGGTGCTCAGCCGTGCAGGGGCGATCTCAGGGGGTCGCCGTGATGATCGCTTAGCGGTGGGATTTCGTCACGGAGGGTAGGGGCGTCGCGGCGCGTGAATGCATGCACGGGCGGCCCGCCCCGCACCGCGTGTCCGCCGGGCCCGTAGCCGGTGGGCTCAGCGCGCCCGCCAGTCGTCGTCCATCGCCGGCCCGATCTGGTCCAGATAGGACTGGGCCACCTCGCGGATTGACGCCACGCTGCAGTCCTCGCCCTCGCCCCACACCCGGCCGGCCACCCGCATCACCCCGCTGAACGCGGCGACCAGCACCCGCGGCCGGGGGTCGGCGTCCAGGTCCAGCCCCTCACGCCGGGCGATCAGCAGCGCTATCTGCTCCTCCAGTTCGGAGGAGCGCCGCAGATGTGCGGCGACCAGTGCGGGCGTCGACTCGATCATCCGGAACGAGCGCATGTACAGCTCCACCGGGATCACCGATTCGATGACGCTGCCGATGTCGTCCCACGCCACCATCACGGCGCTGCGCAGGGCGGTCAGCGGCGCCTCCGCCGCGGGTCGCGCGGTCAGCTCGTCGAAGAAGCGGGCCTCGACCATCCCCTGGACGGCGAAGGCGACGTCCTCCTTGTTCGCGAAGTAGCGGAAGTACGTCCGCTGGGAGACATCCACCGCTTCCGCGATCTCGTCGATCGTCGTCGCCTCGTACCCCTGCTCCGTGAACAGTTCGAGCGCCGCCCGGATCAGGGCGTCGCGGGTGCGCTGCTTCTTGCGTTCCCGCAGGCCCGCGGGTGCCGGGTGCGGCGTCGGGGTCGCCATCCTGAGCCGCCTTTCCGTGGTGTTCTCGCTGCTCAGGTTACCTGTGAGCGAGATGACAGTTACCGACTCATGAAATACTTTGTCAACTGTCAGTGGCTGTCATTAGCCTCTCGGTATGAGTTCTCAGACCCCGGTCGCCGAAGCTGCGCCGGAACTTCCCGTACCGGACCCCCCGAAGGGACTGCGCGGCCATCCGTGGCTGACCCTCTTCTCCGTCGCCATCGGCGTCATGATGGTCGCCCTGGACGGCACGATCGTCGCCATCGCCAACCCGGCCATCAAGCAGGACCTCGGCGCCTCGCTCGCCGATGTGCAGTGGATCACCAATGGCTACATGCTCGCCCTGGCCATCGCGCTGATCACGGCGGGCAAGCTCGGTGACCGCTTCGGCCACCGCCAGACCTTCCTCATCGGCATCCTCGGCTTCGCCGCCGCCTCCGCCGCCATCGGGCTCTCCCACGAGGTCGCGCTGGTCATCACCTTCCGGGTGCTCCAGGGCCTGTTCGGCGCGCTGCTGATGCCCGCCGCGCTGGGGCTGCTGCGCGCCACCTTCCCGGCCGAGAAGCTCAATATGGCGATCGGGATCTGGGGCATGGTCATCGGCGCCTCCACCGCCGGCGGCCCGATAGTCGGCGGACTGCTGGTCGAGCGTGTCAACTGGCAGTCCGTGTTCTTCATCAACGTCCCGGTCGGTGTGCTGGCCCTGGTCCTCGGCCTGGTGATCCTCAAGGACCACCGCGCGGAGAACGCCCCCCGCTCGTTCGACATCCCGGGCATCGTGCTGCTCTCCGGCGCGATGTTCTGCCTCATCTGGCCGCTGATCAAGGCGGGCGAGTGGCACTGGGACAGCATGAAGACCTGGGGCTTCCTGATCGCCTCCGTGGTCCTCTTCGCCCTGTTCGCCCTCCTGGAGAGCAAGGTCCGCGAACCGCTCATCCCGCTGCGGATGTTCCGCTCGCTGCCGCTGACCGCCGGCACGGTCCTGATGGTGCTGATGGCCTTCGCCTTCATGGGCGGCCTGTTCTTCGTGACGTTCTACCTCCAGAACGTGCACGGCATGACGCCCGTCGACAGCGGTCTGCACCTGCTGCCCCTCACCGGCATGATGATCGTCGGCTCGCCGCTCGCCGGTGCCCTGATCACCAAGTTCGGCCCGCGTATCCCGCTCGTCGGCGGCATGGTCCTCACCGCCGTCGCCATGTACGGGATGTCCGGCCTCGACACCGACAGCGGCACCGGTCTGATGTCGCTCTGGTTCGCGCTGCTCGGTCTGGGGCTCGCACCCGTCATGGTCGGCGCCACCGAGGTCATCGTCGGCAACGCCCCGCTGGAGCTCTCCGGCGTCGCGGGCGGTCTCCAGCAGGCCGCGATGCAGGTCGGCGGCAGTCTCGGTACGGCCGTGCTCGGCGCGGTGATGGCCTCCCGCGTCGACAGCGACCTCCCGGACAACTGGAAGTCGGCCGGCCTCCCGCCGGTCCCGCCCGCGCAGGCGTCCCAGCTCTCCGACGCCGTCTCGGCCGGTATCGCGCCGGTCCCGAAGGGCACCCCGCCGGAGTTCGCCCAGAAGATCGCCTCCGCCGCCCATGACACCTTCGTGTCCGGTATGGGCCAGGCCTTCACGGTCGCCTGTGGTGTGGCGGTCGTCGCGGCGGTCGTCGCGTTCTTCACCAAGCGCGGCGCGAACGCCGAGGCGGGCGCCGGGGTCGGCCACATCTGACCGGCGCCCCGGCCGTACGGCGCCCGCCCCGCGGAGCGGCGTACGACCGGCAGGCCCCGCCCGCAGCGCCCGGCGCGCGGCACGCACGAGGACCCCTCGTCCGGCCGCGCGCCGTCGCATGGGCGGCGGGTGCACGGCCCGGCGGCGCCGACTGCCTGGCGGCGCGGACTGCCCGGTGGCGCCGACCGCCCGCCGCCGTCCCCGCCTCGCCGTCGCGCACCCACCGCGTCGCACCTCGCCGTCGCGCACCCACCGCGTCGCGCCTCGCCGTCAACCCGCGCTCCGGACCACCCCGGGCCCTCACCCGCCTTTTCCCAGGCGGCAGTTGGTCCCGGTACGCGGGGCGAATCCCTCATCCGGATGAGCCGTCCCGGGAACCGGCCGTCCCCAATACGGGCATGACGACGGGCCCGCAGCCACCGCACCCCGGCGGACACTGGGAGGAACGGTTTCCGCAGCCGGCCCGCGCCGCCCCGTCCGCCGTCAACCTCGCGCACCGGGCGCCCGTCCCCGGCCCGGTTGTCCGTCCACATACCTGATCCGGGTGGCAGTGCCGCCACGGGCTTGGCAGCCGCACACCGCCCTCGCGAAGCTCGATGACGAACCCGCCGCGGGCAACCGGCCCGCCGCGGGACCTCGGCGTCCTACTCCACGGGGGAGATTTCCATGCGCCTGCGTATGTCACGGACCACCGCACTCCTCACCGGCCTCCTGGCCGCACTGGCCGCGGCACTTGCCGTCCCGCCCACCCTCGGCACCCCGGCCGCCCACGCGGCCGGGGGCGGCCGTACCGCCGCTTCCGGCGACTGCGACGCGGGCCAGCTCTGCCTCTGGCCGAAGGCGGACTTCGGCGGCGGCCGGCGGACCTACGAGCTGTCCGGCACCGACATCGAGAGCTGTGTTCCGCTGCCCGAGGGGAGCGGCGCCGCCGCCCTCGCCAACCGCACGGGCCGGCCGGTCACCACCTACCAGAGCGTGGAATGCGCCGAGACCGCCGAGTTCGACACCTATCCGGGCGGCGGCAGCTGGGTGCCCCGATCCCCGTACCGGGTCAGGGCGTTCAAGGTATGGGAGCGCTGAACCGGCCGCCCGCGGGACCGCCCCCGCGCGCCCGCACTCCCCGCCCCACAGCACCGCGCCCCCCGACCGGCGAGGGACGCTGGTCGGGGGGCGCGGCGGAAGCGGTGCGGCGGCAGGCCGCGGAGCGGTCAGGCGTCGCCGCCGGCCTCACCCGCGTCGGCGGCTGCGACGTCCAGGAGCTGGTAACGGTCGATCGCCTGCTTCAGCAGCGACCGGTCGACCTTGCCCTCCTTGGCGAGCTCGGTGAGCACGCCGAGGACGATGGACTGCGCGTCGATGTGGAAGAAGCGACGGGCCGCACCACGGGTGTCCGCGAAGCCGAAGCCATCGGCACCCAGCGACTGGTACGTGCCGGGGACCCAGCGTGCGATCTGGTCGGGCACGGAACGCATCCAGTCCGAAACCGCGACCTTCGGGCCCTCGGCGCCCTGGAGCTTCTGCGTCACGTACGGGACGCGCTGCTCCTCCTCCGGGTGGAGCAGGTTGTGCTCCTCGATCTCCACCGCGTCGCGGCGCAGCTCGTTCCAGGACGTCGCCGACCAGACATCGGCCTTCACGTTCCACTCGTCCGCGAGGATCTGCTGGGCCTCGACCGCCCACGGCACCGCGACACCCGAGGCGAGGATCTGGGCGGTGTGCTCGCCCTTCTCGCCGGGCCTGACGCGGTGCAGACCCTTGAGGATGCCCTCGACGTCCGCATCGGCCGGCTCCGCGGGGTGCAGGATCGGCTCGTTGTAGACGGTCAGGTAGTAGAAGATGTCCTCGGAGTTCTCGCCGTACATCCGGCGCAGACCGTCCTTGACGATGTGCGCGATCTCGTAACCGTAGGCCGGGTCGTAGGCGACACAGGCCGGGTTGGTCGAGGCCAGCAGCTGGGAGTGGCCGTCGGCGTGCTGCAGACCCTCACCGGTCAGCGTCGTACGGCCGGCCGTCGCGCCGAGCACGAAGCCGCGGGCGAGCTGGTCGGCCATCTGCCAGAACTGGTCACCGGTGCGCTGGAACCCGAACATCGAGTAGAAGACATAGACCGGGATCAGCGGCTCGCCGTGCGTCGCATAGGCCGAACCCGCCGCGATCAGCGAGGCCGTGCAGCCCGCCTCGGTGATGCCGTCGTGCAGCATCTGGCCGGTGGGCGACTCCTTGTAGGCCAGGAGAAGTTCGCGGTCGACCGACTCGTACTGCTGGCCCAGCGGGTTGTAGATCTTGGCCGACGGGAAGAACGCGTCCATACCGAAGGTGCGGTACTCGTCGGGCGCGATCGGCACGAAGCGCTTGCCGATCTCCTTGTCCCGCATCAGGTCCTTCAGAACCCGGACGAACGCCATGGTCGTGGCGATCTTCTGCTGACCGGAGCCCTTCTTGGCGCCCGCGTAGGCCTTGTCGTCCGGCAGCTGCAGCGGCTCGGCGCGCACGACCCGGGTGGGCACATAGCCGCCCAGGCCCTTGCGGCGGTCGTGCATGTACTGGATCTCTTCGGAGTCGCGACCCGGGTGGTAGTACGGCGGCGCGCCGTCCTCCAGGTCCTTGTCCGGGATCGGCAGGTGCAGCCGGTCACGGAAGCCCTTGAGGTCCTCGACCGTCAGCTTCTTCATCTGGTGGGTCGCATTGCGGCCCTCGAAGTTCGGGCCGAGCGTCCAGCCCTTGACGGTCTGCGCGAGGATCACCGTCGGCTGGCCCTTGTGGGCCTTGGCCGCCGCGTATGCCGCGTAGATCTTCTTGTGGTCGTGACCGCCACGGCCCAGGTGCAGGATCTGGTCGTCGGTCATGTTCTCGACCATCGCGCGCAGCCGCTGGTCGTCGCCGAAGAAGTGGTCGCGGATGTAACCACCGGTCTCGGTGGCGTACGTCTGGAACTGACCGTCCGGCGTGCTGTTGAGCTTGTTGACCAGGATGCCGTCGCGGTCCTGCGCGAGCAGCGGGTCCCAGCTGCGGTCCCACACCAGCTTGATGACGTTCCAGCCGGCGCCGCGGAACTGCGACTCCAGCTCCTGCATGATCTTGCCGTTGCCGCGGACCGGGCCGTCGAGGCGCTGCAGGTTGCAGTTGACGACGAAGGTCAGGTTGTCCAGGCCCTCACGGGCGGCGATGGACAGCTGGCCGAGCGACTCGGGCTCGTCCATCTCGCCGTCGCCGAGGTAGGCCCAGACGTGCGACTTGGAGGTGTCGGCGATACCGCGCGCCTCCATGTAGCGGTTCATCCGCGCCTGGTAGATCGCGCCGAGCGGGCCAAGGCCCATCGAGACGGTCGGGAACTCCCAGAAGTCCGGCATCAGCCGCGGGTGCGGGTAGCTGGACAGCCCGTTGGGAGCCTTGGACTTCTCCTGGCGGAAGGCGTCGAGCTGGGATTCGCTCAGCCGGTCCAGGAGGTACGCGCGGGCGTAGACACCGGGCGAGGCATGCCCCTGGAAGAAGATCTGGTCGCCGCCGTCACCCTCGTCCTTGCCCCGGAAGAAGTGGTTGAAGCCCACGTCGTAGAGGGAGGCGGAGGAGGCGAAGGTGGCGATGTGGCCGCCGACGCCGATGCCCGGACGCTGGGCGCGCGAGACCATCACGGCGGCGTTCCACCGGGTCGCGTTCAGGACCTTGCGCTCGATCTCCTCGTTGCCCGGGAAGAACGGCTCGTCCTTGGTCGCGATGGTGTTGACGTAGTCCGTGCTGCGCATCTCGGGCACGGCCACACGCTTCTCGCGGGCGCGCTCGATCAGGCGGAGCATGAGGTAGCGGGCACGTTCCCGGCCTCGCTCGTCGACGGCCGCGTCGAGCGAGTCGAGCCATTCCTGGGTCTCTTCGGGATCGAAGTCCGGGACCTGGCTGGGAAGGCCGCCAATGATGATCGGGTTTCGATCGGATCCGGAAGCCACGCTGTTCCTTCGTGTTCGGTTCGTGTCGTGCTCTGCAGGGTTTTCATGCTGCGCACGGGACGAATGCTGTCTCTGCCTTGGTGTCGCGCCGTCTTCCATCGTGTACCGAGCCACAGGGATACGTCACCTCTACTGATGGGTAACCCATCAGTAGAGAGATGGCGCTGAAAAGGCCGATTTCTCGGGTCGGCCAAATCGCAACCATACGCCCATGTCGAAAGTGCTTCGCGTACGGACGTGCGGACCCCGAAAACAGGTCCGCAGGCCGCGGCTGCCCCCCGAAGGGACCAGTCCCGCGCCAGTACCCGATAAACCCTGCAGAAAGCTGTGGCGTGAATCACTTCAGCCTGTCCTGCTGGGGTCGCGGTTGCGGCGAGACGCCTCCAAACGTCACCGTTTCGGCGGTCTGAACCGCCGGGTACTTGCGCGATCCGCCCGGCCCGTGTGGACTACGCCCAATGCTCCGCGCACGCGCGGGGTCCCCGAGCATTTCCGAAACATGACAGGAGGCAATCCGTGAGCGCGACCGCGGACCACGCGGAGGAGCGGACCAACCCTGCCGCCAGGCTGGGGTTCGAGCCCGGACAGGTGGTCCAGGAGATCGGTTACGACGATGACGTCGATCAGGATCTCCGCGAAGGCATTGAGACCGTGATCGGCCAGGATCTCGTCGACGAGGACTACGACGACGTCTGCGACGTCGTTGTGCTGTGGTTCCGCGACGAGGACGGCGACCTCACGGACGCGCTGGTGGACGCCATCGGCCTGATCGACGAGGGCGGGCAGATCTGGCTGCTGACCCCGAAGACCGGCCGTGAGGGCTACGTCGAGCCGAGCGACATCAATGAGGCCGCGCAGACCGCGGGTCTGTCCCAGACCAAGAGCATCAACGCGGCCAAGGACTGGACCGGCAGCCGCCTGGTCACACCCAAGTCCGGCAAGCGCTGAGCCACACCGTCTCGACGTTCGCCACCGAGCCCCCTCCGCCTGTTCCGGAGGGGGCTCGGCCCTGTTCAGGACGGGTTCCCCGGGCGTGCACCCCGGCGCGTAGGGTTGGTCCCGTCCTGTTGACAGTGAGCGGAAGGGAAGCACCCCATGGCGATCGAGGTCGGCACGAAGGCTCCGGATTTCGAGCTGAAGAACCAGCACGGCGAGCTGGTCAAGCTCTCCGACTTCCGCGGCGAGAAGGCCGTCGTCCTCCTCTTCTACCCCTTCGCCTTCACCGGTGTGTGCACCGGCGAGCTCTGCGCACTCCGTGACGAGCTGCCGAAGTTCGTCAACGACGACGTCCAGCTGCTGGCCGTCTCCAACGACTCCCCGTTCTCGCTGCGCGTCTTCGCCGAGCAGGAGGGTCTGGAGTACCCGCTGCTGTCGGACTTCTGGCCGCACGGCGAGGCCTCGCGGGCGTACGGCGTCTTCGACGAGGAGAAGGGCTGCGCGGTGCGCGGCACGTTCATCATCGACAAGGAAGGCGTGGTGCGCTGGACGGTCGTCAACGGCCTGCCCGACGCCCGCGACCTGAACGACTACGTCAAGGCGCTCGGCACCCTCTGAGCCGGCGCACTCTCCCCAGGCGCGGCTGCGCCCACCGGGCCGACATCCGCATGATCCAGGTGCGATATCTGCAATCGGTGGGAACCGGTCACTAGGATCAATTCGTTGATCCGATGCCATGCACGATGGGGGCGCAGGTACCCCTCGAATCTATGGGAGGACTCGTGGGAGTCAGCCTCAGCAAGGGCGGCAACGTCTCGCTGACGAAGGAAGCGCCCAATCTGACCGCCGTCATCGTCGGTCTGGGCTGGGACGCGCGTACCACCACCGGTACGGACTTCGACCTGGACGCCAGCGCCCTGCTGGCGAACGACCAGGGCAAGGTGGGCAACGACCAGAACTTCGTGTTCTTCAACAACCTGAAGAGCCCGGACGGTTCGGTCGAGCACACCGGTGACAACATCACCGGTGAGGGTGAGGGCGACGACGAGCAGATCAAGGTGAATCTGGCCGCCGTGCCGGCCGATGTCGACAAGATCGTCTTCCCGGTGTCGATCTACGACGCCGAGACCCGCCAGCAGAGCTTCGGCCAGGTCCGTAACGCCTTCATCCGCGTGGTCAACCAGGCCGACAACGTCGAGCTGGCGCGCTACGACCTCAGCGAGGACGCCTCGACCGAGACCGCCATGGTCTTCGGCGAGCTGTACCGCAATGGCGCGGAGTGGAAGTTCCGGGCCATCGGCCAGGGCTACGCCTCGGGTCTGCGCGGTATCGCGCAGGACTTCGGCGTCAACGTCTGACCGGCCGGATCCGGGGTCCGGTCGTCGACGTCCGGCCGGGCAGCGCTGCCGTAGCGGCTGCCCGGGCCAAGAACGACCGCGTCCGGCGCCGTACGTCCCCTGTCCGGGGAGTGCGGCGCCGGACGCGCTTGAACGAGGGTTGCGGGCCGTGCACGGGCGGGGCGCGCACCGACACCGGGGAGGAAGCGAACGATGACAGTCACGCTTGCCAAGGGGGGCAATGTCTCCCTGTCCAAGGCCGCTCCGAATCTCACCCAGATCCTGGTCGGCCTGGGCTGGGACGCGCGGTCCACGACCGGAGCGCCGTTCGACCTGGACGCCAGCGCGCTGCTGTGCCGGTCGGGCCGGGTGCTGGGGGACGAGTACTTCGTCTTCTACAACAACCTCAAGAGCCCGGAAGGCTCCGTCGAGCACACCGGGGACAACCTCACCGGCGAAGGTGAGGGCGACGACGAGTCGGTCCTGGTGGATCTTTCACAGGTGCCCGAGCAGGTCGACAAGATCGTCTTTCCGGTCTCGATCCATGAGGCCGATCTGCGCGGCCAGAGCTTTGGCCAGGTCAGCAATGCCTTTATCCGCATTGTCAATCAGGCCGACGGTAGTGAACTCGCCCGCTACGACCTCAGCGAGGACGCCTCCGGCGAAACCGCGATGATCTTCGGCGAGGTGTATCGCTACAAGGGCGAATGGAAGTTCAGGGCGGTGGGGCAGGGGTACGCGTCAGGTCTCCGGGGCATCGCTCTAGACTTCGGGGTCAACGTTTCGTAAAGCGCCGCGCCCTGCGCGCGGGGGACCCACACAGCGAAGGATTGGGTGGCAGTGCTCCTGAAAACCTTTGGCTGGTCGTTCGCCATCACGGCGCTCGGCCTCGCCTTGGCGGGCGTGCTCTGGGGGTGGCAGGGGCTCGCGATTGTCGGGATACTGTCCATCCTGGAGATCTCGGTCTCGTTCGACAACGCCGTCATCAACGCAGGCATCCTGCGCAAGATGAACGCCTTCTGGCAGAAGATCTTCCTCACCATCGGCATCCTCATCGCGGTGTTCGGCATGCGGCTGGTGTTCCCGGTCGTCATTGTCGCGGTCACCGCGAAGCTGGGACCGATCGAGGCGGTCAACCTCGCCATCAATGACAAGGCGCAATACCAGGAACTGGTCACCAGCGCCCATCCGGCCATCGCGGCCTTCGGCGGTATCTTCCTGCTGATGATCTTCCTCGACTTCATTTTCGAGGAGCGCGACTACAAGTGGCTGTCCTGGATCGAGAAGCCGATGGCCAAGATCGGCAAGCTCGACACGCTGTCCATCATCATCGCGCTGGTCGTCCTGCTGGTGAGCGCGATGACGGTGGCCACCAGCGTTGCGCACGGCGGCGGTGACAAGAGCGCCACGGTGCTGCTGTCCGGTGTCGCAGGCCTCATCACGTACCTCGTCGTCGGCGGCATCTCGGGCTACTTCGAAGCCAAGCTGGAGGAGGACGAGGACGAGGACGGGGACGGGGACGAGGACGGCGAGGAGGCCCGCGAGACCGCGGTGGCTCCCGCGAAGAACGGCAACGGCGCAGTCGTGGGCCTGGCCGGCAAGGCCGCGTTCTTCATGTTCCTCTACCTCGAGGTCATCGACGCGTCCTTCTCCTTCGACGGCGTCATCGGTGCCTTCGCCATCACCAACGACATCTTCATGATGGCGCTGGGTCTGGGCATCGGCGCGATGTACATCCGCTCGCTGACGGTCTTCCTGGTCCACAAGGGGACCCTGGACGACTACGTCTACCTGGAGCACGGCGCCCACTACGCGATCGGCGCGCTGGCCGTCATCCTGCTCATCACGATCAAGTACGAGATCCACGAGGTCATCACCGGCCTGGTCGGCGTCGTGCTGATCGCGCTCTCCTTCGCTTCGTCCGTGATCCGGAACCGGCGCGAGGGCAAGCCTGGAGATTCATCGGGAGCGAAGTCGGAAGTCCCGTCCGGAGTGTGACGCGGCGCTGATTGAGGAACGCTCTCTGCGGGGCGGCCCTGGGGTACAGACCTCGGGCCGCCCCGCAGTATTGGGGCCGAGCAATGGGGTGGGCAAAGTGTCGTTCCTGGGGAACCTGTGGCGCGGTGGCAGCCAGAAGTTCGACTTCGACAGCGGTGGGGCGTCGTATGTCGTCGAGCTGACGAAGCGGAATCCGGTCGTCTCGCTGACCAAGCAAGGGGCCGCCACCGGGCATCTGCGGGTCAATCTGCACTGGCAGATGCGGACCTCGGATCTTCATGAACGGGGTGGGCAGGGCAAGGGCGGCCTGCTGCGGCATCCGGGCAAGCTGTTCAAGCCCGAGGTCGTGCAGGCGCAGGGGCCGGCCGTGGTCAATGTCGACCTGGATCTGGCCTGTCTGTACGAGCTCAAGGACGGCACCAGGGGTGTGGTGCAGCCGCTGGGCAACTTTCTGGGCGACCTCAACGGGCCGCCCTTCGTCAAGCTCAGCGGTGACGACCGCTTCGGCTCGGGGTCCGGCGAGACGCTCTACATCAACTTGGACCACCGCGATGAGATCAAGCGCATGCTGATCTTCGTCTACATCTACGACGGCACACCGGCCTTCGACCGTACGCACGCGGTCGTGACGCTCTATCCGAGCAGCGGACCGCGGGTGGAGGTCAAGCTGGACGAACGGGCGTCACAGGCTCGTTCCTGCGCCGTCTTCATGCTCGAGAACGTCAAGGGCGAGCTGATGGTGCGCCGCGAGGTGAAGTACGTCTACGGCTTCCAGGCGGAGCTCGACCGGCTGTACGGCTGGGGGCTCCAGTGGGGGCGGGGCTACAAGACCAAGGTGTGAGCCGCCCCCTGCGGCGCGCGGCCTGTGCGGCGCGCCGCTGGGTGGTGCGGTGGCTGTCAGCGGGATCTGCTGGATATCCGCTAACGGCGCTGGAACTGCGGCCCCTGGGGCGGCAGGACGAAGGACGGGTCCGGCACGAAGGGCTGCTGCATCGGGTAGCCGTACGTCGAGGGGTGCGGCTGCGGCTGCGGAGCGCCGTACGTGGACGGTGGCTGCTGCGGCGGCTGGTACTGGGGCGGCGGTCCCGGGTAGCCGTAGGTGGGCTGGGCCGGGGGCTGCGTTGGCGGTGGCGGAACGTGCTGCGGATAGCCGTAGCCGCCGTTCGTGGGCGGGGGCGCCGCAGATGCCGCGGCGGCGGAGGGCGGTGGTGCGGACGAGGGCAGCGGTGCGGAGGTGGGCGGTGCGGACGAGGGCAGCGGTGCGGAGGTGGGCGGTGCGGACGAGGGCGGCTCCGGCAGTGCATCCGCCACGTGCTGGGTGACGGCATCCGGGTCCGCCGTCGGGTAGGTCTGTGGGTCCGCAGCGGAGGGCGGGCCCGAGGCCTCTTCCGGCCAGGTGCTGGGCGGCGGGGTGGCAGGGGAGTCGGAGGGGCCGCTCGCCGGGCCGACGGGCGGGCTGCCGGACGGGCCGGGCCCGGCTTCCGGGGACGGCTCGTTGGCCGTCGTGGGCTCCGAGCCGGGCGACGCCGACACGGGTGCCTCCCGTGCCTCCGAGGCGGGCGGAGCGGAGCGTCCGGCGGCCGCCTCGTTCTCGTCCACCGAGATCCCGAACTCGGTCGCCAGACCGACCAGTCCGGTCTCGTACCCCTGCCCCAGCGCACGGAACTTCCAGGTCTCGGCGCGCCGGTACAGCTCCCCGCAGATCAGGGCCGTCTCATCGCCCGTCTCGGGCACCACGTCGAAGACCGCGATCGGCTCGCCGTCGCTCGCCGCCGCGTCGTACAGCAGGACCTGCAGATCCGTGACGCCCGCGAACGCCCCGCCGTCCGACGACGCGGCCAGGACGACCCGGTCCACCGCCGGGTCCAGCGTCGCCAGATCCGCCTCGATGGTGTCGGTCAGCTTGTCGGCGAGCTGAGTCTTGGGCAGATGCCGCACCAGGCCGCTGGGGTGGCGCGGTTGGTTGTAGAAGACGAAGTCCTCGTCGGAGCGCACACATCCCTCAGGTCCCACCAACAGGGCCGAGGCATCGACATCGGGGACACCTGCGCCGGGCGTCCAGCGCAGGACGGCCCGGACAGCCGTGGCATCGAGGGGTACGTTCGACCCTTTCAGCATCGCGTGCGTCATGCCGTAATCCTGCCTTCCCTGAGGTCGCAGGGACAACGCGGGGGCCCCGGAGTGGTGCAGGGCTCGCGATTGCGGACACCTGGGCGCCTCGTGGGGGTTACGTGATTTTCATGCACGCGGGAACTAACCAGACCCCCGCGCACGTACGATTACCGGCTGGATCCAGACAGCGAGACGCAGCGGGGGGCCCAGGTCCCGCATGTAGACGGGGAGTTATATGCGGCATTTTGGGCACCTTGCGCCCGACGTTCGGAAGACACTGTTCCACCAGGAGCCGGTGGAGTTCACCGCCGATTCTCCGGCCCGCACGCTCGCGGTCGCCCTGGGGGCCACGCTCTACAGCCCCGCCACCCGCCCGCGCCTCGCCGCCGACGTCCTCAAACAGGCGGGGCGGGGCGTCATGTCCATGGTCCTGTGCCTCGAGGACTCCATAGGGGACGGAGATGTCGAGGCCGGCGAGGAGAATCTCGTGCGGCAGCTCGGCCTTCTCGACGAGGCGGCCGCCGCAGGAACCGACCTCCCGCTGCTGTTCGTCCGCGTCCGCACCCCCGGTCAAATACCGGACCTGGTGCGCCGCATAGGGACCGCCGTCCACAGACTGTCCGGATTTGTACTTCCGAAATTCACCGAGGACCGCGGGGTCCCGTTCCTCGAGGCGCTGACCACGGCCGAGTCCGTCTGCTCCCGCCGGCTCTTCGCGATGCCGGTGCTGGAATCTCCCCAGCTGCTGCATCTGGAGAGCCGCGCCGAGACCCTCCAGGGCATCGCCAGAACCGTCGACAAATACCGGGACCGGGTGCTGGCCCTGCGGCTCGGCGTCACGGACTTCTGCTCCGCCTACGGTCTGCGCAGACCGCCCGATATGACGGCGTACGACGTCCAGATCGTCGCCTCCGTGATCTCCGATGTGGTGAATGTGCTGGGACGGGCGGACGGCACGGGCTTCACCGTCACCGGCCCGGTGTGGGAGTACTTCCGGCTGCATGAGCGGATGTTCAAGCCGCAGCTGCGGCGCAGCCCGTTCCTCGGACGCGCCGAGGAACTGCGGACGGCACTGATCGAGCACGACATGGACGGCCTGCTGCGCGAGATCGAACTCGACCGCGCGAACGGCCTGCAGGGCAAGACCTGCATCCACCCCTCGCATGTCGCACCGGTGCACGCCCTCTCGGTCGTCAGCCATGAGGAGTTCAGCGACGCGGTCGACATCCTGCGCCCCGAACGGGGCGACGGCGGGGTGCTGCGCTCCTCGTACACGAACAAGATGAACGAGGTGAAGCCGCATCGCGCCTGGGCCGAGCGGACCCTGCTGCGCGCCGAGGCGTTCGGGGTCGCCCGGGAGGGCATCGGTTTCGTGGAGCTGCTGACGGCGAGTGTGCCGCAGACCTGACATGCGGTGATCGATATGAACGATATGACGGAGGAGACGGAACGCGTGGTCTGGACAGGAGAATGGGTCGCCGGTCGGCTCGGGGTCTCGCTGAGCGGCGGGGACGAGCTGCCGGAACTGCTCGGGCTCGCGCTGCGGCGCAACCCGAAGCGGGCCCATCTGCTCGTGTCGAACGTGCTCGGCAAGCATGTGCCGCAGCGACCGGACGTGGTCCATGGCGCAGGCTTCGGGCTGGGGCGCCGAGTGCGGAAGCTGCTGGGCGACGAGGCCGCCGCCCGCTCCGTCGTACTGGGTTACGCCGAGACCGCCACCGGCCTGGGACATTCGGTGGCCGACGGCCTGGCCCTCGCGCCGTATCTGCACTCCACCCGCCGCCCGGTGGCCGGTGTGGCGCAGGTGGGTGGGTTCGAGGAGGAGCACAGTCATGCCACCTCCCATCTGCTGCTCCCCGAGGACCGCGGACTCCTCGCCGGAGACGGACCGTTGGTGCTCGTCGACGACGAGTTCTCCACCGGCAGGACCGTCCTGAACACCATCAAGGCGCTGCACGCACGCTTTCCGCGCGAGCGGTACGTGGTCGTCGCCCTGGTCGACATGCGCTCCGACGCGGACCGCAGCCACCTGGAGAAGTTCGCGGCGGAACTGGGCGCCCGCGTCGACCTCGTCGCGCTGGCCGCGGGTGGTGTACGCCTGCCCGAGGACGTTCTGACCCGCGGCCAGGAACTCGTCGCCGCACACGAGGCCGTTACGGCACAGGGGCCGGCGGCTGCCCCGGAGAGCGCATCGGAGCCTGCGGGTGACGAGCAGTGTGCGGCAGGCGCTCCGGCGGTGCCCGAGGGCCGCGGTGCGGAGTGCGTACGGGTCGACCTCGGCTGGCCCGCCGGGCTGCCGGACGGTGGGCGGCACGGCTTCACACCGGCGCACCGCGCACGACTGGAGGCCGGGCTGCCGGGCATGGCGACCCGTATTGCACAGCGGCTGGACGGTGCCCGTCGCATCCTCGTCCTCGGCAACGAGGAATTGATGTACACGCCGCTGCGGATAGCCGAGGCCCTGGACGCCCGGCAAGGGGGCAGCGCCGAGGCGACGGCCGTGGGCAACGGCATCGGGGCGGAGGACGGTGCCCTCCGGCCACGGGACGGTCGGCTGTCCGCGTCGACCGGAGGCGCCGGTGTCTTCTTCTCCACCACCACCCGGTCGCCGGTGCTCGCCGTCGACGACCCCGGTTACGCGATACGGACCCGGCTGTCCTTCCCCGCCCACGACGATCCCGCCGACGGGCCGGGGGAGCGGTACGCCTACAACGTCGCGGCCGGCGCCGACCCGGAACGCCGCTTCGACGCCATCGTGGCCGTCGTGGACTCGCACGGTGACCTCCCCGAACTGCGGGCCACCGACGGTCTGCTGCACCGGCTCTCCGGGCACACCGACCGACTGCTGCTCGCCGTCATCCCCTCGTACGCCCCGCAACCACAGGCCGGACCCATGCCCCTCCCCGAGCCGCTGCGCGGCCCCGCCTTCTCCTCCTACACCGCCGACGAGGTCGGCTGGCTGCTGCAGGATCTCTCCGACGTCACCCTGGAAGCGCCGACCGAGGAACGCGAGGAGGCGATTCAGCGTGGCGGCGCCCACTACGCGGAGTCGCTGCCCGTCGAATACCAGCCGAGCGAGGAGTACCAGGCGCTGTTTCACAGTGCGCTGCAGACCTCCGCGAGCCGGATCGCGCGGGCTGTCGGGACCGTCACCGAGACCGTGCTCGCCGAACGCAGTCCCCGTCCCGTGCTGGTGTCGTTGGCGCGGGCGGGTACACCCGTCGGAGTGCTGATGCGCCGCTGGGCGCGGCACGCGCACGGCCTGGAACTGCCGCACTACGCGGTCTCGATCGTTCGCGGCCGGGGGATCGACACCACGGCGCTCCGGTGGCTGGCCGCCCATCACGATCCGGCGGATGTCGTCTTCGTGGACGGCTGGACCGGCAAGGGTGCCATCACCCGCGAACTTGCCCAGGCCCTGGAGGACTTCCCGGGCTTCGACCCGCGGATCGCCGTGCTCGCCGACCCCGGCGGCTGCGTCGAGACCTATGGCACCCGCGACGACTTCCTCATCCCGTCCGCCTGCCTCAACTCCACTGTTTCCGGCCTCATATCGCGCACGGTCCTGCGCGACGACCTCGTGGGACCGGACGACTTCCACGGCGCGAAGTTCTATCGCGATCTGGCCCCGACCGATGTGTCGCGTGCCTTCCTGGACGCGGTCAGCGGGCGCTTCGACGAGGTCGCCCCGGACGTCGTCGAAGAGGTGAAGGCACTGGCCGCCGCAGACCGGGCCCCCACCTGGGAAGGCTGGGCGGCCGTCGAGCGGATCAGCGAGGAGTACGGCATCCACGACGTGAACCTCGTGAAGCCCGGTGTCGGTGAGACCACACGCGTACTGCTGCGCCGGGTCCCCTGGAAGATCCTGGCCCGGCGGGGTGCCGGGACCGATCTCGATCATGTGCGCCTCCTGGCGGGACAACGGGGCGTGCCCGTCGAAGAGGTCGACGAACTGCCCTACACCTGTGTGGGGCTGATCCATCCCCGCTTCACTCGCGGGGCCACGGGTGCTGACGGCAAGGCGGTGGCCTCCTGATGAGCGCGATCATCGCCAGCGACCTCGACCGCACCCTGATCTATTCGGCCGCCGCGCTGGGCCTGGCCATGCCCGACGCCGAGGCCCCCCGGCTCCTGTGTGTGGAGACATATGAGCGCAAGCCGCTGTCCTATATGACGGAGACGGCCGCCGGGCTGCTCGCCGAACTGGCCGGCAAGTCCACCTTTGTGCCGACCACCACCCGCACCCGCGAGCAGTACGGCCGCATCCATCTCCCGGGTCCGGCACCGGAGTTCGCCATCTGCGCCAATGGCGGCCATCTGCTCGTACGGGGCGAGTCGGACCCGGACTGGCAGCGCACCGTCGCCGAGCGGCTCGCTGCGCACTGCGCGCCCCTGGAGGAGATCCGCCGGCATCTCGTCCACACCGCCGACCCGGCCTGGCTGCTCAAGGAGCGTGCCGCCGAGGACCTCTTCTCCTATCTCGTCGTGGAGCGGCCGCTGCTGCCGGACAGCTGGGTGAAGGACCTCGCCGGCTGGGCGGACGAACGCGGCTGGACCGTCTCCCTGCAGGGCCGCAAGATCTATGCCGTGCCGAAGCCGCTGACCAAGAGCGCAGCCGTGACGGAGGTGGCGCGCCGCACCGGGGCGTCCGAGATCCTCGCGGCCGGCGACTCCCTCCTCGACGCCGATCTGCTGCTGGCCGCGGACCGCGGATGGCGGCCCGGACACGGGGAGCTGGCGGACTCCGGCTGGCACGCCCCCCACGTCACGGCGCTCGATGAGAGGGGTGTCGCCGCGGGCGAGGAAATCGTGCGGGCCTTCATCCACGGCGCCGTACCCCCGGGCCACGCCGGCTGACACGGACCGCGACAAAGACCGCCACCGCCAGCGCAGTTGCCACAAGGACCACCTTCGAATAGACGTCCACATACCCCGTCACCTCCTCCCAGTTGTCGCCGAGCAGATAGCCGGCGAGGACGAAGATTGTGTTCCAGATGAGGCTGCCGATGGTGGTCAGGGCGAGAAAGGCCGGTACCGGCATGCGCTCGATGCCGGCGGGTATCGAGATGAAGCTGCGAAAGAGGGGAATCATCCGGCCGAAGAACACCGCCTTCGTCCCGTGCCGCCGGAACCAGCGCTCCGTCTTCTCGATGTCCGAGACCTTGACCAGCGGCAGTTTCGACGCGATCGCGACCGTACGCTCCCGCCCGAGCAACGCGCCTACGCCGTACAGCGCCAGGGCGCCCGTCACCGAGCCGAGGGTCGTCCATGCGAGCGCGGACGCCAGATGCATGCTGCCGCGGGCGGCCGCGAAGCCCGTCAACGGCAGAATCACCTCGCTCGGCAGCGGCGGGAAGAGGTTTTCTGCGGCGATGGCTACGCCCGCCCCGGGCGCGCCGAGCGTGTCCATGAGGTCGGTGATCCAGCCGGGTGCGGTGCTTCCGATGCTCTCGATCATGTTTTCAACGCTATGAATTCTCGCCTCGCGGCACATTGCGGTATACCGCACGAAAGACTGCGGTTTTCCACAGTGTGCGCGGACGCACGGTGCGGCTAGCGTTTCGATCATGTGGGGGATGACACGGCGCGGATTGCGCCTGGCGACAGGTCTGGTGCTCGGTGCCGTGATCGCGGCGGCCGAGCTCCCCTTCGTTGTGCTCTCCGGGCTCTCCCTGCTGTGCGTTGTCGCCTGGCCGCGCGGCCGCCGCGGGGTCCTCAAGCCCGTGGCCGCCGCCGCGCGAGCCCTGACCGAGACCCATCGACGCCGCCTCCGCATCTATGTCGCGGTCGACACGTCGGACGCGTACGCCGACCGCCGCGCCCTGCAATATCTGTCCCTGCGCTGGGGGTTGGGCCTGCTGGGCGTTCTCGTCCTGGGCGCGGCGCTGATCGGAGCGGCGTACGGCATCTCCTGGATCTTCATCCTGCTGCTCACCGACGTCAGCAATCCCGCCGCCCTCGCGTTCTCAAGCATCGGCGGCCTCTTCCTCCTCTTCCTCAGCCTGCAGGGCACCTTCGGAGTCGCCGGGCTGGAGACCAGGCTCGCGCGGTATTACCTCGGCCCCAGCCACCACGAGGAGCTGGAGCGCCGCATCGAGCAGCTGGCCGCCAGCCGCGCCGGCGTCGTCGCCGCGGTCAACGACGAGCGCCGCCGTATCGAACGCGATCTGCACGACGGTGTGCAGCAGCGGCTGGTCGCCCTGGGAATGTTGCTCGGCCGCGCGCTGCGCAGCCAGGACGAGCGGCGCGCGGAACAACTCCTGCGCCAGGCCCACGAAGAGAGCCGCCAGGCCCTGACCGAGCTGCGCGAAGTGGCCTGGCGGGTCTATCCGACGGTGCTGGACGAAGCAGGACTGCGCGCCGCCTTGGAAACGGTCGCCGAACGCTCGGCCATCCCGGTATGCCTCGACTACGAACTTGTCACCGAACCCGACACCGCGGTGGCCACGGTCGCCTACTTCGTGGTCTCCGAAGCCGTCACCAACGCCGTCAAGCATTCGGGCGCCGGACGGATAACCGTCCGCGTCGCCCCTGGCGAGGACGCCGTGCTCGTGCACATCGAGGACGACGGACCGGGCGGCGCGGATTCCTCCGGCAGTGGCCTGTTCGGGCTGGCCCGCCGGGTCGCCGCCCTCGACGGCCGCTTCCGGGTGGACAGCCCGGCCGGCGGACCGACCACCATCACCGCGGAGTTGCCGTGCGCGTAGTGCTGGCCGACGATTCGACGCTGTTGCGGGAGGGCCTGGTGCGCCTCCTCGCCGAGGAGGGGCACGAGGTGGCGGCCGCGGTCGGCGACGCGGATCAGCTGATCGCCGTGCTGGAGCAGGCGGGGGAGCAAGGCGAGAAGCCGGACGCGGTGGTCGTGGACGTCCGGATGCCCCCCACGCACACCGATGAGGGGCTGCGCGCCGCGGTGCAGATCCGGGAGCGCTGGCCCGACATCGGCGTGCTGGTGCTCTCCCAGTATGTCGAGCGCCGCTATGCGACAGAGCTACTGACCGACGACAGTGAGGGGGTGGGCTATCTGCTCAAGGACCGGGTGGTTCAGGTGGACGAGTTCCTGGACGCGCTGGAACGGGTGAGTGCCGGACAGGCCGCCTTCGACCCCGAAGTCGTACGGCAGTTGCTGATGCGCAGCCGCCGCTCGGATCCGCTGGGCACGCTGACCGCACGCGAGCAGGAAGTGCTCCGGGAGATGGCGCAGGGCCACACCAACGCGGCAATCGCCGTCCGGCTGCACATCTCGCAGAGCGCCGTGGAGAAGCACATCAACGCCATCTTCGACAAGCTCGATCTGACCGGTACATCCGGATATTCACGCCGGGTCCTGGCGGTGTTGCGGTACTTGGGGACATGAGGCCGGGGCGATCCGACGGTGAGGCGAGACGCGAGGGGAGGGGATAAGGGGAGGTCCAACCGGCGCCGGAGCGCCGCTCGGGGTGCCCCTCGCCGCCGAGCAATCCATGGGAAACGCCCGTGTGACGGCTCGTCGAGGGAGGGGGAAAATCAGCGACCGGTCGGCGACGAGCTCGACTAGTCTCGCCGAGGCGGTTGGCTGCACCGTCCGGTGAACGGCCGAGACCGCGATCCTTATCAAGAGGAGAGCCAGTGGTTGAGTCCAAGAGCACGCCGATCACAGCGGAGATGTACGAATACGTCCTCGCCCACAATCCGCCCTTGAACGCCGCGCAGCGGGACATCGTGGAGCTCACACACCAACAGTTCCCCGAGGCGGCAGGGATGCAGTCGGCGGAGGAGCAGGGGCCGCTGCTTGCGTTCCTGGTGCGGCTGACCGGGGCTCGGCAGGTCGTCGAAGTAGGGACGTTCACCGGCTTCTCGACGCTGTCCATGGCGCAGGCGTTGCCCGCCGACGGCACGCTGATCGCCTGCGATGTATCCGAGGAGTGGACCGCCTACGGCCGGGAGGCCTGGGCGAAGGCCGGGGTCGCGGACCGTGTCGACCTGCGGATCGCGCCCGCGCTGGAAACGCTGCGGGCGATGCCGGCCGAGCCGCATATCGACCTCGCCTATCTCGACGCGGACAAGGGCGGCTATATCGCCTACTGGGAGGAGCTGGTGCCCCGACTGCGGCCGGGAGGCCTGATCGTCGCGGACAACGTCCTGTACCACGGGGAGGTCGCCGACCCGGCGGCAACCGGGTCCGCCCTGGCGATCAGGGCGTTCAACGACCATGTGCTGGCGGACCCTCGGATGGAGGCGGTGATGCTCACCGTGGCGGACGGTGTGACGCTGGCGCGCAAGCGGTAGCAGGCAGCGGCCCCCAGGCCCAGGCTTCAGGCCCTGGAGCCGCCCGGCGCTGTCCTAGCCGCAGCAGCCGCCTCCGCAGCAACCGCCGCCCCCACCGCTCGGGGCGCGGGCGGGGGCGGCTGCGGAGCCGCCGACGGCGACCGTGGAGAGGAGCTTCACCGTGTCCTCGTGCCCCTCGGGGCAGACGGCCGGGGCGGAGGACTCGGCCATCGGCCGGTTCAGCTCGAAGGTGGAGCCGCAGGGGCGGCACCGGTATTCGTAACGAGGCATGGGCACAGGTTAGCCGTGGCGCCGCTCAGCGCACGACGGTGCCGGGCGGCGCGCCCAGCATGCCCAGCTCGGAGCGGGTCGGCGCGCCCTCCCAGTCGCCGGGCGACGCGACCGCGAACGCTCCGGTGGTGACGGCCCGCTCCAGGCGTCCGGCCGGCCCTTCGCCGTCCAGCAGCGCCGACAGATAGCCCGCCACGAAGGCATCGCCGGCGCCCACGGCGTCCACGGCCCGTACCGGCTTGGCGGGCTGGTGGAGAGAGCCGCCGTGGGTGAAGGCCGTCGCCCCCTCCGCGCCGTGTTTGACCACGACCTCGCCGACGCCCTGGTCCAACAGGAGGCCGGCCTGCCTCGCCACAGTGGCCGCAGGGCCGCCCGCGACCTCGTGAGGGGGAAGGGGCGCGGGACCACCGCAGGCCTTCGCGTCGGCCGCAGAGGGCTCCCCCTGCTCCGATCCACAACGAGCCAGGTCCCTGTCGGCCCCCTCGACACCCATGCCCGCGCCGACCCCCTCGGCCCTCAGTCCCCCGTCGGCTCCCTGGCCCCCGTCGGCCCCCTGGCTCCCCTCGGCCCCCTGGCTCCCCTCGGCCCCGTCCGGCGAGCCCTCCCCGCCCCCGCCTCCGGGCAGGCACAGCGGCAGCTCGTCGTCGGAGGCGATCAGGACATCCACGAAGGGAATCCAGTCGCGTAGGACCGCGGCGGCCTCTCCGGCGGTCCACAAGCGGGCGCGGAAGTTGACATCGAGACACACCAACGAGCCGGAATCCCGGGCAAGCCGGAGCGCGCGCCGGGCGGCCGCGCGGGCCGTGGGGCTCAGGGACGGAGTGATGCCCGTCAGGTGCAGGACGCGGGGCGGGGCGGCGGAGAAGGCGCGCTGGACGGCTTCAGCGCCGATCCGGGAGCCGGCCGAACCCGCGCGGTAGTAGTGCACCCGGGTGACCTCGGGCAGCCGCGGCTCGAAGAGGAGCAGCCCGGTCGGGGCGCCGGGATCGGTCGAGGCGCCGGACACCCCGACGCCCTCGGCGCGCAGCGTACGCAGCACCAGTTGTCCGGCCTCGTCCTCGCCGACCGCGCCCGCCCAGCGGACGTCGTGCCCCAGCCGGGCCAGGCCGATCGCGACATTGCTTTCCGCCCCCGCAATGGAGACGTTCATCGTGCCGCCGAGCTTCAGCGGACCGCTGCCCCGTAGGGCGACCATGGTTTCGCCGAAGGTGAAGACATCCGGGCGGCCCGGTTGCCAGGGAAGCAGCGGGCGGCCGGGTGCGGTCCCGGGGCGGGGAGCGGCGGCGCCCCGCTGGCCCTCGCTGCCTGGGTCAGCCGGCTGCCCCGTCATCGTGCGCACGCCGCCTTGAACGCCGCCGCGCGCTTGCGCAGCGCGTCCAGGTCGCCGCCGTCCGCCGCGTCCCCGACCAGCGGCGAGCCGACGCCCACCGCCACCGCTCCGGCGGCGAAGTACGCCGGCGCGGCGGCCGCGTCCACCCCGCCGACCGGCACGAACGGCAGCTCGGGGAAGGGGGCGCGGAGCGCCTCCAGATACCCGGGCCCGCCGACGGACGCCGGAAACAGCTTCAGGGCCGAAACGCCCAGCGCGTCGGCCGCGATCACCTCGGACGGCGTCAGCACCCCGGCGAGCGTTGAGAGCCCCTGCCGTACGGACTCCTCCAGACCGGCCCCCAGACCGGGCGTGACGATGAGATTGGCCCCGGCCTCGGCGGCGCGCCGGGCATCGGATGCGGTCAGGACGGTGCCGGCGCCGAGCCAGGCCGCATCGCCGAGCTCGGCACGCGCCCGTCGGATGACGGTGAGGGCATCGCTTCCGCTGAGGGAGACCTCGATCAGCGGAAGGCCTGCCTCCGCAAGCGCCATGACCGTACGGAAGGACGCCTCCGCATCCCTGCCCCGGATGATGGCGACCAGCCGCTCGGTCCGGAGCGCTGTGCTGAAGTCCATGGCGTTCCTGCTTTCTCCTGCTCCCCGCCGCGTGCGTACTGCGCGACCGGGCCGTTCGGGCGCACGGGTGACACCGCTGATTATTCCGGGCCGGCTGGACGGGCGTGTGGGGTGTGGAGCGTGTGGGGTGGGCGTGGCGATGGGGGAGTGGCTACTCGGATGTGGCGAATCGGGTGTGGCGAATCGGATGTGGCCTGCGCGTCGTCGCCGGACGGCGCCACAGCGGAGCCGGAGTGATCGGCGGCCTTCGCTCCCGTCCCGTCACCATTCGGCGAACGCCCCGTCCTCATGGCGCCACACGGGGTTCCGCCAGGTGTGCCCCCGCTGATCCGCCGCCCGTACGGCGGCCTCGTCCACCTCCACGCCGAGCCCGGGGCGCTCGGTCCGCAGCAGCGAGCCGCCGTGGAAGCGGAACGGCTCCGGATCCGCGACATAGTCCAGCAGTTCGGCGCCCTGGTTGTAGTGGATCCCGATGGACTGTTCCTGGATGAGGAAGTTCGGGGTGGTGAAGGCGACTTGGAGACTGGCGGCCAGGGCGACCGGGCCGAGGGGGCAGTGCGGGGCGAGCTGCGCCCCGTACGCCTCCGCGAGCGCGGCGATCCGGCGCAGCTCGGAGATGCCGCCCGCATGCGAGATATCGGGCTGGAGGATCGCCACGCCGGCTTGCAGGGGAGCCAGGAACTCTCGCCGGGTGAAGAGACGTTCACCGAGTGCGAGGGGGATGGAAGAGGCATTCACGAGGTCGGGGAGGGCGTGCAAGTAGTCACAGAGGACGGGCTCCTCGACGAACATCGGCGCGTAGTCGGCCAGGAGGGGGAGGAGCCTGCGGGCGTTGGCGGGCGAGACCCGGCCGTGGAAGTCGAGGCCGAAGTCCCGTTCGTCGCCGAGGACTTCGCGTGCGGTCTCGGCGCGCAGCAGACACTCCCGCACTTCGGCGCGGGTCGCCACCGGCGTCATCTTGCCGCAGCCGTTCATCTTGACGGCGGTGAAGCCCGCTTCGGTCTGCGCGGTGACCGCGTCGCGGATGGCATGCGGTTCATCGCCGCCCACCCATGCGTACGCGCGGATCTTCTCGCGGACCGGCCCGCCGAGCAGCTGGTGGACGGGGACTCCGTGCCGCTTCCCTTTGATGTCCCACAGTGCCTGGTCCAGACCGGCGACGGCGGACGACAGGACGGGCCCACCGCGGTAGAAGCCGCCCTTGGTCATGACCTGCCAGTGGTCCTCGATACGCGCCGGATCCTGCCCCAGGAGGTATTCGGACAGCACCTCCACGGCCGCCCGGACCGGCTCGGCCCGCCCCTCGACCACCGGCTCACCCCAGCCGACGAGGCCCTCGTCGGTCTCCACCCGGACGAACATCCAGCGCGGCGGGGCGAGGAACGTCTCGATGCGGCTGATCTTCATGGACCGGTCCGTCCTTTCGATGTGCGGAGCGCGGCGTACGGAGCGCGGCGCACGGAATGGTGCGCGCTCCGTACGCCCCACTGGGGACAGGGCCCGTGCCGCCCGTTCGACCCCGGCCACGCGCGCGCCGTGCTGGTGCGCGATGTTCTGCCCACCCACATCACCGCGTTAACCGACGCAGCTTCCGGACCGCAGCCCCCTCCCCCCACCACTGCGCCGCGCTACATCAGCCCCTACTGCAGATGCTCCCGCTACTACGGAAGCTCCAGCCACTACGGATGCTCCCGCGCGGACACATCAAGCAGTTCGAGCATCGCCATATAGGCCCGGTCGACGTCGCGGTTCCGTACGGCCTCGACGACCGCGGCATGCATCGCATGGGGATGCTCGAACGCGCCGTCCGCGGCGAGCACCGCCCGGTCGCGCTGGACGAGCACCGGCACGATCACCCGGTGCATCTGCGCGTAGAAGCGATTGTTCGACGCGATCAGCATCGCCGTGTGGAAGGACGCGTCGGCGCGTACGAGCAGCACCGGGTCGTTGTCGGCCGCGGCCATCGCGCTCAACGCGGCGTCCAGGGCCGCCAGATCCTCGTCGGTACGGCGCTCCGCGGCGAGCGCGGCCGCCGCGGGTTCGATGGAACGACGCAGTTCGAGCACATCGGCGAAGAAGTCGGACGAGACCCCGGCCGCCAGTTTCCACCGCAGCACGTCCGTGTCCAGGAGATTCCAGTCCTCCCGGGGGCGGACGAACGTGCCACGCTTCTTGTCGGTCCCGAGGAGGCCCTTGGTGGTCAGCACCTTGACCGCCTCCCGCAGCACGGTCTGGCTCACGTCCAGCTCCGCCCTCACGTCCGGCAGCACGAGGCTGTCGCCCTCACCGTATGTGCCCTTGAAGATCCGTTTGGCGAGCGCTTCGACCGCCCCATGGTGAGCCCCGTGCCCTGAGGAGGCGGCGTGCCCCGAACGGCTCATCGTGCTGCTCCCTGCTCCCCGTGCTCGCTGCCCCCGACGCCCTCCCTTCGCGCTCCCTCAGCTGTTCCCGCCGCCCCAGCCACGTCGGCCACTCCGGCCATGCCAGCCGCTCCTGCCATAGCGGAGATGGCGGATAACCCCCACCCCGCTCTCACCCCGCTCTCACCCCTCCGCTCCGCTCCCCTCCCCACGCCAGCCATCAGGGCGTACCGAGCACCCCAATCCCACCTCGGTACGCCCTGACGTCTCCTCGCCCCGGCTCAGGGCTTCTTGCTGTCGCCACCGGTGCGGGTGCCGCTGTCGAGGGCAGTGGTGTGCCTTCTGCTCCCGCTGGTGCCGGCGCCGAACGAACCGCGCCCGGCATGCGGGGCGCCTTGCATCTTGATGCGCGCCGCCTGCCGTGCGGCCGTCATACCGGAGACGGGACGCAGCTGTCCGCGGTCGAACCGCTCCGCCTCCTCCGGGTGCCGGGCGCGCCAGTACGGATTGTCATGGGGGAGGCCGCCGCTGACCCGCCCGTACATCCCGAAGACCAGCAGCATCAGCCCGACCACGAAGCTGAACAGGACGTTCTGTATCTGGAAGGCGAGGAAGTTCGCGCCGGTGTCCAGCAGCGCCAGGTTCACGAATCCGCTCAGGAGGAAGAGGGCGCCGAGCACGATGTTGAGGGTCGAGGCGAAGTTCCCGCCGATCACCATGCCGACGAAGAGGATCGCTCCGACGACGATCGAGAGCACGCTCAGGGAGCCATTGGTGTTCAGCCCGGCAACGGTGTCGCCGCCGGTGTCGAAGTAGCCGATGTGGTGGGTCAGTCCGAGGATGCCGAAGGCGATCAGTACCAGGCCCATCAGCCCGGCGCCGATGCGGTAGACCCTGCTGAGCCGATGGTCCACGGGCAGATGTTCATCGAGCCGAGTGTGGTGCCTCGTCGCCCGGTGGAGCGGGTTCGCGGGCCCGTGCAGGGTCTGGCCAGTAGCCCCAGTAGCCATGTCTGGCCTCCTTCGCGCAGGTGCCGACTGGGCCGTACTCCTCTCCAGGATCCGCCCAGGTGGCATTTCACGCCATCGCGCCCGGCGGCGAGGAGCACGGCGCCGCCGCCCGACACCGCCCGCAGGGTTTCCGGTCAGGTACCGGGCCGCACACCGGCCTGACACCGGGATCTGCACACCGGCCAGGCACCGGGCCGCATACCGGTCCGGCAGGGTCACGCCCCGAGGAGGCTCCGGAGTCTCAGCCGCCGGCCCCGGCCCCGGCCCCGGTCCCGCCCCTGGCCTCCCGGATCTCCTGCACGACCCGGGCCGCCGTCTCCCGCACCGCCTCGGTCTCCATCAGGAAGTGCCACCAGTCCGGATGGCGCCCCTCCAGGCCCGCGACCGCACGGTCCAGCCGCGCCACCGCATCGTCCAGGGGGCCGGCATGCCGCGGATCGGGGGTGCTGCGCCCGGTCATCGCCAGCCGCTGTGCGTCCCGTACGGCGAAGCGGGTCCGGTCGACCTCCTTCTGCCGGTCGAACGACACCGCATCGAGCCGCTGCAGCCGGTCACCGGCCGCCGACACCGCCTCATCGGTGGTGTCCAGCAGTGCCCGTACGGTCGCCAGCCGGCTCGTGGCATCCGCCCAGCGCTGGTCGTCCCGCGCCTGCTGCGCCTCCCGCAGCTTGACCTCGGCCTGCTGGACGGACTGCGTGGCCTGCTCCGGCACCTGCTGCAGGTCCTGCCAGCACGCCGCGCTGTACCGCCGCCGCAGCTCGCTGAGGACCGGGTCGACCTTCCCCGCACGCGTCGTGATCGCCTGCGCCCGGGTCCGCAGCGACACCAGGCGCTTGTCGATCTCCGCGGCCTTTCCCGGCAGCCGCTCGGCCTCCGTCCGTACGCCCTCGGCCTGGCGCACCACCTCGTCGGCGCGCCGGATCGTCTCCTGTACGCCATGCTGCCCGGCACCCTGATTGAGCTTGGTCAGCTCCGGCGCGAGCGCCGCCAGCCGGGTCGCGAGATCATCGGCCTGCAAGCCCTGCGCACGGACCGCGTCCAGCGCATTGCTCGCCGCCAGCAGCGCCTGCCGCGCCCGCTCCACGGCCGGGGCGAGCCGCGCCAGCTGCGTCTCGGCGGACTGCAGCAGCGGCCCCAGCCCCTGCGCGAACCGGTCCAGCTCGCCCTTGACCCGGTCCAGCTCCTGCTTGGCGCGCGTCAGATCGGCCCGCGCCCGTGACATCGCGGCGCCGTCAAGGTCGTCACGGTCAAGATCGTGGGAGTCGACCGCGGTGATGTACCCCTGACTCACCTCGTCGATCCGTCGGCCGAAGCCCTCGTACTGCTCTGCCGCTTTCCGCGCGGACGGCGACGTGTCGACGGCGGTGATCGCCTCTATGGAGATCCGCAGATCCCGGTGCGCGGTGTCCAGCTCGTAGAACGCCGCCGCCGCGGCATCCTTCGCGGCCTGCGCATCGGCCCGCTGGCCTTCCCCCCGCCCGAACCAGCGACGGGTCCCCCCGCCCGCGAACGACAACGGCGCCATCGCCACCACCAAAGGCAACGGCAGCAACATGAGCGCCACCACATCCCGGACCGGACCCCCACGGGCGCGACGGCGTTCTCGCTGCTCATGCGGCTGAGTGTCTGTCGCCGTCACTTCCCTCTCCCGATCGGATCGCCCCAGGACCGAATATCATTCTCCCACTCACCGGAAACGAACACAGCGGCCGGTAAGTTCGCACTTCGAGCACTGGTTTGCAGTGCAGCCCCGCAGGCAAGGTAGTCTGTCGGCTCGGCCAGGGCGCATAGCTCAGCGGTAGAGCGCTGCTCTTACAAAGCAGATGTCGGCGGTTCAAATCCGTCTGTGCCCACTTCCCACGCAAACGACAAAGGCCCAGGTCATCCGATGTGAATTCGGATTCCTGGGCCTTGATCGTTTTCTGCGGCGGAGGCGGTTCGGGGGGCCCGTGCCACTTACGTGCCAGATGCCCCGTCCGAGCCGCCCCGGTCCGGCTTCGCCTGCCGGTTCGGCTTCCCCCGCCGGATCTGCGCGTCCACATGATCGGCAATCGCTTGATCACGACCGTTGACCAGGTGCTGGTAGATCAGCGCCGCCCGTACGGACGAGTGCCCCATGCGGTGCATCAGCTCACGAGTGGTCGCGCCTCCGGTCGCGGCAAGGGTGTTGCCCGTGTGCCGCAGATCGTGGAAGTGCATGTCCGAGAGGCCGGCCGTCCGCAGAGCCGGGAGCCAAGCCCTACGGAAGTTGTTCCGCCGTAACCGACCGCCCCGCTCCCCGACGAAGACCAGCCCCGCGCGCCCCGCCTCGGCGTAGTGGCTGAGGTGATCGGCCAGTTCCTCCACGAGCGACGCCGGAAACGCCACGGTGCGGATACCGGCACTGCTTTTCGGCGTCTTGATCGTCAGCCCTTGTGTCCTGGTCTCTGCCTGAGAGCGACGGACGGAGATCGTGCGCCGGTCCAGGTCGACGTCATGGCGCTGCAATGCCGCCAGTTCACCGAAGCGCAGTCCGGTGAATGCGGCGAGGAGGACCAGGACGCGGAAGCGAGGTGGAACGGCCTCGGCGATTCGGTAGACCTCCGGCACCGTCAGGTAGGGGCGCTCCGCGGTCTTGGCCGCGCCAGCTCCCTTGATGCGGCATGGATTCCGCTGGATCAGGCCGTCATCCACAGCCGTATTCATGATGGCCCGCAGGATCTGGTACGCCTTGACCACGGTGGACTCACCTACACCGTTGTCGAGGAGAGTAGATCGCCACCGCCGGACGTGGGGCGTGGTGATCTGTGTGAGCGGCGACCGCATGAAGGTCGGCATAATGTGCAGCCGAAGCGCACTCTCATTGCGCTCACGAGTGGTGGCCGCGTAGTCGCGCTCCTTGAGCCATGCGGTTGCGTACTCACCGAACGGGATCTCAACGTTCGGGTCATGCCAGCGGTGCTCGACGATCTCCGCCTCTTTGCGGACGAGCCATACCTCGGCGTCCCGCTGGGTCGGAAAGGTCGTGTCGGCAGTGCGAAGCACTCCGTCCGGCCCGGGGTAGCGAGCCTGGAAGCGTCCGGACGGCAGTTTGCGAACGGACCCGAAGCGTCGGCGCTTTCCCCGTGCGTTGGGCATCAGGCCACCGCCCCAAGACGCCTACCGCCGGCCGACACCGGCTGAACCGTGTTCGCCTCGATGAAAGCGCGCAGAGCGCTCTCCGGAATACGCACGTGACGCCCCACGCGAACGAACGTGATGCGCCGCTCGGCGATCAGCCGGCGAGGAAAGCGCTCTGTGGTGCCGAGCAGTTCGGCGACTTCCGGGACGGACAGATACCGGTCGTTCACGGGTTGACCTCTCCTTCTGAGGCGTTGGTGGCGGCTAGGGACGCGGACAGCCATTGCTCGGTGGGGCTGAGGCCGGTGCCGGCGTAGGTCCAGTGGGCGAGGACGAGCGTGGTTTCGCCTTCCTCCTGGCCGTGCGGATGGCGTGGGGTCTCGCCCCGTGCGATGGAGGCTTGGAGGCAGCGCCATTGGGCGCGGGCTTCGCGGAGGGCGCCCAGGGTGGTGGAGTAGCGGCGGGTTTTGGTGGAGAAGTGGCCGCGGAAGCCGAGCATGTGCGCCCAGGCCCGCAGCCGGAGCTCTTCGAGGTCCTTGCGGGCACCGAGCGCCCAGGCGGTGCGGATGAGGCGTTCGGCGTGCGGGGAGATATCGAGGCTGGCGAGTTCGGCGACGAACTTCAGGGGCCGGTCGAGGGTGCCGGTCGCTGTCTCGGCGCCTTTGGTGGCGTACTTGGCGATGTAGGCGGCAACGGCGCGGTCGGTCAGCGCGGTGCCGCCGTCGAGGTCATTGCCTTTGATGGTGCGGACGTCGATCTGGCGGCCGAAGGCGAAGGAGTGCGCGCGGCCGTCGAGGACCGGGCCGGCCACGGTGGCGTGGGCAGCGGCTGCCTTGATGGCGTCGGTCAGCAGCTCTGCGCTTGCCCAGTGCGGGGGAGGGGTGTCGCCGCCCGCGGGGCCGTCGAGGCGGATGACTGCGTGGAAGTGGACGGCGCCGCGCTTTTGGTACTCGGCGACCTTGGCGAAAGAGACGCGGGCGTGTTGGGCGAACTCCCGCTGGGTCAGTCCGGCCCGGCGGGCGATCTCGCGGCGTAGGTAGATCGTGAAGCGGCGCCAGAGCATGCCCGCGTGCGCGTTCCAGAGCACAGCTGACTCGTAGTCGTAGCGGTCGGGGGCGAGCGGAGTACCGAGTGCGGCGTCCTCCTGGTCGTGGTGCCGGCCGCAGCGGCATGGGCAGGTACGGCCACCGGGTGCGGAGGGGCGGTTGTGGACCGGTCCGAAGCTCGGGGCGGTGAAGGTGGCGAAGACACGGGGATGGGAGGTGACCCGGTCCGGGACGCCTTTGCCGCCGCGGAGTCCTGCGGTGATCAAGTGGTAGGTATCGCGCCGGTAGGTCTCGGCGCAGGTGGGACAGCGGGTGGTGCGACGGTTGCCGCAGCGCACCAGGAGGTCCCCGGCGGGCAGGTCGTTCGAGTCCAGGTGGTGGAGGGCGGGGCTGATTCGCCGGTGGCGGTGTCGATGCGGTGTTCGGTGCGGTGGCCGGCCAGACGGATGGGGCGGGTGCAGCCGCCGAGAGTGGCCAGCTGTCGCACGAGACCGGGCAGGGTGCCGGACGCGGCGAGTTTCCCCAGGTATGTGAGCGGGGGAGGGGTGCTGCGGGTGATGATGGACTTCTCCTTCTCGGCTTCTGGTCGAAGAGGGTTGGGCTACCGGGGCGGTGGATGCTTGGCGGTATCGAGGCCGCCCCGGTAGCCGCTTCAGTGGTGACGCTGGCTGGTGAGCAGGGAACGCAGGACCACCGCGGCCACGGCCACCGAGACGGCCGAGACGGCGACGGCGGTCAGCAGCGCCGTGAGAATCACGCCGCCCACCAGGACGGCCGCCACGACTCCTGCACCGACCGAGGGCAGCGAGCGGCGAGGAGCCATCGCGGGCCCGGCGGCGTGATGGCAGGAACAGACCGGCGTTCGGACGTGAGTAGCGAGACTTGAATCCGCGACGTGAGCGGACGGCGTTGGAGCCGTGGGCAGTTGAGGACGAAAGAGCATGAGGGCGTCTCCCTTCAGTGGTGGGTGCCGTTGACGATCTCGACGCCGCTGCGGGTGCCGGAGTCGATGGCGGGGGCCAGGAAGGTGCCGGCGAGGTAGAAACCGAAGAGCGCGATCACGACGACGATCCAGATCCGGACGCCGAGGAACTTCACGGCTCCCCAGGCGATGAGGCCGAGGACGACGACCAGGGGCAGGCTTACGGTCATGGGGCAGCTCCTCTTCAGCGCACCGGGCAGCGGTGCGTACGGGCGGCGAGTTGGGCGGCGGCACGGGAGTCGTAATCGACCGCGAACCCGCAGCGCGGGGCCGTACAGGCAGCGGTGTGCTTCTCGCGGCCCCGGCCGTCGTAGTAGGTGCCGACCTGGACCGGGCCGAAGCGGACCACGCGACGGAAACGCGGCTGGGCAGCCATCAGCGGGCCCCCTTCTCGGCGGCGAATTCGGCGGCATGGCCGATCAGCCAGGCGCGGATCTCGTCGCCCTCCTGGCGGTCGGCGGCGAGGATCACCGGCTCGGCGACGAGCACGGCCTCGGTGAAGCGGTTCTGGCGGGTGAGTTCAGCTGCGCGCTTCAGGGCGCGGAGCGTGGATCGACGCAAAGTGGCTCCAGTTGGTCAGGTGAGGTGAGTGGCGATGGCCTCGGCGAGCGGGGCCGGAACGCCGAGTCGGGCGCGGAGTGTTGTGGTGTCGATGGGTGCTCCCGTGCGGGTGTGGTGCTCGGTGGCGATCTTTCGGGCGTGGGTGATGAGGGCGGCAGGAACGTGGTCAGCCGGTGGAGGGGGCGGTGCGGGCTCGGCGACGAGTTCGGGCGTTCTCGCGGGGACGGGCGGTTCGACTTCGTGCTCCTCTTTCGGTGCCGGTGCCGGTGCCGGTGCCGGTGCGTCGATGTCGTCCGTTTCGGCGATCACGTCCGCGCGATCGGTGGCGGGGCCGTGGGCGAGCAGGGTGCCGCCGAGAAAGGCAGCGGCCGGCCAGCCGGCCACCAGTACGCGGAGCCAGGGCGGAACGTGGCTGAGGTCGAGGAGTCCTGCGGTGGCGATGTTGGCGCCGAGGCTGGCCGCGAGGGCCACCAGGAACCACGACCACCCGGCCGCCTTGGACTGGCCGGACCGCAACCGTTTCCAGGCGGCGACCAGCAGCAGGTCGACGCTCACCGGGTAGGCCCACGCCTTCCAGCCGTCCTGGCCCGCGGCTACCGCGAGGTCATGCAGATGCGCGAAGGACAGGGCGGCGGCGATGACCGCTTGAACCAGTACGGCGTCGACACGGACGGGCGGCTTGCGCACTGCTCGCCTCCTTCCGGTTTCGGGCATGGCAGGGGTAGGGACTCGGCGTGAAGCGGTCACGCCGGCCGGGGTGAGGAGTAGGTCAGCCGTTGGCGGGACGAGGCTTGGCCAGGGTGACCGGGAGCGTCACGGGCTGGGCCGGAACGTGGGGCCGGAAGGGCTCCAGCGTCGGTACATCAGGTACGAGTTCGGCCGTCTCGCGGCAGGTCGCCGCGGCATCGGCGAGGGAGAGGTACGGCGTACGGATGCGGATCCAGCCGCCGGAGGTGTCGCCGGCCACGGCGAGGCCCGGTACTTCAGCGGCGATGGTCGAGGCGACACCTACCGCCTCGGGTGCGATATCACCGAGTGCCATCTTCGCCGAGGCTTCGTCGTTTACGCGGTGGCAGACGCGTCCGGTGAGCTGGGCCCGGAGCATGGTGGCGCCCTTGCCCAGCTCGGCACCGAAGCGTTGACCGCAGACTTCCAGGTAGATCCCGGCGGCCCGGCCGAGCTGAGCCAGCCGGATCAGCTGGGTCACCATCTCGTCGCGCCGCTCCTCGTCCTTTCTGGTCGCCACGAGGAACAGCTCGGCCACCTCGTCCACGAACATCACGATCGGGTGGGGGCGTTCACCTTCCGGCAGCCCCCAGACGTCCGAAGTGATCACTTCATCCGGCGTGCTCAACGCGATGCCCTGACGGGCCTTGATCAGGTCGTACCGGTCCTCCATTTCCTTCACCAGCACGGGCAGCAGGTTCGCCGCTTCTGCCGGATCCGTTGCCAGCGCGGACAGTCGAGGAGCGAAGGGCGCCAGCTCCACACCGCGCTTGCAGTCGATTCCGACGAGCGCCACGGGCTGTGTGGCCAGCCCCGTCAGCAGGTTCCGCAGGAACATCGACTTGCCCGACAGGGTCGCCCCCAGCACCAGTTGGTGAGGGACCGCCCGGTAGTCGCGTACGAACGCGGTCGCGTCCTCCCGAAGCGCCACCGGCACCGTCAGCAAGTTGCTCCCGGTCCGGCGAGGCATCTTCACCTTGCGCAGCACGTCGAAGCCGACCAGCCGCAGTTCAACGACGCCCGGTTCGAGGCTCACGACATGCACGGCGTGAACACCCCAGGCGTGGCGCAACCTCTCCGACGATGCCGCCACGTCCGCCGGCTCTTGCCCGGGAGCGAGCCGAATCCGGACGCGCAGCCCCGTAGAGGTAGGGCGCGGAATGCCCCGCCTCGGCGGCACCGGCCGAACCTCCCGACGCGTGGTCGCCCGCACGGTCAGAGCCCGCAGTCGAGACGGCTCTACGGTCAGCCCACAGGCGTCCATGGTCGAGCCGTACGAGGCCATCAGCCGGACAACCGACAGCGGAAGCCCCACCGTTGACCAGTAGGCCGCCGGGTGTGCCTTCCGGGCGTAGGCCGCTCCACCTATGGCGGCGATCGGCGCGCCCAGCTCCATCAGCGTCGTGACGTCAGGCACGAATATCAGCTCTCCTGCCCGGCCGGGTACGCGCCGGGAGCGACCGCGGCGGCCCGGTAGGCAATGCCGTGACGAGCCTGGCCGTTGAAGACGCTCTCCCAGGGCCGCGCGACCAGACCCGGCAGGGAGACGGGGGCCCCGACGACCAAGCCGTCGGTAACCCCGCTCTCGGGGACGGTCACCGCGATCAGCGACGACTCTCCTTCATCGATGTAGACAACGCCGACCTTCATCAGCGCTTCGCCGCTCACGGCGTCCTTCGCGATCTCGCCCGTCTTGCGGTCCTTGACCTTGGGCTCCGGTGCCTCGGTCAGCAGGATCGTGGCGGACGCGGTCTCGACACGGATTACACGCACAGATTTCCCCTTCGTTGGGTGCCTGCCAGTCGACCTGACAGGTTGACTTAGCAAGTTCGAAGCTAGGGAACCCGGGTTGACTTGTCAAGTGATTCAGGGGGTACTGCCCCCTCCCGCCTCAAGCGTCCCTGGCAACCTCAACCCACAGGGATCATTCGTCAGTGACAAGGGGCATCAAGTAGCGAGCTGGCTGTGCAGCTGCGTCCTCGCAGCTCGGACGAATTGCACTTCCGCCTCATCGAATTCATGAGCTGCTTCAACGTATTGGTGGCTGAAAGTTGGAGGGAGGCGGGAGTGGCCCGCAACGAGGGCATCGAACTCCTCTTCATCGAGCGCTCCGGGCGTCAGATCGCTCCAGGCGTCATGGCAGGACTGCCTTGCGGCTCGTGCTTCGTGAGTCTCGTTTTCATCCGCCTCAGCCAACATGGATGAGGTTGTCGAACGATGACTGAGACGCAGATGGGAGAGCGTGCGCATGAGCCTCTGCGCAGATGAGTTCACGGCTTCTGACTGATGCTCCGTGAGCCGGGAGAGCTTGCCCCACGCTCTTGTAAAGACGGCCTCTTGCCTGAGGCGCATCGCCATCGTCTGAGCAGCATTGGTCATCACTGCTGCAGGTGCAGCTACGTCATCAGGACCTTCAAGCTCGATGATTGTTTGAGCCGCTTTGAGGGCGGCGAGAACGTCGTCAGCAGCGGTCTTGGCAGCCGCGATCCTCTCTGCTGATAGCTCTTCCTCGCTGTCTGCCGCGAATCGCTCACCCACCTCCCTTGGGCGATGTGCGGCAAGGAGAAAAGATGCGTACACCTCCCGTTGGACACCGCGCTGCCACTGGATGTGAGCAGCGTTCGCCTCGGCCCGGACAGCATCCAGTGCGGCGCGGTATGCAGAATCGGCTTGAGCCATCCCGACTTCGTTAGAGGCCTCCGCCGCACGCAAGGCAGCCTTCAGCTGCCACCGACCGACAAGCATGGTGGCGGGAATCCCGATGAGGGCCACTCCTGCCGCTGATAGCGCGCCTATCCCCTCGAGGTCCATGCCGCACATAGTGCCTTACCTGGCTATGCGTTGAGGTGGTCCCAGCTCGGAGGGACTTCTACCCCAGGCGGTACGTGTCTTCGAGTTCCTGCCGATCGCCAGGCAGCAGCACGTCCGTGACCTGGAGCGCCTGCCCCGAGACATCGCAGGCCACGACCAGCACGCTCAACACCGGCTCACCATTCGGAAGAGCCAGCAGTTCGGCCTCTTCCTTGCTCGGCAGGCGGGCCGAGACGCGCTCGGTGACATGGTCGAAGCGGACGCGCTTACGGGACTCGACGTGCGCGCGCAGCCCCTCGGTCAACGGAGTCGAGTCGGCGAGCGCCGTCCCCTCGACCAAGGCTGCGGGGAAGTACGAGGAAGCCAGCTCCACCGGCTCGCCATCATCCTCAACCAGCAGCCGGCGGACGAGCACTTTGCCGCGCTTGGGCACGCCGAGGATCGAAGCCACCCGTGGAGGGATGGGCACTTGGCCCACCTGGACGAGGCGACCGGATGCAGCCGACTCGTCCCGCTCCAGCGCGTCGCGCCCCCGCTGGTCCTTCTGCTCGACCACTTCAGGGCGACCACGAACGATCGTGCCGTACCCCTGCCGGGACTCCAGCCAGCCGTCCCGCTTGAGGAGTTCGAGCGCCCGGACGACGGTCGGGCGGGACATGCCGAAGGCTTGGACCAGCTGATTTTCGCTCGGCACGAGAGTTCCGGCCGGGTACGTACCGTCCTCGATGCGACCCTGGAGCGTCTGCGCAAGCCGCACATACTTCGGTGCAGCCACTTCGTACGCCATAGCCCGCCGCCTACTCACATCAGCCAAGTCAACCTGTCAACCAGACTACTCAAATGAATAGGCAGTGCATACCCACGCCCCCCGCGAGCGCCGCAGAGCCCAGGCCCATCAAGGCTTCCAAGCCTCATCGACCGTGAACGAGACGACCGTCCCGCCGAAGTGGCTGGGGCCGGCGCTCCAGGAGTCCGCCAGCGCGTCGACAAGGTGCAGGCCCCGGCCATGCGCATCATCGGCGGCAGCCTCGCGCATGCGGACCTTCGCGGGAAATCCGGGATTGTGTACATCCACCCGCAGCGCTTCACCGACACGCCACCACTCCACGCGCACCCGCCAGGAGTCCTCCGCCTCTCCGTAGAGAACAGCGTTGGTCACCAGCTCGGAGATCATCAATACGCATTCGTCCACCGAGCAGGCCAGCTCATGCGGATCTGTGAACTTTCTGAACCAGCGCCGAGCCCGTGCCACGGACTCGGGCACCGGGTACAAGGTCATGGCACCGATGTACACGGGCTCAACCCCCGACCCCTCAGGGCCTCCGATGACGTCGCTCATTCCGTCCTACTCCCTACCGGTGCCGCCGCAGTCCAGACAGCGCCGCTTGGACGTAGCACGGGCGCGAGCGTCAGCCGCGGAGGCCGCCAAGGCCGAGCGGGAGCCGACCCGCTTCCAGCCTCGGCCCCGGCATCCACGACACGCGGCCGCGGCGACGTGTCGTAACTCCGCAGTTGTCTGACTCACGCCCGTGCCCCCTTCCGACGAAGTGGCCTTAGCCACTTACTGGATAGTGGCATTAGCCACTTGGGGTCGCAAGCGTTTCGTCAGAGAACCAAGGCTTTCTACCCGATCGGGTATCCCTGCTCGAACGCCCAACGGCTGGGCGGGTACGTCGCCTCGGCGAACTCCAGAGGGCGATCCTGCAGGTCATAGACGACGTGATGGACGATCAGCACCGCTGACCCCGGCTCCAGTTCCAAGTCGGCCGCCTCGTCATCGGTCGCGAGGCGAGCGCACATCCGGTCCTCGGCGTAGCTGCCCTGGCGTCCGGTCATGGTCTCGACGTACATCAGCGTGCCCTCCTGGATCCGGTCGGGATCCCGGAGCTTCGGTGCGCGCTCGCCCACGTCGGGGCCGAACCAGGAGGTGGAGAGCGTGATGGGTCCGGAGTCGTTCTTGGTGACCCGTCGCCGGTGCACCGCACGGGCGCCGGCGGCCAGGTTCAGTGACTCCGCCACGTAGTCCGGCGCCTCCAGCCAACCCGCAGAGGTGATCACCGCATACTCACCCGGCGTGTAGATCTTGCCCGTCTGCTTGGCCCGCCCGTACAGCTCCCGAGCACGGCGGTTCACCGCCAGACCCCGCACGTACGTGCCCGAGCCCTGCCGCTTCTCGACCAGCCCCTGGTGCCGCAGTGCCTCCAGCGAACGCGCAGCCGTCGGGCGTGACACGCTCCAATCCGCGGCCAGTTGACGTTCCGACGGCACTTCGTCACCAGGCCGCAAGTCGCCCCGCAGGATCTGATCGCGAATGTGGTGCGCGATCTGAAGGTACTTGGGCTGGGTCTCCTCGATCTTTGGCATCCGTTCCCCCTTCCCTAAGTGGCTATTACCTCTGGCCACTATAGAGTGAGTGGCTAATACAGCAGCCCGTACGCTGACGCACGTGACGCGCTTGATCGTGGCAGCAGGAGGAGGCGGCGACGCTGTCGCCGCAGCGATGCTGGATGCCGCCCTCTACGGCGGCGAGACTCCGGCGGTGGTCCTTACCTACGCGTGGGACCGTCTCTTGGTCGACCCCATCCCGGGCCCAAGAGGGCCGGCCAACTTCACCGGCCTTCGCCCCCTCACCCGAAGCGTCCAGACGGTCCCCGCCGAAGCGGCACCGATTGCTCCCGCGGGCTCGACGCTTCCCCGACTGGCAGCAGAGCTCCCGCAGACCTTCGCGCTCATCGACCCGCACCACGGCGCCGAAGGCATCGTTCGCCAACTCGAGGAAGTCGTCCAGTACTTGGAGCCCGACTCCATCGATCTCCTGGACGTCGGCGGCGACATCCTTGCCCAAGGCGACGAGCCCACCCTCCGCAGCCCGCTCGCCGACGCCCTCACCCTCGCCGCATGCTGCGAACTCAACTTCCCCGTACGACTCCTGGTCGCCGGCCCCGGCCTGGACGGCGAACTCCCCGCCGACGCCCTACGCCACCGCTTGGGCCCCGTTGCCCTGACACTCACGGCCGAGCACGTCACCCCCGTCAGCCCGGTACTGGAGTGGCACCCTTCCGAGGCCACGGCCATGCTCGCCGCCACCGCACGAGGCGCCCGCGGGCAGTGCGAAGTGCGGGACGCCGGCCTGCCCGTCCCGCTCACCCACGAAGGCCCTGTCGTGTACGAGGTCGACCTCGACGAGGCCCTGAACCGCAACCAGCTCGCTCGAGCCATCCTCGCCACGGAGAACCTGCAGCAGGTCGAGCAGCACAGCCGGGAAATCTGTGGCTTCTCCGAGATCGACTACGAACGCAACAAGGCCAGTTGGCTCGGTAGCCAGCCGGCCCAGAAGTTCGCCCCGGAGGCCGTGCTCCGCCAGCTCGACGACTTCGAAACCGACGCCCGGTCCCGTGGCATCACCCACACCACGTTCCGCCGACTCACCGAAGCATTCGGACTCAGTGGCAACCAGCGCCAGGATCTCAGAGCACTCCTGCTCGGCAACCGCCCGGAGCAGTACCAAGCCCCGCTCTGGCACATCCCGTCCGGAGCTTGAGTAACAACTTTCTCTACTAGTTCAAGGCGGCTCGCTCACGCTCGCCGCTCGCGGCCCGGCCCCCGGCCGGGCCTGCGCTCCTGTCTCCGCCCCGCTCCAGCCCGGCCGGCGCCCGTACCGCGCGCAAGCAATCAACCGCTAGCAAATTACGGCCCCAACGTCGGGCTTACCGGATAGGTCCACAACTGCGTGGTAATGCCGTCGTCCAGGGCGCCCCACATGCGGCTCGACGCCCGCGAGGCGTCGAGCCGCATGTGGGGCCTAGAGATGCATCAAGTCGAGGATCGGACGATACTGGACAATTGGGGGCGGCGATCTCAACAACAGGAGCTATTGCAGACGAAAGCCAGGAGGCTCTTATGAATGCGGAGGATTGGCGCCATGCGCACTGGCTCGATACGGATTGGCGCCCTTGGGACCCCGACCATCTAGCGCGAATTGAAGAGGGAGACGCCGGATCATGGAACAGATGGCGAGATGCGAATCCCCAGGTTAAACCACGCCTCTGGACCACTAATCTGTCACGAAAAAACCTAGCTGGTTGCAATCTGTCAAACGCCGACCTCAGAAGTGTCTCCCTTGTGGAAGCCGACCTCAGAGGCACCAATTTCCAGAATGCTCGCCTCAGAGGAGCATCTATGAGAGATGCAGACCTTAGAGAGGCCGATCTGCGTGGCGCAGATTTGTCGCCAGCCCAGCTGGAAGAAGGAGATGGCGGGGTCTACTACAGTTCCACCATTCTGACAGGGGCTAAACTATCAGATTGCAACCTCGCCGGAGCAGATCTGAGTAACTCAAATCTCAGCTACTGTCAATTCATCGGAACCGATCTATCAAATGCATCTCTCGACGGCGCAACAGTATTCGGCACTTCCGCTTGGGATGTAAAGCTGAATAACACGAGTCAGCGAAACCTGCGCATCACAAGAGAGAATCAACCATACCTCGCCATCGATCGACTTGAACTGGCGCAATTCATCTATATGCTCATCGAGAACGCCAAACTGAGGGACGTACTAGACACGGTAACCGTGAAAACCGTCCTGATACTTGGCCGCTTCAGCGAGGAAAGAATGACATTCCTCAATCTTACCAGAGAAGCAGTGAGAAGCGCAGGAAAAATACCGATACTATTCGACTTTGCGGTACCAGCGAATAAGGACTTGACGGGCACCGTAGAAGTTCTTGCACGACTTGCGCATTGCGTTGTCGTGGATCTATCGGACCCTCGTTCCGTCCCACACGAACTTGCGACCGTGGTTCCCTTCCTCCGTACAACCCCTGTCGTGCCGTTGCTGGATAGCCGCTCATCAACATATGGAATGTTTCCCGATATAGCAAGCTATCCATGGGTTCTCGATGTCCATGAGTATCGAAGCGAAAGGGATCTCAACACCATTCTCCCTAGCGCCTTGAAGAGCGCTGAGAAGAAATTTATAGAGCTGCGCAACGAGCGCTAAGGGAGTTTGGCAGGTCACCGCTGCATTGTGGCGAGCGGGCGGAATGCTGGCATCTTGGCTGGGGCCAGTGGGGGTACCACGAGCCACACGCGTGCGTGGTCGATCAACTGCCCCACCATTGTGGCTGACTGTCGTCGGCTGAGGTTCAGACAGGGGCACACCGAAAGTGCCTTCCGCCAGTCGGGGGCGGCAAACCTGGGCAGTCTCTGAGTCTTCCAAAGCCGCCTGCGGTGGCCAATGACCTCCATCAGGCAAGTGAGGCAGCGCCTCCTCAGCAGGGGAAACGCGGGTCACCCAGATGCTCTCGGCCTAGGGGGTGAGCCCAACGCCGGTGCCATAACGCGATCCATCCACACGGATGTCTAACGCGGCTTGAAATGTCGGGTGGATCGTGTACGCCGTAGTCGCCTCCAAGTTGCTAGCCCTCTCGGCGTATTCGGGGAACGTGCGCACGTAGCGCACAGATCCCTGCCTGCCGGTGACACACCCAATGAATCCGATGTTGTAGAGCAGCGTCACAAGAGGACCGTACCAATCGGCCCAACTGCCGGCTGAATTGTTCCACATCGCCGATGTCATCCAGTCGAGCCAGTCAGAGCCGCGGAAGTACGGATCTGCGAGCAACAAAGCCGCATCGTCTATACGTCTAGTGAACTCCTCTTGCGACATCGGAATAGTGCTGCCGCCGAATATGGCGAAGACTCTATCAATGTCTGGGTATGACATCTTCCACTCATCCCGAAGTGCAAGCAGCCTCTTGTGCGAGTAGGAGTCTTCGGCTGTCTTGATGTCCTCCCATGAGACTCTCTCCCCTCCTGTGGCCGTAAAAGCCTCATTAACGAAAGCGATAATGTCACGCGGCCGCATGAGGGTTCTCTGGAGCATGTAATCAAAAGCGTCCCCGCGTGTGGCATTTGTTCGAGGGAATACATCAGCAATCGAGTCAACCGGCATGCCGCGCTTCGTGGATGCAACTCGCAGCCGGTCATTGATCAGTTCACGCAGTTCACCAGGGCTCCAGCGCATATGGAGAGCCAGAGATCGGAACTTCTCCTCTTGGCCGCCACTTCTGTGACCAAAGTCCAGATTCTCAAAGATATTGGTCCTCAAGGCAACAATAACCTTAAGGTTCTTGACCCGCTGAAGGTCGAGCACCGCCCTAAAAAGGCATCGGACAAGCGAATTCGCGAGTTTTTCGTCGACCCAGTCGCGATCCAAGTCGTCAATCACGACGAATGTGAAGTTCTGGCGACTCTCGAGGATGTCCTCATCCAGAACTTTCAACATCTTGTTTAGTCGAGCCATCTGAGTCTCGTTCACAATGCGCTGGAACCGTTCGGAAAGTTCCCGCCGCGTCTCGGTCGAGAAAGTATCGGCGGAGCCCCCACCCATTGTCGCTGTTGCAGTGGCCGCCGGGTTACCAGTCAAGCCAAGAGTTCCCTTTGCTTCCGTGTTGATCTTTTCTTCGAACTTTTCAGTGATCTCCCGGACTCGCTCATCCGCTTCGACCCAGAACCTATCTTGAAACTCTTCCAGGTAATCAAGGGCTGCGCGCTTTCCTGGGTCGCGCTTTATCTTGTCGCGAAGCGCAGTCAAGAAATTCACTTTGGCCGTGTACGAGTCGACCTTATATCTGTGGCGAATCAGTTCTACGAGAAGCACGTGCTTCCACAGCGCAATAAAAAGCGGGTCGAGGCTAACTTCAAGGTCATCCAAAAACTTCATCACGCCAAGATTGGTGATGTAGTTCAGAGAGAGATCTTCCGGAGCGATTCTGACCACACGTTCAGAGTTATCTTCCTCGAGTCGCTGCAGAACAGCCGACTTACCGCTACCGGTTCGCGCAATCAAGAAGCACCGTGCGTCATCCCGATCTGCGATCGTGTTGTAGTCGTCTGATTCATAGAAGGCTTCCATGAGGAGCGGGTCGGCCTCAGCCTGCTCGCCACCAATGCTGAGGTTGTTACGCCGAGCCGCACCACTAGCCATGGGGTCCCCTCCCGTGTGTGACGTAGGTCGCATTGTAAGTCAACTGGCCACCTTGTCTGGGGCGTTCGGCGTCAAAACGTCGGGGCGGGAGAACAGGACGCCCCAGTCGCCTAAGGGTGCGGTTTCAGAGTCACCCTCGCCGAGCGACCCTCATGGCCCTCGCGGAAGCCCGTATGACCTCCGATGGCCGATCTTCAAAGCTACGGATCAGAAGGCATCTGACATCCACAGCTGACATCAACGACGCCAGACGGAGGCACACACCAGCGCCTCTGTCCAGTCATCGCACCAGTCGACTGCCGCAGCCTGAACAGGCTCGGATCGAACTCCTAAAGCGGATGTCGCAGGTTCGAATCCTGCCGGGAGCACCAGCTCAAAGGCCCCTCACGTACCAATCTCGGGGTGCAGCGTCGGCTGGTTACGGGGCCTGAGTGGGGCCAGGCGCCGTACCCCCGTCGTCATGGATGGCGGGAGCGTGAGGCGACCGCACCACCGAAAGTGGGTTGCGGGGAGCAGCTGCTGCCGCGATGTGGCGCAGGCCGGTGTGGTCGCTCCGCGTCGGTGCCGGCACCGACGTAGCTCAAGAGCGTTTCGTCCGTCGATGACCCATCCAGGCGATCACCGTTCGCGTCGGCCGCCATGACGCTAGCCTGCAGAACCATGGCCCAAATGAGTCGAGTTGGAATCACGCATCCCGTGATCTGCCCGCACTGCGAGAAGCCCACGCTCGCCACAGTCAGAAGCGAGGCAGCAGGCGGTGGCGAGATGGAGCCCCCCTACCTGCTGGAGCTGGCTACGTGTGGCACGTGCCACGACCCCTTCCTGATGATCGAGGAAGACTGGGGCGGAGGGTGGGATGGAGAGCCTCTGGTCGTCTGGCCAAAGCAGCAGAGGACTCTGAGCACCAATGTCCCCGAGGCTCTACGTCGAGAACATGAAGAGGCCCGGCGGTGCTTCTCGTCGAAGGCATACACAGCAACCGCCGTCATGGTCCGTCGAACCCTTGAGGGCGTATGCCTTGATCAAGGCATGTCCACGGGTGGCCGCTCCAAGCCCCTGTTCAAGATGCTTGAGCAGATGAAGGACGAAGGGAAGATCGACGGACAACTGTTTGAGTGGGCTCAAGAGTTGCGAGTCCTTGGCAACCAAGGCGCCCACTTCACATTCACCTCTGTAAGTCGCGAGGACGCCGCCGACGGCCTGGCGCTCGCCGAGGCTCTTCTCGACTACCTGTACGTGTTCTCTGCTCAGTTCACGGCGTTCAAGGCTAGGCGGGCTTCCAAGGCCGCCGAGAGTAGCGCCCATGGAACCCCTGGCAAAGACCGTGCCACATCTGTGCCAGATCAGGCGGGGACTCACGGGGAACAGAAGACCCCCCGGGCCCCGAGCGCCGATTTAGACTTCTAGGCAAAGACACAGCGCGTGGCCAGGCGGCCCCCCTGCGGCGCCAAGCAGCGGTCGGACTCCTGATGCGGGGGTCGGCACCGCTCGTACCAGGCGGCTCCAGGGAGTATGCCAATGATCGGGCACAGTGGTTGAGGCAGGAGTTGGTACCGCGAGGCATACGCGCGCCTGGTCGGTCGGCGCACCCACCGTCGTGGCTGACTGTCGTCAGCTGAGATCCAGGCGGGCAGCGATTCATGGCGTGCCAGATGCGTGCCACAACGAAGGGGCAGCCACGGTCAACGAGGGCGCATACCGGTCCCCGCATCCATAGAGGAGCTGTGGCTGGCCGCCCGCCCACTGACCAGCAGATCTACTGCGGAGATCACCACCAGGCTTACAAAGCAGATGTCACAGGTTCAAATCCTGTTGTGCCCACCAGTCAAAACGCCCCCGCGGAAACTCCTCCACGGGGGCGTTGACGGTAGATCTTGATGGCAGTCCCTCTTCCGGACGATTCCGGACGCCCTCGCCTGTGCCGCAAAAGACGGTCCATGTGTCCCGCCGCCTCCTACGCGAATCCTCCGACACGTGGGTGTAGACGTTCATGGTCACCGCGATCTGCGGAGTGTCCCAGAATCTCCATCACGACGCGCGGCTGCACTCCTGCGGCGAAGAGCAGGGAAGCGCAGCCGTGCCGGGCGTCGTGCAGCCGGATACGCGGCAGACCAGGCGGCCTGCCCGATCCGCTTGAAGGACCCGCTGAGGTTCCGGGGCTCGATCGGATGACCGGTACGCGTCGTGGGGGCGTAGTCACCATCCGTGAAGCTTTCGAGCTGTCGGGAGCGAATGAGGTCGTAGACCTTGCGGCGACTGAAGCGCGGGGCCCGCATGACTTCGGGGACGGTCGGTGCCTCTTGGACGGTGGGCAGGGTGGTGCTCACTACTGCCTCCCGGGCGAGAAGGGCACCACAGAAGCCACGGAATACAAGAAGGCCGGGGCAGTGCCCTGACCTGCGGAGATGCCCTGTCCGTGGCTCGTGGGTGGGCGTGCACGGCGACCCGAGAAGGGTCGTCCCTCGCACGTGACGAAGAAGCGATCGTCTATCGGATACTGCGGAAACCTGGACGCGCTCATGACCGCGCTCACCGGAGCCGGGCAGAGCTGGCGCGGTCCCGTTCTTCGCCCTGAGTTCTTCGCCCTGACGTGGGCGGAGTCGAGCACGACGCGGGAGACATCGAGCAGGTCTGGACGTCGTGCAGTTCCTGGCCGCACCCGCCGCGGAGGCCCTGGCCCCGCCACTGGTGATGGAGGCCGTGCTCCAGCCCGCGTCGTCGAGCCGGTGCAGGAACCGGCGTGCGCCTCTCCCTGCCCAGCTCAACGACCGCACGCCACGCGCTGGCTGCCGGGCCCGATCAGTGACGGAGCCAGGCGTGATGCGTTTCGGCTAGGGCGCAGGAACAGGCTGTTCGATGGTGAACTTCGCATGCACGGAGGTGCTGTAGCGGCGCAGGAGCAGGATGGCGGTGGCGGCGAGGCCGGTGAGCAGGCCGAGCCAGATGCCGAGGGTGTGGAGCTCGGCGGCGTATCCGAGGAGCCATGCGGCGGGCAGGCCGATGAGCCAGTAGCCGATGAGGGTGATGCGGAAGCCGCTCTTGGTGTCGTCGAGGCCGCGCAGGAGTCCGACACCGATGTTCTGGGCGCAGTCGAAGAACTGCAGGACCATGATGACGAGGAGCAGGTGGGTGGCGATCGACACCGCCTGTGCGTCACGGGTGCTGCTGGTGTCGAAGAAGGGGCTCAGCACCAGGTCGGGCAGGGTGACGTAGATGAGGCCCACCACGACCATGACGGCGCCGGCGCAGGCCAGGGCGGTGTTCTTGATGCGCAGGGCGGCCTCGGGCCGGTCGAGGGCGAGTTCACGGCTGACGTTGATGGATGCGGCGTGCGAGAGGCCGACGGCGACCTGGAAGACGATGTAGACGAGCTGGTTGACGGCGGTGTGCGCGGCCAGGGCGGCGCTGCCGAAGGAGCCGGCCATCAGGGCGGTGACGGAGAAGAAGCCGGCTTCGGAGCCGTAGGTCGCGGCGATAGGTACGCCGAGCTGGACCAGGCGGCGGACGGTGGCGCGGTCGGCCTTGGCGATGTTGAGGCTCAGAAGAGGGCCGAGGACGGTGTCCTTCTTCGCTGACAGGTAGAGGGCGAGGAAGGACAGCAGGTAGACCAGGGAGGTGGCCACGCCGACGCCGGGCAGGCCCAGTTTGGGCAGGCCCCAGGTGCCGTGGATGAGCGCCCAGTTGATGCCGGCGTTGACGGCGACGGAGGCGATGGTGATCTGCAGAAGCGCCTGCGGGCGACGCATGCCCACGGTGAACTGGCGGATGCACTGGAACCACAGGCAGGGCAGCAGCCCGGGGGCGAGGGCCAGCAGCATGGTCTGCGCGCGGTCGACGACGCCGGCCTCCTGTCCCAGGAAGGCCAGGGCCTGGCCGATGAGGAGCATCAGCACGGCCCCGGCAATACCGGCGAGGGTCGCCATGGCCAGGCTGGCACGGACGATCTTGCGTACTTCCTGGTCGCCGTCCGGCTCGGCACTGTCCGGCGCGGTGTTCTCCTGGGCCGCTTCGGCACGCGCGGCGGCGCCGGCTATCTGGTTGCCGACGGAGGTGACCAGACCGACGCCCATCGTGCGCAGCTGGTTGAAGATGACGATGGCCAGCCCGCCCGCCGCGAGGTCGGCCGTACCGAGCATGCCCATCATCACGGTGTCGGTGGTGGTCAGTGCCACCTGTGCGAGCTGGGTGAGGACGAGCGGGACGGCGAGGGTGGCCAGGGCGCGACTGTCGCGGAGGAGGGTGGTCAGCTGCATGGCGGCTATCAAATCCTGCGGAGTTTGGTGATCTTCTCGTCGATCTCGCGCTCCATGGCGGGATCGATGAGGTTGCGGGCGTTCATCCACTCGTCGTTGAAGACGGTGTCCATGTACTTCTCGCCGCCGTCATTGACCAGGGCGACCATAGTGCTGCCCGGCGGGAGGGACGACAGGCGGGTCAGGGCCTCGTAGACGACCCCGCCCGCGGAACCGCCGATCAGCAGACCCGTACGGGCCACGGCGCGGGCGGCGGCGAAGGCTTCGACGTCGCCGACCTTGACCCCTTCGTCGATCAGGTCGAAGTCGACGAGCGCCCCGATCTCGGCGCCCTCCGGGGTGCCGGTCCCGGACTGGTAGTAGTCGTGGGCCGGGCCGCCGAAGGCGATGGAGCCCTTGGGCTCGACGCCGACGGTGGTGAAGTCGGGGTGGAGTTTGCGCAGTTCGCGGGTGGTGCCGCAGAGCATGCCGCCGGTGCCCACCGCACCGATCACGACGTCGATATCGCCGTCGAGGGCCTGGTGGAGTTCGTGGGCGACGGGGAAGTAGCCAACGCCGTTGGCGGGGTTGTTGTGCTGCTCGGTGAAGATGGTGTTGTCCTCACCGCGAGCCATGTCCTCGGCCAGCTCCTCGCGGGCGGCGGTGGCCAGTTCCTCGGTGCCGTCGTCGACCACGTAGACCAGCTCGGTGCCGAGCGCATTCATGCCGCGCAGTTTGTCGGCGGCGGCATGGTTGTCGACGACGGCGGTGAAGGTGTAGCCGCGCTCGGCCGCGATGACCGCCAGGCCCAGGCCGGTGTTGCCGGAGGTGGATTCGATGATGCGGCCACCAGGGCGCAGTTCGCCGGCCCGCTCAGCGGCGTCCACCATCGCACGGGCCATGCGGATCTTGGCGGAGCCGGTCGGGTTGTACATCTCCAGTTTGAGCAGGAGGCGGCTGCCGGTCTCGGTGCGGCACAGCTCCAGCAGCGGGGTGTATCCGATGAGGTCGGATATGCGGGAGACCACGGCGGGGCGCGCGAGGGCCTCGTTCATGGGAAGACTCCTGGGCGGGTCGGGGGTCAGCATGCGGGACGGCGGTCCAGGCGCCAGCGCGGGCGGTCGCCCAGGCGGTCCACCACGACCTTGGTGGGCAGCGGCAGGTCGTGGAAGGGGGATTCGTTGGAGTCCATCTGGTAGCCGGCCGTGTTCGGGTAGACCAGCAGGTCCCCGGCCCTGGGCCGCGCGGGGAGGGGGATCTTGCGCCAGGTGACCATGTCCGAATCCAGGCACGACGCTCCTCCCACGGACGTGGGGTGGATGCCGCTGCCGGCGGGTCGGCCGGTGGGGGTCACCAGCTGCGGGTCGGGGAGGTATTCGCTGTTGAACCACTGCTCGGACAGACTCAGGCTGGTGCCGTCGACGGTGACGATCTGGTAGTCCTCGCGGTCCTTGACGCCCTGGACGCGGAAGACGGAGGCGCCGGCGCCGTCCAGCAAGGCGCGGCCGGGCTCCATCATCAGCAGCGTGCCGGTGTCCTTGAGCCGTGCCGCGAGAGTGTCCACTCCGCCCTCGGGGACGGTGGCCAGGATGGTGCGCAGGGCGTCGGCTCCGGCCACGGGTGAGTGGTAGGGGTAGAAGTCGCCGCTGTGGAACGTCTTGCGGGCGTGGTAGTGCTCGGGGCGCTGGTCGGCGAGGAAGGTGTGCCAGTGGTCGGCGGAGCTGTAGTCGACGGCGAAGCCGCCGCCGATGCTGATCCGGTCGGCCTGCAGCCCCAGCACCCGGGCCTTCAGACACCGGTCGACGAGCTCTCCGGCGAGGTCGGCGCGCGGCTGGGTGGCGTAGCCGGACAGGTGGAAGCTGAAGCCCTCCATCCGCACGGCGTCCCCGGCACGCACACACCGGTCCAGCGCGACCTCGATCTGGGCTTCGTTCATGCCGAAGCGGCTGTGTGGCTGGGCGGTCGGCAGCCGGCGCAGCAGCACCCGGGCAGGGCGGACCGTGCCGGTCAGCGCGAGCGTGATCAGCAGGTCGAGTTCGTCCAGCGCGTCCACGGCGATCAAAGAGCCCTGGAGGAGTGCGAGGCGCAGTAGTTCGTCGCTCTTGGCCGGGCCGGTGACGACGATGTTCTCGCCGCGCACCCCGTGTCCGAGGGCCTCACGCAGCTCCCCGGCGCTGGCCACGTCGGCGCCTGCTTGGTGGGCGGCGCAGCGTTCCATCCATACGGCTGCCTTGTTGGCCTTCTTCGCGTAGTACACCCGTCCCTCCACACCGGCGTCGCTCAGGGCGGTGCGGAAGGCGGCGAGGTTGGCGTCGAAGCGGTGCGGCAGCAGGAAATGGAAAGGGCCGCCGAAGGCGTAGGACAGTTCGTGCAGCAGGCCGCTGTCCAGTACCCGGTCGGTGTCCGGGTCGCTGTGGGCGGGAAGCGTCGGCACGTTCGTGGTCGGGGTGTCCGTCACTGCCACAGCGGCACCTGCACTCCCAGGCCCTGGTCGAGGGCGAGTTGGGCGAAGCGGTGGCCCAGGGCGATGTCGGTGACGACGAGTCCGCTGTTGTAGGCGAAGATGCGTTCCTTCGCGGACCGGCGGCCGGCGGTGATGCCTGCGATGACGGGCGGGAACTCGGTGTCGACGGCGGGGAAGTCGCCGTTCTCATCGGCCATGTCGGTGCCCGTCACCTTCATCTGTGCCTCGCTGGTCGCCACGACCCGGTCGGCGCGGTGGAGCGTGGCGGGCGCCAGCCCGTGGCCGACGAGGATCGAGAGCGCACCGGGCTTGAGCCAGCCTGCCTCGACGGCTGCCGGGGTGTGGCTGCCGGCGGTGGCGACGATGATGTCGGCATCCGACGCGGCCGCCCGCAGGTCGGTGACGATTTCTACGTCCCGGTCGGGGAAGTGCCTGCGCAGTTCCTCGCGTACCGCGGCGATGCCCTCGGCGTGGGTGCCGAACAGCATCAGCCGGTCCAGGTCCGGCAGGGTCGTCAGCAGGAAGGGCAGGGCGAGCCGTCCTTGGGTGCCGGTGCCGATGACCAGGGCGCTGCGGGCGCCGGGCCGGGCGCATTCCCGGGCCAGCAGGGCGGAGACGGCCGGGGTGCGCAGCGAGCCGATGCGGCCGCAGTCCATCATCGCGACGGGCAGGCCGGTGACGTCGTCGTAGAGGGTGAGCGCCGTGTAGTAGTGCTGCTCCTCGCGGCCCTTGTCGAGCCCGTGCTTGTACGAGGTCTTGATCGCGACGACGTTGCGGGAGCCGTCCCGGCCGAGCATCGCGTAGGAGACGGAGTGTCCGTCCTCGGGTTTGACGGTCAGCTTGCGGGGGTTGTCCGACTTTCCGGCGTGCAGGGTGCGGTAGGCGCCCTCCACGGTGGCGACGACATCGGCCAGGGATATGTCGATCCCGGCGAGGTCGCTGGTGGACAGGACGCGCAGGGTCGTGTCGTCGGCGGGTATGGAGTGGGCTTCGTCGGCCACGGTGGTCTCGGTCATCTCTGTCCTCGGTGGGGGCTTCAGGCGGCGTGGGCTTCGATGGCGGCCTGACCGTAGCCGTGCTCGTCCTCTTCGGCCAGGGGGCGTGTGCGGCGCGCGGGGACACGGACGGAGGCGCGCTTGAGCCAGCGGTCGGTGCCGTCGTAGCGGGCCTGGAAGGGCACACGGCCGTGGACGACAAGGTCGTTGTCGACGATCAGGACTTCGCCGGGGCTCAGGCTCACGGCGCCCGAGACGCGGGCGAGTTCGTCCGACAGCCGCTCGTAGGCGGCCCGGTGGGCGGGTGAGGCGTCGTCGAGCGGTGTGTAGGCGGGGTCGAAGCGGAGGGTGAGGCCGTCCTGGGCGTGGAAGAGCGTGGGCACACCGGTCGGCTTACCGCCGTCGTAGCCCTGGGCCTCGGTGTAGGCGTCGTCGGGGAGGATCGGCAGCCGCGGGCGGGTCAGCAGCGCGATGTCGGCTTCGGAGAGCCGGACGCTGCGGATGCTGGCTGCGGTGGTGGCGATGTTGTCGTGGTTGCGCATGCAACCGAGCATCAGCAGGTGGGCGCGCCCCGGGTGGAAGGCGTCCTCGGTGTGCGGGCTGAGCAGCACGGTGCTGCTGGCACCGGTCTGCTCGGTCTCATGGCCCGGGGCGGGGACGATGTTGTGCACGAACCGGCCGTCCTGCTGGCCTTCCCAGGCGATGGGGTTGCCCATGACGGTGGCGAGCAGCAGCAGCACGATGTCGTGGACGGCGCCACTGTCGCCTGCGGTGGCCCAACTGGAGGGCGTGGGGCCTATCCCGGCGTCGTCGACATCCAGACCGCGCAGCACGAACAGGCCTGCGTCGGTGTCTACGGGGCGCAGTTCGTGACGGGTGGGCTCGCTCAGCCCGACGGCGATTTCGGCTACCCGGGCGAGGAGTTCGGGGGAGGTGGCCGAGGTGCCGAATTCGGCAAGGATCTTCTCGGCGGCCTGACGCAGTTCCCCAACGCTGGTGGCGTCGAGCTGACGGACGGGTGCGGCTCCCGTGCTCATGTCGAGGTAATCCGTTCCGTTGAAGGCGAGGAGAAAGTCCGATGCGATGCAGCGCATCCATGGCGCAGCTCGCTCGATGAACCGGCACAAGGGCGTCAGGGGGCTCTGCCCCGTGCCGGTGCCCAGCGGACGGTGACGAAGGTACCGACGACTCTTAGGCAAGGCAAACCTAACCTGAATTTGCGTCAGCTGTCCGCGTTCGCGTAACTCTCGCCTACAAAGGGCTGGTTGACGTCGACCAATCGAGGTGCAGGGCTCCGCGCGCCCTTGCGGAGACGGTTGTCATTAGGGTAGGCAAACCTAAGAACCTGGAACTGAGCGGAACGAGGCAACGTGAACTTCAACAGGCGACAGGTCCTGTGGGCCGGTGGCGGTATAGGCGCGGCCGCGCTGCTGGCCGCCTGCGGGGGCGGCAACGACGCGGCCTCCTCCGACGCGGGCGGCAAGCCCAGAAAGGGCGGCACACTGCGTATCGGCGCGCTGGGCCGCTCCTCCGCCATCACCCGCGATCCGCACGGCAATCAGGGCAACGAGAGTGACTACCTCGTCATCGCCCTCGTCTACGACACCCTCACCGCACCGGGCCTCAAGGACAACACCGTCGGCCGCCTGGCCACCTCGTTCAAACCCTCGAAGGACCTCAAGACCTGGCGCTTCAAGATCGCCAAGGGTGCGGCCTTCCACGACGGGACACCGGTCACCGCCGACGACGTCGTCTGGTCCCTGCGCCGCCTGCGCAACACACCGGCCGGCGCCGCCCGGTTGCCCGGCATCAAGGCCGACCACATCACCGCCGAGGGCAAGGACACCGTCGTCCTCGTCTCCGACGTCGCCAACGCCGAACTCCCCATGCTCACCCGCCTGTCGACCTTCATCATGAAGAAGGACACCCCTGAGAAGGAGATCGCCAAGGCGCCGGGCACCGGTCCCTTCAAGCTCGACTGGTACCGGGGCGGCAACGCCCGCCTGCTGCGCAATGAGCACTGGCACGGCGGCCAGGTCTACCTCGACGCCATCGAGGTGACCATGTTCGAAAGCCCCCAGGCGATGGCGAACGCCATGATGTCCGGTCAGATCGACGTGGCCTCCAACGCCGGCGCCGTCGCGGCCCGCACTGCCGAGGCCCGTGAGGACATCAAGGTCATCCGGCGTCCCAACGACATGGCGATGCCGATCGTGATGCGCACCTCCAGCGGGCCGTTCGCGGACCCCAAGGTCCGTGCGGCGATGAAGCTCGTCGTGGACCGCAAGGCGATGGTCAAGCAGGTCCTGTCCGGGTACGGCACCGTCGCCAACGACATCATGGGCACCGCCGACCCCGACTACGCCAAGAGCATCCCGCAGCGCCAACGAGACCTCGCCAAGGCCAAGAAGCTGCTCCAGGAAGCCAAGTTCGACTTCTCCAAGACCTACGAACTGGTCACCACCGAGGACATCTCCGGACTGGCCGAGTCCGCGACGCTCTTCTCCTCCCAGGCCCGTGAGGCCGGCATCAAGATCAAGGTCGTCAAGCAGGAGTCCGGCACCTTCTACCAGAAGACCTGGCTCAAGGGTGACTTCTACACCAACTACTGGGGCACGAACGACTCCGTGGTCTTCTTCGCTTCCAAGACGATGACCACCAAAGCCGGTCAGAACGAAGCCGACTGGTCCGACAAGGCCTTCGACGCCGCCTACCACAAGGTCATCGCCACGGCCGACCCCAAGGCCCGCACCGGCGCGCTGCGTGACCTCCAGCAGATCGAGCACGACACATCCGGCTACCTGCTGTGGGGCATGGCCGACGGCATCGACCTGGCCGCCCCCAAGGTCCACGGCCTGCCCAAGCTCCCCGGCTACGGACGCGTCCAGCTCGAAAACGTCTGGCTCACCCCGTGACCGACCCGACCACCCGCCGGGCCGAGACCGCTGCGCACCCCGTGGCGGCCTCGGCCGCGCGCCGCACCGTTCAGGCCGCCTTGCGCGCCGCCGCAGTCGTGGGCAAACGTCTCGTGATGCTGGTGGTGCTGCTCGCCGTGGTGTTCGCCGCGGTCGAGCTGCTGCCCGGCGACGCCGCCTCAGCCACCTCCGACCGTGGCGAGGGCGCCGCGGGCATCGCCGCCCGCCGGCATCTGCTCGGGCTGGACCGTCCGGTCTGGGAACGATTCTGGGACTGGATCACGGCTCTGCCCACCGGAGACTTCGGCACCTCCGCCCGGGGCGAGCGCGTCACCGACCTGCTTGCCGACCCGCTCCCCAACACCATCGTGCTGGGCACCACTGCCTTCGTCCTCACGGTCATCGCTGCTCTGGCGATCGGCATATGGGCTGCCGCCCGCCCCCACGGTGTTCTCGACCGCGTAGTGGACCTCACCTCCACCGCCGCCTTCGCCCTGCCCGAATTCGTCGTCTCCATCGGCTTGTTGCTGGTGCTGTCCCTGTGGACCGGCTGGCTGCCCGCCGCCACCGTCACCGGTGGCGACGGCTCTCCCGCGAGCTGGACCATGCTGGTGATGCCGGTGCTGGCGCTGACCGTGCCGCAGACCGGCTGGAACACCCGCATCGTCCGCGCGGCCCTCGCCGACCAGGCCGCGACCCCCCACGTGGAAGCCGCCCGCCTCGACGGACTGCCCAACCACCGTGTACTGCTGCGCCACGCCCTCCCAGGAGCCTGGCCCGCCATCGCCACCGGCATCGCCACCTCCACCGGCATGCTGCTCGGGGGAACCGTGGTCGTGGAGACCTTGTTCAACTACCCCGGCATCGGCACGGTGCTGGCCGGTGCCGTCGCCGACCGCGACACCCCCGTCATCGCCGCAGTCGTCACCTGCGCGGCAGCACTCATCACGATCATCCTTCTCCTGGCCGACCTCGTCCGCGCCCGCACCCTGGGAGCCCGATCATGACCGCCACCGCGGTCCTCAACCAGCGGGCCGCACGCCGCCCCTGGCTACGGATCCTGCTGCCCGTCGCGCCCGCTGTCCTGCTCGTCCTCGTCGCCGTCCTGGGACCGTTGCCGGCCGCGCACCCCGTCGACAAGCCCGTCACCGCGCCCTACGCCGCCGCCGGTGACGGAGCCCCGCTGGGCGGCGACCAGCTCGGCCGCGACGTCCTCAGCCGCCTGCTGCACGGAGGCAGCGCCCTGATCGGCAGCGCCCTGATCGTGGCGCTCGTCGTCACCTTCCTGGCCACCCTGCTCGGCTGCTTCGCCGTGCTCAGCCCCCGTCTCGGGCGCCTCGTCGAGCGCATTGCGGACACCGCCATCCTCCTGCCACCGGTCCTGGGCATCATGCTTCTCGCACTTGCCTGGCCCGGAGGCGGACGGCTCGCCGTCACCCTGGCCGCCATGGCCCTGGGAACCCCCTACGCGGTGCGCATCGTGGCCAGCGCGGCCGCGCCACTCGCCACCGCCGGGTTCGTCGAAGCGGCCACCGCGAGCGGCGAGCGCAGCGGGTACCTGGCACTGCGCGAGATCCTCCCCAACCTCCGCGCCACCATCCTGGCTCTGTTCGGCCTGCGCTTCGTCGACGCCGTCTACGTCATCTCCATGGCCGGCTTCCTCCAGCTCGGCCCCCAACCACCCGAAGCGGACTGGGCACTGATGATCCGCGAGAACGGGCCCGGCATCCTTCTCAACCCCTGGGCGGTCGTCGCGCCCAGCCTGGCCATCGGGCTTCTCGCCATCAGCGTCAACCTCGCTGCCAATGCCCTGGCACCGGCCGCGGCCCGCAGGGCAGCCCTGCGATGACCACCACCGGCCACCCCGCACCCACACCCCAGGACGCCGCCATGGCCACGCCCGACACCCCACCACCCGTCACGGTCACCCACCTCGAAATCAGCCTGTCCGAGGGCCCGACGCTGCTCAGTACCACCCACCTCACCCTGGAAGCCGGCAAGATCGCGGCACTCACCGGCCCGTCGGGCTCGGGCAAGACGACCTTGCTGCGCGCCCTCATCGGAGACCTTCCGCAAGGTGGCGAAGTCACCTCCGGCCGCGTCGAGGTCTTTGACCAGGACGTCTTCGCGCTCGCCCCGGAGGCACTGCGGGCGCTGCGCCGCAACCGCATCGCCTACGTCGGGCAAGACCCCGGCTCCGCCCTCAACCCCCGCATGACCGCGGCACGACTGATCGCAGAGGTCGCTGCCGACCCGGCCCCCAAGGCTGCCGCGGCACTGATGGCCCAGTGCCACCTCGACGAAGCGCTCGCGCATCACCGTCCCGGCGCGCTGTCCGGGGGCCAGCAGCGCCGCCTCGCCCTGGCCCGAGCGCTTGCCCGGGAGCCCGACGTACTCCTGCTCGACGAGCCCACCGCCGGACTCGACGGCGCCCTGCGCGACGAGATCACCGACCTGCTCCGGCGCCTCGCCGGCGACCGGGGTCTGACGATCGTCCTCGCCTGCCACGACCCGCACGTCGTCGAAACCTGCGCCGATACCGTCATCACCCTCAGCGGTCCCGCCCCGGCCGGCCGGCCGGACCAGTCGCCGGCCCGCCTTCGCCTCCCCACACCACAGGCCGCACCGGGCGGCGGCCTGCGTGCCCATGGACTACAGGTGGCCTTCACCCACAAGGGCCACACCCACGAAGCACTCAAGGACGCCGACTTCCACGCCCGCCCAGGTACCTCGACCGGCATCATCGGCCCCTCAGGGTCCGGCAAGACGACCCTCCTGCGCGTCCTCGCCGGACTGCAGACCCCCGGCGCCGGAACTCTCACCTGGAACGGCAAGGCGCTGCCCCCCGCAGCCCGCAAACGCACCCGGGACCATCAGCGCCGCATCCAACTCGTCCCGCAAAACCCCCTCGGCGCCCTCAACCCCGCGCGTACGGTGGGCGCTTCGATCGCCCGGCCACTGCAGCTGCACCGCGTCGTCGCGAAAGCGGACGTTCCGGACCGGGTACGCCTGCTCCTCAACGACGTCGGCCTCCCCGGGGAATTCGCCCGGCGCTATCCGCACGAGCTGTCCGGCGGACAGCGCCAACGCGCCTCCATCGCCCGCGCCCTGGCCACCGAGCCCGAGCTGCTGCTCTGCGACGAGGTCACCTCCGCACTCGACCCCGCGACCACGGACAGCGTGATGGCGCTGCTCACCCGGCTGCGCACCGAGAACGGCCTCACCCTCGTCCTCGTCAGCCACGAACTGGACGTCATCGCGGCCCACTCCGACACCGCCCACCACATCGACAGCGGGCACATGCACGCCGCAGTGCCCAGCTCCAGCCTCGGCCTCGGCGTCCCCGCGTAGCGCCGCTCCACCGCCTGCCCCGCGCGGCACGGGAAGGCATACACCTCGGAGTCCGCATCGCCCGCACGGGCATCGAGCCGGCGGAGGGCCCCTGCCACGAGGGGCGCTCCGCGGAACGGATCTGCTCATCCACTGCGGACGCCGGATGGGCCCATCCGCGTGATCGGCATCCGCCATCGCTTGATCACGACCGTGGGCCCGATGCTGTGCGAGCAGTACGGCCTGCACCGACGACCGCCCATAGGAGGCCTCAGCTCGCGGGTCGTCGCGCCGCTGGTCCCGGCCGGGTGGTACAGAAGCCCGTACGCTGACATATGTGACGCGCTTGATCGTGGCAGCAGGAGGAGGCGGCGACGCTGTCGCCGCGACGATGCTGGATGCCGCCCTCTACGGCGGCGGGACTCCGGCGACGGTTCTCACGTATGCGTGGGACCGTCTCTTGATCGATCCTGTCCCGGGCCCCAGAGGGCCGGCCAACTTCACCGGGCTCCGGCCCCTCACCCGCAGCGTCCAGACCGTTCCCGCCGATGCCACACCGATTGCTCCTGCGGGCTCGACGCTTCCCCGGCTCGCCGCGGAGCTCCCGCAGGCCTTCGCGCTCATCGATCCGCACCACGGCGCCGAGGGCATGGTGCGCCAACTCGAAGAAATCGTGCAGTACTTGGCGCCGGAATCCATCGACCTCCTGGACGTGGGCGGCGACATCCTCGCCCGGGGCGACGAGCCCACACTCCGCAGCCCACTCGCCGACGCCCTCACCCTCGCGGCATGCTGCGAACTCAACTTCCCCGTACGGCTCCTGGTCGCCGGCCCCGGCCTCGACGGCGAACTCCCCGCCGACGCCCTGCGCGACCGCCTGGGACCCGTCGCCCTGACACTCACCACCGAGCACGTCACGCCTGTCAGCGCAGTGCTGGAGTGGCATCCCTCCGAGGCAACGGCCATGCTCGCCGCCACCGTACGAGGCGCCCGTGGCCTGTGCGAAGTACGGGATGCCGGCCCACCGGTTCCGCTCACCGACGAAGGCGCCACCGTGTACGAGGCCGACCTCGACGAAGCCCTCGACCGTAACCAGCTCGCCCGCGCCATCCTCGCCACGGAGAACCTGCACCAGGTCGAGGAGTACAGCCGCGAGATCTGCGGCTTCTCCGAAATCGACGACGAACGCGACAAGGCGGGGCGGCTCGGCAGCCGGCCCGCGCAGAAGCTCGCCCCGGAAGCCGTACGCCACCAGCTCGACGCGTTCGAGACCGACGCCCGGTCCCGCGGAATCACCCACACCACGTTCCGCCGGCTCACCGAAGCCTTCGGACTCAGCGGCAACCAGCGCCAGGACCTGAGGGCGCTGCTGCTCAGCAGTCGGCCGGAGCAGTACCAGGCGCCGCTCTGGCGTATTTCGTAGGCGTAGAACCTTGGCCGAGGATCTCGGTGGGACGATGACTGACTACATGAGGCGGGGGAACAGCGCATGGAGCGCGACGGCCTCAAGGCCGAGGTCATCGGTGGCAGGGGCGACCAGGCGGTCGATGTACTGGCGGTGGACGCCGCCGGCCAGGCGATCGCAGTGCAGTGCAAGCACACCACCCGTGGCCGTAAGGTCGACTCCCGCGTGCTTTATCAGATCAACGGAACTGCTGACGCGGTCTATAAGGCCAGAGAATCCATGGTCGTGACCAACGGGTCATTTACGCGGGACGCGGCCGAGTGGGGGCCAAACACGGCATCCTCTTGATCGATCGCGACACCCTCGTCAAGTGGTCGGAAAATGCTGACCATTTGTATCAGATCGTTGATCTCACGCTGCCGATGTGAATGGCTGGCTCCGTTCGGCCGCGGAATGTGAACCGTGGAGCGTCTTCTGGGCGGCTGGGCGGCTGGGCGGCGGGCGTAGCGGATGTCGGCCGTTCGCATCCGTCTTTGTCTGCTCGCCAAGTGCCAAGTATCAAGTGCCAAGTGAAATGCAAAGGCCCAGGTATCCGCGGGTGAATTCGGATTCCTGGGCCTTGATCATTCTTCGCTGTGGGCGGTAGAGCACCGATACGCCGCTGCCTGTCGGAGCTGGCCGCCCCCTTCGGAGTGGCCTGCGGGTCTGCTGTCGGGCGCCGCGGCTCGGTTGCTGTTGCTATACCTCCGTTTCTCCTAGTCGATGGATGAGGTGGTCGGCGAACTCGGTCACCACTGCGGGGAGTTGGCGGCCGACCATGGCCTGGACCTGGATGGTGCGCAGGTGCATTTCCGGGTTGAGGATGGTGATGGACTTCAGGCCTTCGACGCGCAGGCGTTCATGGACGCTGATGTGGCCGATCAGCGATACGGCGTTGGCCTCTTTGACGAAGGCCGACAGGGCGCTGGAGCTGGAGCTGACCAGCAGGGGTTCGAAGGCGATTCCCTCGATCGAGCAGCAGAGGTCGAAGAGGCGCCGGTTCGTCGTGCCTTCTTCGGTGAGTGCGACCGGATAGGGGAGGAGCTCATGCAGGTGGATCTCGTCGCGCTGGGCCAGGGGGTGGTCGGATCGGACCAGGGCTTGGATCGGGGCCCGCTGGGCGTGTATGACGCGGACATCGGGAGCCGGGGCCAGGCTGAAGGTGACGGCCAGGTCGACCGAGCCGTCCTGGACCATTTGCGTGGCCAATGAGGGGGTTACCACGGGCAGGTGGAAGGTGGTGCCCGGATGGTCCTTGCGGAAGGAGGCCATGGCGGACGGGAGGAATTCCTGTGCGGCGCCCTGTGAACTGGCCACCCGGACAATGGTTCCCAGTCGGCCGCGGCCGCGGATTTCCGCGAGCACCTGATCGGTTTCCAGTGCGGCGCGGCGCGCATAGGCGGCCAAGAGGGTGCCGGCCTCGCTCGGCACCATTCCGCGCGGGCGGCGCTCGAACAGCGCCACACCGATTTCCTGCTCGAGTTTTCCGATCTGCCGGCTGATGGCCGAGCCTGCGACCAGCAGTCGCCTGGACGCCTCGTTGACCGAGCCGGTGCGGACCACTTCGAGGAAGTACTCAAGAGCCGGACTGTTCAGCATGCCTTCAGCATATGGCGGCATTGTCTTTCGGGCAACGATTTGTTCTATAAATTGCGATTGCGTGAATGGTCGGGCCGTGCCTACCTTCGTCATATGCCCTGCGGGCTCACCCGGCCGGGCGGACCGTAAGACGAAAAGCGCCCCCTCATACGGCGACCTCATCGATCAGCGGTCGGCCCAGGGTCCCCTTAGCCGCTCAGGTGTGCATCCTCCCCGCAGGCAGCCGAGGCAGGGGAAAACGATGAATGCGACAGCCCCCATTGAATACTCCGGCTCGCATGCGACGCCGCGGCGGGACGCGGAATTTCTCTTTCCGCTGCCGCACATCCCGGAGGCCGTAGGCCTGGTGCGCCGACGCGTGCACACCGTACTGGCCGGCTGGAATCTGCCTCCCGCCACCATCGAGGACGCGGTCCTGGTGATCTCGGAACTGGTCACCAACGCGGTCACTCATGCGCTCCCTCCGGCCGTGCTCCAGGTGTCGCGGACGGTGGCCGAAGAGCCTCGTGCGCTGCGTATCGAGGTCACCGACGCGGGACCCGCCGGGTCCGTACCCCGGCCCGCCGACGGCCGGTACCCGGCGGAGCACGGTCGTGGGAACGCCATCGTCACCGCCCTGTCCGCCCGGCACGGTACCCGTGTCGACCCCGGCGGAATCACACGGTGGGCGGACCTTGCCGCGGTGTGAGGGCGTTCATCCGGTCGTTGCTATTTAGGCAATCAGGTGTTCTAGAAGTTGCGATTGTGCGAACGATCCGGTGCCTCTAGCGTCATCGCTCAACGAGTCCACGGATGCATCTCTTCCGCTTCGGACACGCCCATCGGCGGTGCCACCCTGCGCGACAGTTCGCCTGCTCGACCCGAGGGAGTAACACTCATGACGACCGCTAGAGAGACAGGTCAGATGAATGTCGAGAAGCCCGTCACCAAGAGCCGCGCGAGGAATGCCGTGCTCGCGGCCACGGCTGGGAACACACTCGAATGGTACGACCTGACCTCGTACGGATTCTTCGCGGTTTCCATCTCCAAGGCATTCTTCCCCTCCGGTGACCCGACGGTGTCCCTGATGCTCGCCTTCGGCACGTTCGGGGTCTCGTATCTGGTCAGGCCATTGGGTGCGCTGATCCTGGGAACGTACGCGGACCGCACCGGCCGGAAGGCCGCGCTGCTGCTCACCATTCGGCTCATGATGATCGGCACTCTGCTGATCGCCGTGATGCCCACCTATGAATCCATCGGTATTGCCGCACCGGTACTGATTCTGGTGGCCCGTCTGCTGCAAGGGTTCTCGGCGGGTGGTGAGTTCGGCAGCGCGACCGCATTTCTGGCCGAACAGTCCGCCGACCGGCGGGGATTCATGGCGAGTTGGCAGTTCGCCTCGCAGGGCCTGGCGACATTGATGGCCGCGACCTTCGGCACCGTCCTCAGTCTGAGCCTCTCCGGAGCGCAGTTGGATTCCTGGGGCTGGCGCATTCCGTTCCTCGTCGGCCTGCTGATCGGCCCGGTGGGTTACCTGATCCGCCGCCATGTCCCGGAGACCACCGCATTCGTCGACACCGCCGAAGCGGGCGAAGTCGCGGCGACCCCGGTCCGCCAGGTACTCCGGAACCAGAAGCTGCCGGTCCTCCTCATGGTCGGCGCGCTGGTGATGTCCACCGCGGTGACCTACGTGATCGTCTACATGCCGACCTACGCACATGAGGTCCTCGGTCTGCCGTCCTCCGCCGGCTTCATCGGGGCAGCGGTGTCCGGCGTGGCACTGACGACCATCACGCCCCTGATCGGTCATCTCTCGGACCGGGTCGGCCGCATCAAGGTGATGCTCATTGCCGGGACCGCGATGATGCTCAGCATCTACCCGCTGTTCCTGCTGCTGTCGGGCAGCCCGTCGCTGCTGGTCATGGGCGTGGTGATGTTCGTTCTCGGCGTCTTGAAGGCCTGCTACTTCGGTGCGCTGCCCGCCTTGATGTCCGAAGCCTTCCCGACCGCCACCCGCGGTACCGGTCTGTCCCTCAGCTACAACATCGGCGTGATGTCCTTCGGCGGCTTCGCACCCGTGGTCATCACCTGGATGATCGCCACCACCGGCAGCCACCTCTCGCCCAGCTTCTACATCATGGTGGCCGGCGCCCTGAGCATCGCCTCCCTGCTGGCCAGCCGCCGCTTCCTCGCCCTGCGCTGACGCACCGGCCGCCCTCCGCACCGCCCGACGAACCCCCCGCCTGACGGGCGCCACGCCCGACAGCGCCCAGGAAAGAACGAGGTCAACGATGACGGACGCTTCCACGATCCGCGCCGAACTTCCCGCCACGCCGCGCGAACTCGTAGAGCGGCGCAAGGACGAACTCATCGCGGGACTGATGGAGTACGTCAGCCAGCCCAGTGTGAGCGCGACCGGCGAGGGGTTCCCCGCCGCGACCGATGTCGCCGTCGAAGAGGTCAAGCGGGCCGGCCTGACCCCGTCGGTGCTCACCGGCAAGGGCCGGCCGCTGGTGGTCGGCCACCGTGCGGGGCCGGCGGGAGCGCCGCACGTCCTGCTCTACGGCCACTACGACGTCCAGCCGACCGGGCCCCGCGAGATGTGGGACTCCGAACCCTTCACACCCGTCCTGCGGGACGGGCGGATCTGGGGGCGCGGCACCGGTGACAACAAGGGGCAGCACTATGCGCACCTGCAGGCGCTGCGGCTGTTCGACGAGCACATCGGCGCGCTCCCCTGCACCGTCACGGTGCTGCTCGACGGTGAGGAGGAGATCGGCAGCCCCACACTGGCGGACACCCTGCGCGCGCACCGGGAGCTGTTCGACTGCGATCTCGTGGTCTGGAGCGACCGTTCGGTGCATGAGTCCGGTGAGTGGTGTGTCTCGCACGGAGTCCGCGGCATGCTCCAGCTCCGGATCGGCGCCACCGGTCCGAGCCGCCCGCTGCACTCCGGCAACTTCGGCAATGTCGCGCCCAACCCGGCCTGGCAGCTGGTCCAGGCGCTGGCCAGTCTCAAGGACCCCAGCGGCCGGGTCCTCGTCAAGGGCTTCGACGACGGCCGGGAACCGCTGTCCGACGCCGACCGCGCCGCGTTCGCCGCCCTCCCGCTCGACCTGCAAGAAGTCCTCGGCGAAATCGGACTCACCGAGATGGACCCCGCGTTCAACGGGCTGTCCTTCTACGAGCGGCTGGCCGACCGTCCCACGCTCACGATCAACGGGATCACCACGGGGGATGTGGACCGGACCATCATCCCCGACACCGCGGAGGCGGGCGTCGACATCCGGCTGACGGCGGGCCAGGACCCGCAGACCATCTTCGAGCGGGTGGCCGAACATCTGCGGGCCCATGCCCCCGAGGTGACGGTCACCATGGTCGGTGGCGTGCCCGCGTCCCGGACCTCGATCGACAACCCCCATACGCCCAAGGTGGCGCGTGCCATCTCCCGGGTGACCGGCCGTGACCCGCTGCTGATCCCCGCATACGGCGGCACGCTTCCCGACTGGATCTTCACCGGGATCCTCGGCGTGCCCAGCATCGGCCTGCCGCTGGCCAACGCCGACCAGGCCAACCACGCGCCCAACGAGAACCTGCGCGTCGACTACTTCCTCGACGCCACTGCCATCTGCATGGAGCTCCTGCTCGAACTGGGCGTCTGACGTCCGGCCGCTCGGCGAAACCCACTGGAACAGAGGCGTGACACCGCAATGCGCAACACACCCCACCCCCAGCCCTGGCTCGTCCACGAGGGTGCCCTCACCGGCCTGAAGGTCCTCGATCTGTCCCGCATCCTGTCCGGGCCGTTCTGCACCATGATGCTGGCCGACCTGGGCGCCGATGTGATCAAGGTCGAGGACACCGTCTCCGGCGATGACACCCGCGCCTGGGGTCCCCCCTTCCAGGGCGAGGACGCGGCGTACTTCCACAGCGTCAACCGCAACAAGCGCGGTATCGCGGTCGACCTCAAGGACCCCGACTGCCTGCGCCTGATACAGGAGCTGGCCACCACGGCCGATGTGATCGTGGAGAACTTCCGGCCCGGCACCGCGGCCCGTCTCGGCCTCGGCTACCAGGACGTCCGCGAACGCAATCCCGCCGTGGTGTACGCCTCGATCAGCGGGTACGGGCAGACCGGGCCGTACCGGAACGAGCCGGGTTACGACGCGATCGCGCAGGCGGTCAGCGGCGTCATGAGCGTGACCGGCGAACCCACCGGGCCGCCGGTGCGCTTCGGGGTGTCCCCGGCCGACCTGGCCGCCGGGATGTGGGCCGCCATCGGTGTCCTCGCCGCCCTCCGCAACCGTGAGCACACCGGCACCGGCGAGTGGGTCGATGTCTCGCTGCTGGACGGCCAGGTGGCCTGGCTGAGTTATGTCGCCGGCGGATACTTCGCCTCCGGTAACGTCCCGCAGCGGTACGGCTCGGCCCATCCGACGATCGTGCCCTACCAGGCGTTCCCCACCGCCGACGGTCACCTCATGGTCGCCGCAGGAAACGACGGGCTGTGGCGCCGCTTCGCCACCGCGATCGGGCTCGCCGACCTCGCCGACGACCCGCGGTTCGCGACCAACCCCGACCGGGTCCGCCACCGTGCGGAGCTGCTCCCGCTCATCGAGCGGGCGCTGAGTGCCCGCGGCGCCAAGGAGTGGGCCGTGCTCCTGACCGAGGCGGAGATACCGGTCGGGCCGATCAACACCGTCGACGAGGCCCTGCGGCACCCCCAGGTCGTCGCGCGCGGCATGGTCGCCGACATCGAGCACTCCGACGCCGGCACCCTGCGCACCATCGCCTCGCCCATCAAGCTGACCGACTACCCGGCGACCGTGCGCACCCCGCCGCCCCGGCACGGGGAGCACACCGCACCCGTGCTGACCGCGATGGGGGTCGACCCGCGGCAACTGGCCGATCTGCGCGCGCGAAAGGCCGCGAAGTGACCTCCGTACCCGCCCCCGACCTCACCATCGCGACGTTCCGGTCCGGGGCGGTCGCCGAGATCCGGATCGGTGACGGCAGCCGGCGCAACGCCCTCCCCGGTGAGGCCTGGGCGCGGCTGGCCCGCCAGGTCAGGGAACTGGGGGCCTGCCGATCGTTGCGGGTGCTGGTGATCAGCGGGCACGGCGACACGTTCTGCGCCGGCTCCGACATGACCGACTGGGTGGATGCGGACTCCGCCTACGTCGAGGAGTCCTTCGCACGCATGGAAGAGGCGTTCACCGCGATCGAGGAGTGCCCCGTGCCGGTGGTCGCCGAGATCCGCGGGGTCGCCGCCGGTGCGGGGTGCCAGCTCGCCCTCGCCTGCGACCTGCGGCTGATGGCGGATTCCGCCCGGATCGGCATGCCGATCGCCCGGCTCGGCATCCTCGCCAGCCCCGCCTTCGCCGCACGCATGGTCGCCCTGGCCGGACCGTCCGTGGCACGGGAGTTGCTCTACACCGGCCGGCTGGTCGACGCCCGCACGGCGGTGGCGCTCGGACTGGCCGACCACCAGGTGCCCGAGGCGCAACTCACCGACCGCACCGGCCGGCTCACCGCCGCGGTCGCCGCGCAGCCGCCGGCGGCGATCCACGCCGCGAAGCTGGCGGTCGGCGCGGTGCTGGGACCGCAGCGGACGGCCGCCGCCGTCAATCCACGGCCGGCGGTGGCACGGTCGCACTTCGGCCAGGCGATCGCCGCGTTCCTCGGGCAGCAGCCGGCGGCAGCCGCACCGGATCCGCCCATCGCGCGCTGACCAGGGATGACGTGGGGCGGGTGCGAGGTGATGACCTCGGGCCCGCCCCACGCGCTGTTGTTCGCCGTGGGGGTGCTGTGTATCGTCGGCAGTGACTTGAAGTTTCAAGTAATTGTTCGCGGCCTCGCGGGGCCGGTCCCCGACATGCGAAAGGGCGGCTCCTGATGACGTCCCCCCTCGGCACTCTCGCGTCCGCCCGCCTCGGTACCCCGGCACGCCAGGCGCCCTCTCTGCACGGCTACGATGCCGGGCTTCTCCTGCTGCGACTCGCGCTCGGACTGACCATGGCGGCCCACGGCGCCCAGAAGCTGTTCGGCTGGTTCGGCGGACCGGGGCTGGACGGGACCGCGCAGTTCTTCACGATGAGCGGCTATCCGGCGGGCAGGACGATGGCCGTGGTCGCCGGGCTGAGCGAGACGCTCGGCGGGCTCGGGCTGGCGGCCGGGCTGCTCACACCGCTGGCCGGTGCGGCGGTCGTCGGCACGATGATCAATGCCCTTGCCGTGAAGTGGGGCGGCGGCTTCTTCGCCCCCAAGGGGGTGGAGTACGAGCTGCTGCTGACCGCGGGTGCGGCGGCCCTGGCGCTGACCGGGCCCGGCCGCTGCGCCCTCGACCGCTTCCTGCCCGGTCTGCGCACACCTCGGCCGGTCCACGGCGTGGTCGCGCTGCTGCTGGGTGTGGTGCTGGCCGGCGGGGTGCTGCTGGTCCGGAAGTGACCTCCGGGGCGAGCCCCCGGAGGCGGCCGCCTCGCCCAGGGCGCATCGAAGGATGCCGCGAACGGGACTTCTGCCGGCCGGATACCGGCCGGCAGGCCCTGGGCAGGGCGGGGTGTGCGAGGTAGAGCAGGAGTAGGGGAGGGCGGCACCACGGCGGTGTCGCGCCGGGAGATCGGAGAACAGGCTCCATGTCCGTACGACGTCTGAACCACGCGGTGCTCAACGTCCGCGATGTGGCGCGGTCGGTGGCGTTCTACACCGAGGCCCTCGGGCTGACGGTGGATGTCGAGATACCGGGGCGGGCCGCGTTCCTCAGCGCTCCCGGCTCACTCAACGATCACGATCTGGGGCTGTTCGCGGTGGCGCCGGACGCGCCGGGGCCCGGGGCCGGGCGGGTCGGGCTGTACCACCTGGCCTGGGAGGTCGGCACGCTCGGCGAACTCGTCGCGGCCCGGACGCGGCTCACCGGACGAGGCGCCCTGGTGGGATCCAGCGATCACCTCGTCGCCAAGTCGCTGTACGCCAAGGACCCGGACGGCAATGAGTTCGAGGTGATGTGGCGGGTCCCGCGGGAGGACTGGCCGGGCCCGGACCGGCCGGACCGGCTGCTGCCCCTCGACCTGACGGCGGCGCTGGAGCGCTGGGGACCGGACCGGGAGACGGGCGCCGCCGCCGGCTCGGCCACCTGAAGGGGACCGCGGCCGGAGCAGCCACCTGAGGGGCGCGGCCGGAGCAGCCACCTGAGGGGTGTGGCCGGAGCGGCCACCGAGGGGGAGTGGTCGGCTCGGCCGCCTGAGGGGCGTGGCTGGAGCAGCCACCGAGGGGGCGCGGCCGGCTCGGCCGCCTGAGGGAGCGGCCCTTCCCCGGCGGAACAGGACGTGGAGTGGTGCGTGCGGGATCCAGCGGCGCCCGGGCGGCGCGAGAGGTGCGGAGTTTCCGCTGCCCTGAGGGGGAGCGGTCCGTGGCGGGTCAGTAGTCCAGGGACGAGAGGAAGGCGTGCAGCTCCTGGTCGAAGAGCGGGGTGTTCTCCAGGTTGACCATATGGGCCGCACCCGGTATCCGGACTCTTCGGGCGCCCGGGACGGTCAGGGCTATCGCATGGGCGTTGGCGGAGATGTCTCTGCTGTCGAGGTCGCCGTCGAACACGACCGTCGGCACCCGGATCTCGCCGAGGCGGTCGGCGGCGCCGACCTCAAGGGGCATTCCGGCACCCATGCCCTCGGCATGGACCTCCACATTGGCCGCGGCCGAGGCGCGCATCCGTTCGCGGAATCCCGGGTGCACCGCGGACGGCTCGCGGTGGGGCCCGTCCACCCACATCCGCAGGAAGTGCTCGACATACCGCTCCGCGCCATCCGGTGCGCCGATCGCCGCCACCTGCTCCTTGATGTGCTCCAGTACAAAGGGGTCGGTGAAGGCCCGTCCGCTGATCCCGGGGGCGGCGAGCGCGAGGGCCATCACCCGGTCCGGGTGGGTGAGGGCGGTGTCGAGCGCGACCCGTGCGCCGTGGGAAAGGCCGACGAGGACGGCGCCGGGGACCTCGAGTGCGTCAAGCAGGGCACACAGATCGTCGTGGTTGGCGTAGTCCCCGGTCACGGTGGAGGACAGGCCATGGCCGCGGGAGTCGTAACGGATCGCGCGCAGGCCGGAGTTGACCAGCCAGGTGAACTGCTCGTCCCACATGTGCTGGTCGAGCATGCCGCCGTGCAGCAGCACCACCGCGGGGCCCGAGCCGGCCGTCTCGTAGAACAGCTCGCCGTCGTCGATCGGCACGATTCCGTTGTCGATCTCGGACCAGGCGGTGATTCTCTGCGTCATTCTCCTGACCGTCCTTTGTGCGTGAGAGGGGCTGTGGCGGGTCTGATGTCGTGACCTTCGGGATTGCCGTTACTGCCCTTACTGCCGTTACTGCCTTCACTGCCACGACTGTCCCGACTGCCCTGACTGTCGGTTTCCTCCCGTTGAACGCGCGAGCCGTTCGCCAGGTGCCGGAATTCCTCGCCGAGTCGGTCCAGTACGTGCAGCGCGGTGCGGACGTCCTCGGCGGGCAGGTCGGCCAGCCGCTGCCGCAACTCCGTCGCCTCGAACTGCTGGATCCCGCGTATCGCCGCCGTGCCTTCGGCGGTGAGTCGGATCAGGGACGAGCGGCGGTGGGCGGGATTCGGGGCCGTCACGACCAGGCCCAGTTCCGCGGCGTGGTTCACCCAGCGCTGGACCGGCTGGCGGTCGAGCCCCATCGAACGCGCCAACTGCGGGACGGTGCGGGGGCCTTCGGTGCGCAGGGCGTCCAGCAGTGCGTGTTCGCCGGCGGTCAGGCCCGTGTCCGCCAGCTCGCGTTCCACCGCGCGCACGACCGTGCGGTGCAGTGGCCACAGGCGCCGGATGACGTCGTACAGCAGATCTTCGGTGGCCGCCGGGTCTCCGGCGCCGTCCCCGGCGGTTGGTCCGCCGGCATCCCCCTCAATGACACTCATGATGTCATGATGACAGCGGTGATGTCGTTTGGGAAGGGGCCCGCCGCGGAATGGAGTTGAGGAGACGGACGGGTGTGCTGAGGTTCATGTGGCCGGTGAGCCCGGTGAGCCCGGTGAGTCCAATGAGGCCGGTGGGCGAGGAAGGGTGAATGGCGGATGAAGGTCGGTCTGTTGCGTGCGGTCGGGGTCGCCACGGCGGTCTACGGGGTGGCGGTGGCCGCGGTGCCCGATCTGCTGGCACGGCCCTCGGGCCTGGTCGATGAGGAGGGGCGGACCGAGTGGGCAACGCGAACCTCGCTGCGTCCGCTGGCCTGGCGGGATGCGGTGAGCGGGCTGGCCATGGCGATGGCTCCGGAGGGCCCGGCGCTGCGCACCGCCGCGTATGTGCGGATCGCGGCCGACTTCGGGGACGCCGTCCTGCTCGGTGCGACACTGCCCGGCCGCGACCGGAAGCTGGCCGCGGTGGCGGTGTCCGTGGGGTGGGGCGCGCTGTCGGTGGCCGGGCTGCTCGCCGGCCGGCGGCCGGAGATTATGCGCCGGCCGGTGGCGGGGCCTCTTCGGGGGTGAACGTGACGACGAGGTCGGCGCGGTCGCGAGTGGCCGCCACGACACGGGCGTTGGCCTCGTCCGAGGCGTGGACGAACCGCTCGGCGTCGGCGCGCGGGCGCCCGAAGCGCTTATGGCGGTCGACCAGCCGCCGGATCCGCTCCGGGGTGTCCAGGTCGACGTACCAGACCTCGTCGAGCAGTGCGCGGACCCGCGCCCAGGGGGCGGAGTCGAGGAGGAGGTAATTGCCCTCGGTCACGATGAGCGGGATGTGGGGCGCCACGGGGATGCTGCCGGCCACCGGCTCCTCGATGCGGCGGTCGAACGCCGGGGCGTAGACGGCGCTGCCCGGCTCCGGTGTGCGCAGACGCGCCAGCAGCGCCGCATATCCGGCCGGATCGAAGGTGTCCGGCGCGCCCTTGCGGTCCGTACGGCCGAGGCGGCGCAACTCCGCCTCGGCGAGATGGAAGCCGTCCATCGGGACGAGCGCCGCCTGTCCGGCCAGCTCCGCCACGAGGTGGGCGGCGAGGGTGGACTTGCCGGCGCCGGGCGGGCCGGTGATGCCGAGCAGCCGGCGCCGGGCGGGAGTCGCGGAATCGGCGAGCCGACGGGCGCGGGAGAAGAGGTGCCGGGGATCCATGGTGCGTCCATCGTGCCCGATCGGCGGCACAGCGGCCGGATGCGCCCCCGTTCGGATGCGCCCCCGTTCGGTGACCCGAGGCCGGTGGCCCGAGGCCGGGGCGGCCGCCTTCATGACGACCCGGTCGGGCCGGCTTCGCGCAGGTCCTCCAGGAACTCCGGCATTTCCCCAGCCGGGCGGCGCTGATCGCCGCCGTGGGGGAGCAACACCAGGCGGAGATCGTGGAGTTCGGGCACAGTCGCTGCCAGCCGAGCGCGGCGGCCGCCGACGGGCCGGCCGCCTGTATCGCGCACATCGGCGAGGTGCTCCCCTAGAGGGTGCGGCCGCAGGTGAGGTGACTGATCGGGCGGCGCTCAACGGGCGCCGGACGCGGTCCGGTCAGCGAGGCCCAGGCGCCACAAGGAGGTGACCTCGGCCGCGCGGGCCACATGGAGCGGGTCCGAGGTGTCACGGGCGCGCGGATGGCGCGGGGTGATGTCGAGTCGGTCCAGGACCGTGAGACCGGCCGCGGCGACGGCGTCGAGGAGTGCGGCGTGTGGACGCAGTCCGAGGTGTTCCGCCAGGTCGGAGAGGATCAGCCAGCCCTCGCCGTCCGGCGTCAGATGGTCTGCGAGGCCGTTCAGGAAGCCGTACAGCATGCGGTTGCCCGGGTCGTACACCGCGTGCTCCACCGGGGAGGTCGGTTTTGCGGGCACCCATGGGGGGTTGCAGACGACCAGCGGGGCGCGGCCGGCCGGGAACAGATCGGCCTCGATGACCTCCACCTGCCCGGCGACGCCCAGTCGTCCGGTGTTCTCGCGGGCACAGGCCAGCGCACGCGGATCCTGGTCGGTGGCCACGACCCTGCGCACTCCGCGACGGGCGAGCACCGCGGCCAGGACGCCGGTGCCGGTGCCGATGTCGAACGCCAGCTCCTCGGTGGGCAGCGGTGCCTCGGCCACCAGGTCGACGTACTCGCCGCGGGCCGGGGAGAAGACGCCGTAGTGCGGGTGGATGCGGTCGCCGCCGAGCGCCGGGATCTCGACACCCTTCTTGCGCCATTCGTTGGCGCCGATCAGGGCGAGCAGCTCACGCAGCGAGACGAGCATGGTGGTCGGGTCCGAGCCGTCCGTGGCGCCGGGCGCCTCCCCGCGGACCGTCTCGCCGGGGCCGTACGCCCGGGTGCAGGCCTCGCGGACGTCGGGGGCGCGGTGCAGTGGGACGGCGAGGGTCGCGTCGAGGGGGACCAGCAGCATGCCCAGGATGCGGGCACGGTGATTCTGCGCGGCCCGGTGCACATGGAACGCCTGGCTAGCGTCGGCGGGCGGCGTCTTGCGGGGGCGGCGGTCGATACGGCGGGCCATCGCCGTCAGCAGCTGACGGGCGTTGTGGAAGTCGCCGCGCCACAGCAGCGCGGTGCCCTCGCAGGCGAGCTTGTAGGCGTCGTCGGCCTTGGTCCGGTCGTCCGCGATGACGATGCGGCGCGGGGGCGGGGCGCCGTTCTCGGAGCGCCAACGGGCGGAGCGGGGCTGGTCGGCCTCGGTCCATTCGACGACCGGCGGGTGGTTCACCGCAGTGTGCCTCTGTGTGTGGTGGGGGCCCTCCCATGGGTGCCGCCCTTGGGAGCGGCGCTGGTCCGGCGCCGGGGGAGCGGTGAGGCGCTCGCAGGAGACGGTGGGCGGGGTGGGTGTGACGGTTGACTTTACTCCGTATTGGGACGGCCCTCGGCCCGCACCGGGGCGGGACGGGTCGGAGCGGCCGGGGCGGGCCGCCACAGAGGCCTCCCGCCGATGGTGCCGAGGGGGAGGCGGCACCGTCCCGTAGCGCCCCCGCCGGGCGCCGCGGGCCGAGGCGGGCAGCGCCGGGCCGAGGTCAGCCGATGCCGAAGGATTCGGCGTAGCGCACCGTGCCGCGCGGGGGTGTGGAGCCGTCCAGGGACAGCGCCAGGAAGGCCTCGTCCGGCCAGGGCTGCGGCGGCAGAATGCCGAACCGGGCGGCCGGGACGAACCCGAAGCGCGGGTAATACGGCGGATGGCCGAGCACGATCGCGGTCCGCTCGCCGGCCACCCGCGCCGCCTCCAGGAGCGCCCGGATCACCGCATCGCCCGCACCGCACTTCTGGTACCCGGGCAGCACCGCGCACGGCGCGAGCGCCACGGCGGGGACCTCGTCGACATGACAGCGGGTCAGCAGCGCATGCGCGGCCGGGGTGCCGTCCGGCGCGTCGGCCACGTAGGACAGGCCCGGGAGCCAGGCCGACGGGTCGCCGCGCAGCGCGTCGACGAGATCGGCCTCCTCGGCCGTCTCGAAGGCGGCGAGGTTGATCCGGCGGACGGCTGCGGTGTCCGCGGGGGTCTCGGGGCGGGGGTGCCAGGGGCCGGGGGGCACGGCCGGGTCCCCGGAGTCACTGTCGCCGGACTCGTGCGAGCCGTGGGATGCGTGGACGCCGCTCATGCCCGTCATCGTCGCACCTGGCTCGGACAATCGGCCAAGGGATTTCCGCTCCGCCGCCGTCAACAGGCCGTCGAGAACAGGCCGCTGTCGACAGGCCGCCGTCAACAGGCCGTCGGCGGGCGTCCGTCGGCCGACGGACGTCCCCGGCCGGTCAGTGTGCGGTGTGGCGGTCCGGGCGGCGCATCAGGAAGGCGGCGGCCGATCCGGCGGCGAAGAGGGCGACCACGGAGAGGGCCGTACCCATCCAGGAGGTGCCGAGCCAGTGTCCGCCGAAGTAGCCGAGGCTCACGCTGTAGGCGGCCCAGGCGAAACCGGCCAGTGCGGACCACGGGAGGAACTCGCGGACCGTACGGTGCGCGACACCGGCGCCCAGGCTGACCACGGAGCGTCCGGCAGGGGCGAAGCGGGCCAGGACGACGATGCCGCCGCCGCCTCGTGTGAGCGCCGTACCGAGTCGCTCCTGTGCCGTGGTCAGCCGGCGGGAGCGGCCGATGGCGCGGTCGAAGCGGTCGCCGCCCCGCCGGGCGAGCCGGTAGGCGACCATGTCCCCGAGCACGGAGGCGGTGGCCGCACACAGCACCAGGGACAAGATTTCGGCCACGTGGGCACCGGTGTGGACAGTGGCGGCGACCTCGACGCCGCCGACCGCGTCCGCCGCCGGGCCGGTACCGGCCGCCGTCGTGGCCGCGGCGATCACCAGGACCCCGCTGGGAAGAATCGGGACGAACACATCGAGAACGATCGAGAGACTGACGATCACATACACCCAAGGGGTGCCGCCGAGGGACCCCAGGCTTTCCAACAACGTCCTACTCCCGGTCCGAACCCCGCCGCGACGTCGCTCGGTGCGGCAGGGGCGGCGCTACAGCCATACAGCGTACGCCTGGCCGCTGTGGCCGAAAGGGTGGGGGTGCGATGCGAGGGGGGAAGCGGCATTACGTACGGGACACCCGGCATACGCGGTATGCCCGGTGCACCGGGAATGGCCGGTGCCGGTCGCCGTCCGGCGTGTCCGTCGTCCGGCGTGTCCGTCGCCCGTGGACGCGGCACGGCCCGTACGGCGGAGATGCCGTACGGGCCGTGAGGGGGCGGGGCCGGGATGTTCCGGTGCCCGCCGGGAAGTGGTGCGTCAGGCGGCGGAGGGCTCCCGCTGAGCGGTCGGGGCCGCCTCCTGGCCGCGGTCACCGAAGAAGACCCGGTCGAGTGCCCACGAGCCGGGGCCGGTGAAGAAGAGCAGCAGGAATGCCCAGCAGTACATCGCGGAGGCCTCGCCACCGTTCTGTATCGGCCACAGCGCCGAGCCCTGGTGCGCGGAGAAGTACGCGTACGCCATCGAGCCGGAGCTGATGAACGCGGCGGCGCGGGTGCCCAGGCCGAGCATCACCAGAAGACCGCCGGCCAGCTGGATCACGGCGGCGTACCAGCCCGGCCAGCTGCCGGTGGGGACGGTGCCGCCCTGCCCCATGGCGCCGCCGAGGACGCCGAAGAGCGAGGACGCGCCGTGGCAGGCGAAGAGCAGGCCGATGACGATGCGGAAGAGCGCGAGCGCGTGTGGGGTGGATCTCTGTGTGAACGAAGTGAGCGGTGTGGCCATGTGGGGACTCCTACGGTTTCTGGGGACGAGGTAACCGTGAAGGGCACAGGTTAGGGACACCTAATCAGTACTTGCAAGTTCAACCTCTGGCCATATGGGACCTTTGGCCGGAAGCGGCCACACCTGCCGCCGAAACCACACCGGTCGCCGAGGCCGTGCCCGCACCCACGCCGTCGCCGCCCCCTCCCTCGGCCGCCGCCCGCAGCGCCGCCCGCGCCACCGCATCCGTATCGGCCAAGGTGACCGACCCCACCCCGGGACGCGCCCCGGCCGCCGTCACCCAGTGCACCCCCTCCGTCGGCACCCCGACCGCGAACCGCCGCGGATGGCGCCTCCCGCCGGCCTCGATGAGGTGGTACGGGCTCGCCGTCACATCGAGCCCGCCCGTTTCGTAGCCGTCCACGGTGTGCGGCCGGCCGCCGCCCTCGGCCAGCAGCCGGGCCAGCAGCGGGTCCGCGGTCCGCCGGACATCCGGCTCCGGCAGCCGCGCCTCGATCAGTGCCGCCGCCGTCACCGCTGAGCCCGGCACATCCGGCGAGTGTGCCGTGAAACCGGGCTCGCGGCCGTCGGCGGAGCCGAGCCGGACGGTCATCCGGGGACCGACCACCTCCAGCACCCCGGCCTCGATCAGTGCCGTCATCTCCTCGATCCGGCGCCGCGGCGGCCCGATGGACAGAAAGGCGTTCAGCGGGGTGTACCAGCGGTCCAGATGGTCGCGGCGGGACGCACCGGCCAGCCCGCCGTGGTCGACGATCTGCCGCAGCTCGTTGCGCAGATCCCGCAGCACGTCCAGGGCCGCCTTGACCGGACCGGACACATTGTCCTGGCGGGCGTGTGCGACGTCCTCCCGCAGATGGTCCAGCAGCCACTCCCGGAAGGCGCCGCGGCCGGCGAACGACCGCTCCGCGTGCGGCCGGGACACCCGGTTCCAGTCCCAGCGCTCGGCCGGTGCGATCCCGAACGCGTCCAGGGCGGCGGCCTCTTCCGGGCTGCGGTGCGCGCTGCCCAGGAAGCGCTGCCGGAAGCCCTCCTGGAAGAGGAGGCCCGGCGCACCGCCCGCACCCCGCCGCGCCAGCAGCGCCTCGTAGTAGACCGTCTCCACCTCCTTGGCCACCAGGGGCCAGACCCCCGCCAGGAAGTCGGGCAGCTCACCGGAGTCCACGCGCTTGCGGAAGGCCGCTATCACGTCCGGTGTGAGCAGCATCGGCAGATGACGGCCGTGCGCGCCCTTCGCGTTGTCGCCGCGCGCGTGGTACGGGATGCCGCGCCGGGAGCCCGCGTACAGCCGGGGTTCGCGGCCGGACGGCAGATAGGTCAGCGCCCCGTCGGCGCCCCGGACGAACCGGCCGCCCCGGGCCGTCGTCAGCAGCGCCATGTGATCGAAGAAGTTGAGGCCGAGACCGCGCAGCAGTACGGGACGGCCCGGCGCCAGCGTCTCCAGGGCGGCGGAGAGATCGGCGGGATTGGCGGGCGGCAGATAGCGCAGCCCGTGCCCGGCGGCGTAGTCGGCCAGGCGCCGCTGCTCCGCGTCCGCGACGGTCGGCAGATGACCCTGGGCGAGGACCACCGCCCCCAGGCCGTGCAGCGTCCGGCCGTCGTCGAGGGTGAGGGACTGCGAGCCGTCGGGGGCCTCGGCCAGCCGCACCGCGCAGGCCGGGTGCGTCACGACCGTCACCTCTTCGGGAGCCGTACGCACCGTGTGGCGGAAGACCCACTCCAGATAGCGGCCGTACAGCGCACGCCCCGGATAGTCGTCCGGGCCGACCTCGCACCCCTCCCAGGCATACAGGCTCGGCCCGGTGCGTATCGGGCCGGCGCACTCGACGCTGTCGTCGGTGAACAGGGTGACCTGCGAGGCCACGGTGTTCATCAGGAGCTCGGGCGGCTGGGCGGTGCGCCACACCTGGCCGGCGCCGGGCGGGGCGGGATCGATGACATGGACGGTCAGCCGGGAGCCCGGGGCCAGTTCGGTGGCCGACGCACAGATCCGCTCCAGCACGCTCGTCCCGCGCGGCCCGGCGCCGACGAGGGCGATGGCGGGCCGGGGGCGGTGGTCGGCGATGTGGTCGGCGGCCAAGAGGAGCTCTCCCTGGGGCGGCGGACGGCCGGCCCGTGCGGGCGCGGCCGCCCGGGAAGCGGGCGACGAGCAGACGTGCGCCCCATCATCACCGCCCGACCCCGTGGCGGAGCACCCGGGTGGGCAAAAAAATGCGGTGGATTCGCAGGTCGGACGCCTGGCCTCCGGCGCCCCGCCGACGGCTCACGGACGCCGGATCGCCCGCATCATCCGGACTTCGGCCGTTCGGTGCCCGCTGCCGGATCGCCCGCACCACCGCTTTCCCCGCCAACGCGCGCATCGGCCAACGCAGCACGCCAGACCGTGACGAGCCGGACGTTCCCCTGCTTCTCCCGGCGGGTCTGGTCCAGGGCGAGCCGCGCCGCACGGCCCGCCAGCGTCAGCGTCATCAGCTGATTGCCGAACCACGGGCCGCCCGTGCGCCGCCACTTCACCGCCGGCCGGGGCAGCCGCCCGTGCCGGGCCAGCAGCTTGCCCAGCCAGCGGCCGGACCGGCTCCAGCCGAAGCGGAAACCGGCCTGCAGCGAGCCGGGAATGCTGTTGTGGACGGGGGAGCAGGTCAGCTGCAGTACCCGGCTCGTGGGGTGCGGACCGGCGCCGCGCCAGTGCGGCTCCGCCACATACGCATGGTGCACGTCCCCGGACAGCACACAGACCGTCGCCGGGGCGTGCGGGCCGGAGCCGGCCTCGGCGATCAGCTCGGTGAGGGCGGTGAACGATCCGGGGAAGGCCGCCCAGTGCTCCAAGTCGGCGCGCTGGCGCAGGAACTCGCTTCTGCGGGCCCAGCGGGGGCCGCGTTCTCCGGCGCACAGGGCGGCGTTCCAGCCCTCCCCGGCATGGATGAGGTGCGGCAGCAGCCAGGGCAGTGAACTGCCGAGCAGCAGATGGTCGTAGCTGCCGCGCCCGTCCAGCACCGCCTGCCGCAGCCATTCGGCCTCGGTCTTGTCGAGCATCGCGCGGCTGCCCTCGTCCAGGACACGGGTGGCCCGGGTATCGATCATGACCAGCCGTACCCGGCCGAAGTCGCGGCGGTAGCTCCAGCGTGCGTGGGCCGCATAGGCGTCCGCACCGGCCGCGAACTCCCGCACCAGCTCCGTTGCGTCCGGCACCGACCGCACGCGTGCGTACAGCTCGTCGGCGGCCAGCTCCGCGGGCGAGAGATTGCCCAGATGCTGGTGCACCCAGTACGACATCAGGCCGCCGAGTATCCGCTCGCGCCACCACGGGGTCGCGCGCATCCGGGTCAGCCAGGATGCCGAGGTGTTCCAATCATCAATTACATCGTGATCATCGAAGATCATGCAGCTGGGGACCGTGGACAGCAGCCAGCGCACCTCCGGGTCGAGCCAGGACTCGTAGTAGAGGTAGGTGTATTCCTCGTAGTCGGCGACCTGTTTCCAGGGCGGCTCGGTGAGGTCGCGGCGCCCGGCCAGCACCTGCGCGGTCGCCTCCGAGGTCTGGTCGGCGTAGACCTGGTCGCCCAGCAGGAGCAGCACGTCGGGGCGCTGCCGTCCGGAACCGGCGGCCAGTGTGGCGGCGAGGGTGTCCAGGGCGTCCGGGCCGACCGGGTCGTGCGCCGCCTTCGAGGGCGTCGCGGACCAGCGGCAGGAGCCGAAGGCGAAGTGCAGGGGCTCCTGTGCGGAGGCGGGGAGCGTACGGATCGTGCTCGCGGGGAAGCGGCTGTCGGGCAGCGGCCAGACCTGGTGCTCGTCGTCCAGCAGGACCCGGTAGGGCGTCTCGCTGCCGGGCGTCAGACCGGTCACCGGGACCAGCGCGTAGTGGTGCCCGGCGACCTGCCAGGTGTGCTGTGCGCCGGCCGCGCCGTCGTCGCAGCGGACGTGCACCACGCACGGCCGGTCGGTCTCCACCCATACCGTCGCGCTGTCCGCGTCGACATACCGCAGCAGCGGCCCCAAGCGCAGTCCGGCCATCGGGTGCCTCCCCTCGTCGTGGTCAGAGGATAAGAGCACAACCGGCGCGGTGGGTGACCGGGACGGCGGCGCGCCCGCCGGCCGGTGATTTTCCGGCCGACGGGCGCGCGGGATCGGCACCCCTGAGGAGCGGGCGCAGGATCGGTCCCCCTGAGGAGCGGGGGTCAGCAGCCGTCCAGGATCTTCTTCAGCGCGGCCTTCTCGGCGGAGTCCGCGGTCATGCCGTACTCATGCTTCACCCACACCCACATCCGGGCGTACTCGCAGTGGTACGACTTCTTCGGCGGCAGCCACTTCGCCGGGTCCTGGTCACCCTTCTCCTGGTTGAGGTTGTCGGTGACAGCGATCAGCTGGGAGTGGGTGAGGTCGTTGGCCAGGTCCTTGCGGCGCTCGGTGGTCCACTGCGCGGCGCCCGACTTCCAGGCCTCGGACAGCGGTACGACATGGTCGATGTCGAGGTCGGCCGGGTCGGTCCAGGTCGCGTCGTCGTAGGCGGAGACCCACTTGCCGCTGGTCGCCTTGCAGCTGCTGTCCTGCTGTACGTCCGTGCCGTCACGCTTGAGCACCGCTTCGCGGGTGTTGCAGTTCTTGCCCTGGTCGATCCAGTGCGGGAACTTGTCGCGGCTGTAGCCGTCCTGCGGACCCTCGGCCTGTTCCTTGATGTCGGCGAGGTACGTCCGTGCGGTGCCGGCGTCCGGCGGGCTGGGCGGTGCCGCCTGGGCGGACTGGCAGCTGAGCGCCAGTGTGCAGACCAGGGCCGCGGCCGAACCCGCGGCAAGCGAAACGCGACGCGCGTAGACCTTTTTCATCGAAACTCCCGGAATGTGGGGGGAAGTTGACGTGCGGTGCGCGCCCATGGTGTCGATGTGGGGTTTCCATGGGGTGGGCACCAGGTAACAGGGTGACGACATGCCCACGTCAGTTCAAGGGCTGACAGGACGCCATAAATGCACAACGGCGCTCCGGTTGTGTCGCTCCGGCGTGTGCGCCCCTATGGCGCCCCTACAGTGGGCGCGTGCTGCTGCCGGTCAACACCACTCTCGGGATCGTCCTCGGCGTCCTGCTGATCGCCGCCGTGGCCATCGCCGCACTGGCCCGCCTCGGCCACGCCCGGGCCATCGCCGTCGCCGGACTGCGCGCCGCCGCCCAACTGGCCGCCGTCTCCTACCTCATCGGCTGGGTGGTGCACGCCCTTCCCCGGCTGATGGGCTTCCTCGTGCTGATGTTCGCGGTGGCGGTACGGACCGCCGGCCGCCGGATCACCTGCAACCGCAGCTGGTGGTGGGCCGCCGCGCCGATCGCCGTCAGCGTCGTCCCGGTCGTCGGTCTGCTGCTGCTCACCGGTCTGGTGCCGCCGCGCGGACTCGTGCTCATCCCCGTCACCGGCATCCTGATCGGCGGCGCGCTGACCGCCACCGTCCTGGGCGGGCGGCGGGCGCTGGACGAGCTGGAGACCCGGCACGGCGAGTTCGAGGCGGGCCTCGCGCTGGGGCTGCTCGACCGTGACGCACGGATGGAGGTCGCCCGCCCGGCCGCGTCGGACGCCCTGCTGCCGGGGCTCGATCAGACCCGGACCGTGGGGTTGGTCACACTCCCCGGCGCGTTCGTCGGCATGCTGCTGGGCGGGGCCTCACCCGTACAGGCCGGTGCGGTGCAGCTGTTCGTGCTGGTGGCCCTGCTGGCGGTGCAGGCGACCGCCTGTGCGGTGGTGCTGGAGCTGGTCGCGCGCGGAAGGCTGCACCGCGTACCCTTGACGGCAGCAGAAGGGGAGTAGCTCTCTGCCGGACCGTCGACATACTGCCCGCCCGTTGCCCGACCACCACCCCTGGTGGAGCGCGTTCCGCGCTGTGACGACGTGGCGAGCCGGCGCCCGGAGCGCGGTACGCAGCAGTGCCGCGCCAGCGAGACCTTCGGCCGCAGTGTTTGACGCTGCCGTGCCGAAGCGACCCCTTTCCCGGGCCCCTTTGGTGCGGCCCGACCGATCGAGGTATCCACCCCGTGTTCAGCTTCACCGTCGCCGCCGTCGTCTTCGGCGTCGTCTTCCTTGCCGAACTGCCCGACAAGACCGCCCTCGCCGGTCTGATGCTCGGCACCCGCTACCGCGCCTCGTATGTCTTCGCCGGTGTCGCCGCCGCCTTCCTGGTGCATGTCGCCCTCGCCATCGCCGCGGGCAGCGTGCTGACCCTGCTCCCGCACCGCCTGGTGCAGGGCGTGGTCGGTGTCCTCTTCCTTGCGGGCGCCGCCGTGCTGCTGTTCAGGAAGGGGGACGACGAGGAAGAGGTGAAGAAGCCCGCCGACCAGAGCTTCTGGAAGGTCTCCGGGGCGGGCTTCATGATGATCCTGGTCGCCGAGTTCGGCGATCTGACCCAGATCATGACCGCCAACCTCGCGGCCCGTTACGACGACCCGCTCTCGGTCGGCGTCGGCGCCGTCCTGGCGCTGTGGGCCGTGGCCGGCCTGGGCATCCTGGGCGGCCGCACGCTGATGAAGTATGTGCCGCTCAAGCTCATCACCAAGGTCGCGGCGGGCGTGATGCTGCTGCTCGCGGGCTTCAGCCTGTACGAGGCGATCGCGGGCTGAGGACGGGCGCGGGGCGGGTCGTCGCCGGGGCCCGCCCCTCGGGGGAGCCCGGAGCCGCTCTCAGGCCGTGACGTGCACCGCGATCATGCCGTCCGCCAGCGCCTCGACACGGACCCGGGTGAGGTCGGGCACCTGCACGGTGGGTGCGAACGCGGCGGCGCGGTCGCCGATGCCGACCACCCGCATCCCGGCGGCCCGGCCCGCCTCGATGCCCGCCTCGGAGTCCTCGAACACCAGGCAGTCCTCGGGGGCGAAGCCCAGCTCGGCGGCGCCCTTGAGGAAGCCCTCCGGGTCGGGCTTGCTGGCGCTCACGCTCTCCGCCGTGATCCGCACGGCCGGCACGGCCAGTCCGGCCGCGCCCATCCGGGCGTCGGAGAGCGGGATGTCGGCGGAGGTCACCAAGGCGTGCGGGAGGGCGGCGAGGGAGGCCATGAACGCGGGGGCGCCGGGGACCGGCACCACACCGTCCAATTCGGCGGTCTCCTGAGCCAGCATCCGGCGGTTGTCCGCCAGGTTGAGCTCCATCGGGCGGTCCGGGAGCAGCGCGGCCATGGTGGCCCAGCCCTGCCGGCCGTGGACGACCTGGAGCACCTCGTCCGCGTCCAGCCCCTGCTCGGCCGCCCAGCGGCGCCAGCAGCGCTCGACGACGGCCTCGGAGTTCACGATCGTGCTGTCCATGTCCAGCAGCAGGGCGCGGGCGGTGAGCGTGGTGGTGGCCGTCATCGGCGGGCTCCTGGGCGCTACGGGCATACGGAGGGTGCGGATCGCGCACATGCAGAAGGAACAGAGCGGTCCCGCCCGCCGGTCAGGGAGTGCGGGCGGAACCACTTTGTTCCTTCACGATACAAAACGCAGCCGCTGCCGACAACCAGGCTGGTCAGCGCCTCGCGCACCAGGCCGGTGAGCGCCCCGCGCACCGGGGCTACGGCTCATGCGTCCGGGACTCCAGGGACGCCCGGGTCGGTGCGCCGTAGACGCCGTCCGGATCGCCCGCCACCCCGTAGGCCCGCTGGTAGCGCGATACGGCGTCCCGTACGTCCGCGTCGTAGCGGCCGTCGTCCGGCCCGGGATACCCCGCCAGCTGCCGCAGCCGCCCCTGCAGCTCCACCACTTCCGGGCCGCCGGCCCCCTCGCGCAGCACGATCGGTCCCGTGGGCGGGGCGCTGGGGCCATGGGTGGCGGGGGAGTCCGAGACGCTGCCGGAGGCCCGGGTGGGGGCGGGGGGATGCGGGGCCGGGGTCCGGTGGGCCCGCGCGGTGGCCTCGGGGGCGGTCGCGTCCGGCGACGGGGAGCGGGTCGCGGTGGGGGAGGCCGCCCTGCTCGGTGCGGGGGCGGATGCGCCGCCGGTCGGGAGGGCGGCGCTGGGAGAGGCGGCGCCGCGGCCGGGCGCCGTAGCCCGGGTCTGGGTGCCGCCGGAGAGCGCATCGGTACCGATCAGCACGGCCGTGGCGGCCACCGCGGCACCGGCGGTCAGCAGGACGGCGGGCAGGACGCGCTTGCGGCGCAGTGAGGGGGAGCTTCCGGTGGCCGACGCAGTGGCCGACGCGGTGGCCGGCTGCACCGTTGGCGCCTCCGTCGGTCTCTCCGTTGGCTCCTCCCACGCGTGGAACGTCCGGGAGGCCGGGGCGGGGCGGCGCCGCATCCGGGGCGCCAGGGGGTCGGCGGGCCCGGCGGACGACGGGCCCGCCGGGCCCGGAGCGAGGGGTGGGTCGGTGGCGGACGACGGGCCGCCGGCGCGGTGCACCGCCGCGTCCACCCCGGGTAAGTCGTCGAGCGGGTCGCCCCGGCCGAGGCCCGTGCCGCCCGCCCCGCCGTCGTCCCCGGCGCCCCCGCCGCCCGCCTCCCCGTGCTCGTCCTCGTCCCCGCCCTCGTCTTCGTCGGGCAGTGACACGTACGGCCGAATGCGCAGCGGATCAAAGTCGTCCGCCTCGACCGCCGCGCACAGGCAGGCCGGCCGGCCGCCGCCGCGTACGGGGGCGCAGCAGTACGGACAGGTCTGTGCCGTCACGGGTGTTCCCCTCCCTGGAGGCATCGAACCGGCAGCGATTATCCAGACGCCCCACCGGTCCGCGCAGGCGCTCGACGACATCCGCCCGGCATCCCCCGGGTGTTCCCCGGGCGACCCCCGATTCCGGGCACCACTCGGCGGGCCATATCCGGCGGAACCGCCCAGGATGGAAGAAGCCCGAAGGAGGGGCACAACGGGAAGGGCGGCCGGCGGTGGCCCGGGACGGGACGGACGGCCAGGCACCGCACGGGGCTCTCCCCGGGGCCCCGCCACCGCACCAAGGACGCTCCGGGCCCCGGCACCGCAAGGGACGCTCAGGAACGGGCCCCGGCACCGCAAGGGACGCTCAGGAACGGAGGGAAACGCTCATGGCGCAGGACACCGGCGCTCCGGCCGTCCCGGGCGAGGACCGGTCCCGGCGTACGGTCCTCGTCGCGATCGGCGCGCTGTTGCTCGGCCTGCTCATCGCGGCGCTCGACCAGACCATCGTCGCCACCGCGCTGCCCACGATCGTCAGCGACCTCGGCGGGCTCAACCACCTCTCCTGGGTCGTCACCGCCTACCTCCTGGCCTCGACGGCCGCGACTCCCCTCTGGGGCAAGCTCGGTGACCTGTACGGACGCAAGAAGCTCTTCCAGACCGCCATCGTGATCTTCCTGATCGGCTCGGTGCTGTGCGGCATCGCGCAGGACATGGGCGAGCTGATCGCCTTCCGGGCCCTCCAGGGGCTGGGCGGCGGCGGGCTGATCGTGCTGTCGATGGCGATCGTCGGCGATATCGTGCCGCCCCGCGAACGGGGGAAGTACCAGGGGCTGTTCGGTGCCGTCTTCGGCGCCACGAGCGTCCTCGGCCCGCTGCTCGGCGGGCTGTTCGTGGAGTACCTCAGCTGGCGCTGGGTGTTCTACATCAACGTGCCCGTCGGCATCGTCGCGCTCGCCGTCATCGCCGCCGTGCTGCACATCCCGCGCCGCCGTACCCCGCACCGGATCGACTACCTGGGCACCGCGGTGATCGCCGCGGTCGCCGCCTGCTTCGTGCTGGTGACCTCGCTCGGCGGCGTCACCTACCCCTGGGCCTCCTGGCAGGTCGTGGGATGCGGCGTCCTCGGCGTCGTCCTGCTGGGGGCCTTCCTCCTCATCGAGCGCCGGGCCGCCGAACCCGTCCTGCCGCTGCGCCTGTTCCGGCTGCGCACCTTCTCGCTCACCGCCGTCATCGGCTTCGTCATCGGCTTCGCGATGTTCGGATCGCTGACCTATCTGCCGACGTTCCTGCAGGTGGTGCAAGGCGTCAGCCCGACCATGTCCGGAGTGCACATGCTGCCGATGGTGGTCGGCATGCTGCTGGCCTCCACCGGCTCCGGGCAGATCGTCAGCCGCACCGGCCACTACAAGGTCTTCCCGATCGCCGGCACCGGTGTCGTGGCGCTCGGTCTGCTGCTGTTGCACCAGCTCGATCCGGGAAGCGGCGTCGCCGGGATGAGCGCCAGCTTCTTCGTCTTCGGCTTCGGACTCGGCCTGGTCATGCAGGTGCTGGTGCTCATCGCGCAGAACGCCGTGCCCTACCAGGACCTGGGCGTGGCCACCTCCGGCGCCACGTTCTTCCGCTCCATCGGCGCCTCGTTCGGTGTCTCCATCTTCGGCACGATCTTCGCCGGCAACCTCGGCCCGCGGATCGCGGACGCCCTCGCCGGACAGCAACTGCCGCCCGGCATCGACCCCTCCAGGATCGCCGAGGACCCGCGGACCGTCGCCCAGCTGCCGGCCGGGCAGCGGGCCGGTGTCCTCAACGCCTACTCCGTCTCGATCACCGATGTCTTCCTCTACGCGGTCCCGGTCGTCCTGGTCGCCTTCACGCTGGCCTGGTTCCTCAAGGAGGAGCCGCTGCGCAGCAGTGTCACCGCGCCCGACACCAGCGAGGTGCTCTCCTCCAACCCCGTCGAGCGGTCCTCACGCGACGAGGTCGCCCGCGCCCTGTCCACCCTCGGCAGCAGAGAAGGCCGCAAGCACATCTACGAGAAGATCGCCGCACGGGCAGGACTGGACCTCAAACCGGCCGCCGCCTGGCTGATCCTGCGCATCCACCGCTACGGCTCGGTGGAACCGGGACTGCTCGCCGAACGCAGCACCGTGCCGCTGGGAGTGATCGCCGAGAGCGTCCGCCAGATCGAGGTACGCGGACTCGCCACCCGCGAAGGGCTGTTGCTGCTGCTCACCGGCCGCGGACGGGAGACCGCGGAGCGGCTCTCGGCGGCCCGTCAGGAGTCGCTCGCGGAGATGCTGGGCGACTGGTGGACCAGGGACCGGCCCACCGACCTCACCGAACTCGTCCACGAGCTGACGGCGGAGCTGTGCGGCTCGGACGCGGAGGAGCCGCACAACGGCGACGCCCGGCCGCCGCTGCCGCGCACCCATCCGCCCGCACCCCAGCCGCCGGACCTGGCGAAGTGAGCAGGCCAGGCGGGTAGGCCGGGACAACACACCTAGCCCCGCAACAGGCCCCCGTCCAGCCGCTTCTCGAAGAAGATCTCCGCGTAAAGGTCGTCGTGGTACGGATCGATCTCCAGGAAGCCGTGCCGCCGGTAGAGCGCGACGGCCTCCACCAGATCCAGCCGGGTGTCGAGCCGGATCCGCTCGGCGCCCAGCCGCACCGCGGCCGCCTCGGCGGCCCGCAGCAGCGCACCCGCGCCGCCCAGCCCGCGCCGGTCGGGCCGCACGAACATCTGCTTGAGCTCCGCGGTGCGCGCATCCAGCAGCCGCACCCCGGCACAGCCCGCCACTTCATCACCGTGGCGCGCCACCAGCAGCACGCCGCCCGGCGGTGCGAGATCGGCGCTGGGGTACTCCGCCAGCCCTTCCGCGATCTCCTCCGGCGTCGAACGGCGGTCCTCGTGCAGCGCGAAGTAGCGGTCGGCCACCTCGGTGTAGTACTCGCGCAGCAGCGCTCCGGCGTCCGGAGAGCCGGCCGGCTCGGCGGAGACGGCCCAGGGGAGACGGAGCGTGGCGGCGTCACTCATGGCGCCATTGTCGCGGTCGGTCCGGCCCGTCGCGCAACGGATTTCGGGTGACGCCGCCAGCGACGGTCAGCCCTGCTTCGGCCCGGCCTGCTGCACCACCTCGAAGGACCACAGCGTGGAACCGGACGCGGCAGGCTTTGGCCGCTCACCGCCCTCGGCGCCGCCCTGCTGGTGCGCGGCCTTCATCGGGCCCTCCATCCACGCCTGGAACGACTCCTCGTCCCGCCACCGGGTGTAGACGAGGTACTGGTCGGTGCCCTCGACGGGACGCAGCAACTCGAACCATTCGAAGCCGTCCGAGGAGTCCACGGTGCCGGCGCGCGCCGCGAAGCGCTTCTCCAGGACGTCGCGCTGCTCGGCGGGGACGGCCAGTACATTGATCTTCACGATGCTCATAGCGACCATCGTGCCGCATGGCGCCAAAGGGACGCAGGTCAGGGCAGAGAGCCACGGCCGTGCCCCGCCACACCCGGGGCATCGGCCCGGTCACGTCAGGTGCGGCGGCACCGGACGCCGCGGCGGCACCCGGCGGCGCCTGCGCAGGACCGGCGTCAGTGCGGCCGCCGCCACCAGGAGCAACAGCGTCGCGCCGACCGTCAGCACCCAGGCCGGGACACCGCCCGCCTTCAGCAGTACATCCGAGTAGGTGACCCGCTGGAACGGGGTGTCGGCGGCGGTGCGGCGGAGTTCGTGGTCGCCGGTGATGCGCCGGGGCTGCGGGAAGTTCTGGTCGAGGGCGGTCAGGAAAGTTCTCCCGTTGCCGCCGAGTTTGCGCAGTGACCCCACGGGGGTGATCCGGCCCGCGAAGAAGATCTCGGGCTCGGCCCCGCCGATGGCGCTGCGTGGCTCCATCCGGTGGGGTGCGAGGACGTAAAGCCCCAGCGATTGCGGTGTCTTGGCGAGACGGGAGAGCCGCATGGGGTAGACGGGCCGGCCGCTGGCGAAGGACAGCCGCAAGGCCGCTGACCGGCGGTCGCAGCGCCCCGGCCGACGAGGCTGTCGGGGAACGCCGAGGCCCGGCCGGAAGCTTCCGGCCGGGCCCTGTGGCGTCTGGGTGCGGGCAGTCCGCGGGGTGTCAGACCGCCGCGTCGGCCGTGGCGGCGCGGCGGATCTCCTGCGCCTCCGCCTCGGTCTCGACGGCCGGCGGGGAGCCGGGGAGCGGCTTACGGGCGCTCTCCGACATCAGCAGGACGGCGATACCGCCGACGACGGCCGCCGCCATCATGTAGTAGGCGGGCATCATCTTGTTGCCGGTCGCGCCGATCAGGGCGGTGACCACCAGCGGCGTCGTCCCGCCGAAGAGCGACACGGAGACGTTGAAGCCGATCGACAGGGAGCCGTAGCGGACCTTGGTCGGGAACAGCGCGGGCAGCGTGGCCGGCATCGACGAGGTGAAGGTGACCAGCAGCAGGCCGAGCGCGGCCATACCCACCGCGATGGCGGCCAGCGACCCCTGCCGGATCAGCAGCAGGGCGGGCACGGACAGCACCAGGAAGCCGAGGCAGCCCGCGGCGATGACCGGACGGCGGCCGAAGCGGTCGGTGAGCCGGCCCGCGAACGGCTGGGCCGCCATCATCAGGACCATCACGGCCAGCACGACCAGCAGCCCGTGCGTCTCGTCGTACTTCAGCTCCGAGGTCAGGTAGCTCGGCATGTACGACAGCAGCATGTAGTCCGTGACGTTGAAGACCAGGACCAGTCCGACGCACAGCAGCAGCGACCGCCACTGGCCGAAGATCATCTCGCGGATACCGATCCGCTTCTCGACCTCGCGGCGCTCCTTCTCCTTCGTCCGCGCCTCCTTCTCCAACTGCGCGAAGGCCGGGGTCTCTTCGAGCCGCATCCGCAGGTAGAGGCCGATGATGCCCATCGGTCCGGCGATCAGGAACGGGATGCGCCAGCCCCAGGACTGCAGGTCCTCGGTGGACAGCAGCGCGGTCATCAGGGTGACCAGGCCGGCGCCGCCGACATAGCCGGCCAGGGTGCCGAACTCCAGCCAGCTGCCGAGGAATCCGCGCTTCTTGTCCGGTGCGTACTCGGCGATGAAGGTGGAGGCGCCACCGTATTCACCACCGGTGGAGAAGCCCTGTACCAGGCGGGCGACGAGCAGCAGGATCGGTGCGCCGACGCCGATGGAGGCATAGGACGGGATCAGGCCGATGGCGAAGGTGCCCGCCGCCATCATGATCATGGTGATCGCGAGAATCTTCTGCCGGCCGATCCGGTCACCGAGCGGCCCGAAGACCATGCCGCCGATGGGACGTACCAGGAACGCCGCTGCGAACGCTCCGAACGTCGACAGCAACTGCGCGGTCGGATTCCCGGACGGGAAGAAGACATGTCCGAGGGTGACCGCGATGTAGCTGTACACGCCGAAGTCGAACCACTCCATCGCATTGCCGAGGGCGGCGGCCGACACCGCACGCTTGACCATCGCGGGATCGACGACGGTCACCTCGCCCGAGGTGTGGTGCGCGGGATCCGCCCCGCGGTCCTTCCGGAGACCGGATGGGGTATCGGCTCCGCTGCCGACGGGGTGACGGGGCCCGGGTGCGACGGGGGACTGCGTCGGCACGTGTTCGCTCGCCTGCGCTCTCTTTGGACGACAACATGACACTGCCCGCCGTGGGGAGGCGGGCAAGGCCCGTCATGACGCGACGGGCAAAGGTCGACCATAGGGGCAGACCGGATCATCACGGACAGTGCGCGGACGACCGCGCAGTCGGCCGTATACCCGCTCCTTGCAGGGGAAACTCCATTTCGCGAAGCGGTTTGCGACGCCTCTGCCTGTGATCCATATCGCGAAGTTCTGTTGCAACCATCGGCCGGTTGTGACGTGCGTCACGCGCCGGGGTGGGGTGCCGGGCAGGAGAACGGCGCGGCGGGCGCAGTGCACCGCCGCGCCGAGGTGGATCGTCGCGTTCCCTCAAGGATCGGCCATGACCGCCCGGCCCGCCACTCGGAAACGCGGCCATGACCGCCCGGCCCGCCACTCGGGGACGCGGCCAGGAGCGTCGGCCCAGCCGTCCGCGGGAGGCCGTTGCCTTACGGCATCCATGCCTCGTACGACATGACCTCGCCCGACGTGATCTTGAACTCCGGTTCGTCCTTGGTGAAGGTGATCTCCAGGCCCAGAAGTTCGCCGGTCCGCGGATCGAGGATCACCATCTGGCGGGTGGAATTCGCCGCACCGTCCGGGCCGTCGTACACATATGCCTGCCCGCGCCGGCCCAGCCGGTCGGTGACCACCCCCGCCTGCCGCAGACCGTCCGCATCGGCCAGCATCCGGACGAGGGCGGCCGTCTCCCGCGGCCCCGGCGTCCACTCCTGGCGGAACGAGGAGAGCGCCGACAGAAGTTGCGGCGTCGTGCTGGTGCCGTCCGCCCCGCCGTACAGCCACGACAGCTGTTCGCGCAGCGCCCCGGCGTCCGTCGGGGGCTTCGTACGGGCGGCCAGCCCGCCGTGCTGGGCCTCCGAGCCCGCCGGATAGGTCTTGCGGTGCAGGACCTTGCCGTCGCTCACGGTCTGCCACCGGCCGTCGTTGTCGTGGATCACCGGACGGCCCGGGTGCCGAGGGTCGGTGGCGACGACCAGTTCCGAGCCGCTGCCGTCGTCGTTCCAGCTGGTGATGCGCTCCTCGGGCACGGTCACGGGGGGCGCGGCGTCCGGGCCCGCCTCCATGCTCATGTACCAGCTCTGCAGATGGCTGCCCCGCCGCGGCCCGTCCTCGGCACCCGCCGCCCGCGCCCTGGCCTCCGCCCTGCGGGCGAGCACGTCCAGCGACACGGACGGCGCGTCGGCGTGCAGGGGGAGGGCGACGGGCGCGGCGACGGCGGGGCTGCTGCCGGCGCCGGAGAAGGTGAGCACCAGGGCGGCGACGGCGGCCGACGACACGGCGGTCAGCCCCATCAGCAGACGGCGCCGGCGCACGGGACGCGGGCGGGCGCGCGGCGCGGCACCGGCCGTCAACGCCGCCAGACGGGCCTCCGCCCGCGCGGTCAGCGGGCGGTCGCGCCAGGGTCCCTCGTCGGCGGAGACGGGGTCGGCCTGTCGCAGCAGCTCCAGTTCCTCAGTCATGGCGGCGGCCTCCCGCTCGGGTCGGTACGGGGTGGGGGGAGAGGGGGCGGGGAGTGGCCGGGCGCGGCGCCGGTGCCGGTGAGGGGGGCGCGTCGGGCCGTGGTGGGGGCGCGTCGGGGCGGGCGGTGGCGCGCTGGCGCATCCGCTCGATCTGGGTACGGAGCCGGCCGCGCGCCCGGTGCAGCCGCATGGCCGCCGCGCTCTGGCCGCACCCCAGGGTCACCGCCAGCTCCTCGATGGTCAGTTCCTCCCAGGCCGTCAGCCGGAGCACCTCCTGGTCGGCGGGGGAGAGGCGGGCCAGCGCCTCATGCACCCAGGAGCCGGGGCGCTCGGTGTCCGGACTGTCCACGGTCTGCCGGCGGTGCGCCGCCTCGTGATTGCCGAGCCGGTGCAGCAGCCGCCGGTAACGGCCCAGCCCCCGCACCGTATTGGCCAGACAGTTCCGGGCCACCCCGTACAGCCAGGGCAGCGGCGCGTCGGGGAGCTCGGCGCGGCGTCTCCAGGCTATGGAGAAGACCTCCGCCACCACTTCCTCGACCTCGTCTGCCTGCCCGTCCAGCCGCCGCGCCACAAAGCGGCTGACCGCCCAGTAGTGCGCGCGATAGGCCTCGGCGAAGGCGTCGTCCGTGCTCATGAACCCTTGGTGTCCGGCATGGCCCCGATCTTCACACCCTCCGCGGTGAGACTTCCCACCCCGTTGCCGGGCCTTTCGCCACCGCGGGCAGTGAGGATCGCGGCGGCTCCGGACACCTACCGGGCATGAAGTTTCCCGTGAAGTGGCTGACGACCACCGACCACAAGACCATCGGCACGCTCTACCTGGTCACCGCGTTCGCCTTCTTCTGCCTCGGCGGTCTGATGGCCTTGGTGATGCGCGCCGAGCTGGCCCGCCCCGGCCACCAGCTCATGTCGAACGAGCAGTTCAACCAGGCGTTCACGATGCACGGCACGATCATGCTGCTGATGTTCGCGACGCCGCTGTTCGCCGGGTTCGCGAACTGGCTCATGCCGCTGCAGATCGGCGCGCCCGATGTCGCCTTTCCCCGGCTGAACATGTTCGCGTACTGGCTCTATCTCTTCGGTTCACTGATCGCGGTCGGTGGCTTTCTGACGCCTCAAGGGGCCGCCGATTTCGGCTGGTTCGCCTACGCCCCGCTCTCCGACTCGGTGCATTCCCCCGGGATCGGCGGCGATATGTGGATCATGGGTCTGGCCTTCTCCGGATTCGGCACGATCCTCGGTTCGGTCAACTTCATCACGACGATCATCTGCATGCGGGCCCCCGGCATGACGATGTTCCGGATGCCGATCTTCACCTGGAATGTGCTGCTGACCGGTGTGCTGGTTCTGCTGGCCTTCCCGGTGCTGGCGGCGGCGCTGTTCGCGCTGGAGGCGGACCGTAAATTCGGTGCGCATGTCTTCGACGCGGCAAACGGTGGCGCACTGCTCTGGCAGCACCTCTTCTGGTTCTTCGGCCACCCCGAGGTGTACATCATCGCCCTGCCGTTCTTCGGCATCATTTCCGAGGTCAT